>NZ_QTLN01000020.1:0-86875 GCF_003602735.1 Bacteroides sp. AF39-16AC | reverse complement strand
CACGACTACAACTGCCTGCAGATGAACGCCTATGCCGTTGTGAGTGACAGCGGCACCTTGCCTGAGGAGAGCAGTTTCTTCACTTCTGTGGGGCATCCTTTCCCGGCTGTATGCATCCGTACGAGTACGGAGCGTCCCGAGGCTCTTGACAAGGGAACCTTTATCCTGGCCGGCATTGACGGGAAATCCTTGCTTCAGGCTGTAGATACTGCTGTGGAGATGAACAGGAACGAGGACGATGGCCTGCCGGTGCCCAATTATACGGATGAGAATGTATCGGCCAAGGTTGTGAAGATAATCCAGAGCTATACGGGGGTGGTGAACAAGATGGTTTGGAGAAAATAATGGTGAGACATGCCTAAGAAAATCTTGATACATAGCCTGATTTTCAGTCCGGATGGAGTTTCGACAGCCTATCTTTATAATGATATTGCTCTGAAATTCCAAGAAAACGGTTATGAAGTATTGGTATTGACAACTACGCCTCATTACAATGTTGTGGAATCACAACTGGCAGCACAACCTCTGAAATGGAAGGTTTGGGGGATTTGTAAAGAAAGCTGTTTTCATGGAATCAGAGTTCTTCATGTACCCCAGAAGAAATTCAGAAATACATTTCTGCGTGTCCTGGGATTTGTCTATTGGCATATTATCTCTTTCCTGATTGGTTTGTTCCAGAGAAATATAGATGTCATACTGTCACCTTCCCCTCCTTTGACTATCGGTGTAATCAACATTTGGCTGGCGAAAATCAAGGGATGTAAAACCATATATAATGTGCAGGAAATATATCCTGACATCTTGAAACGAAAGGACGGGCTTGTTATAGAACAGCTACGTAGGATGGAACGGTATGTTTATAATAACTCAACGGCCATAACGACAATAGACCAGGTATTTTATAATGTAATAGCCGGAAGGTTTAAGGATAAGTCCAAGCTTTGTATAATACCTAATTTTGTAGATACAGAATTGTATAATTCTCAGGGTGGAAATGTAGAATGTCTGAATCCCCATTTTTTCCCTGCCACAGATTCTTTGAAATTGCTTTATGCCGGGAATATTGGTTATGCCCAGGATTGGGAGCCCTTAATTTGTCTGGCAGAAAAGACGAAAGGGGTTTCCATTGAATACTTTATCATCGGTGAGGGAGTCATGAAACCCGTTCTTGAGGAGAAAGTACGTGAGTTGGAGCTGGATAATGTGCATATTTTGCCCTATCAGCCCAGAAGTTTGATGCCGTCCATTCTTGCCTATTCAGACATCCAGTTTATTTTCATGAACCCTGAAATGGAGATGCAGGGATTCCCTTCCAAGGTTTATACAATCATGGCATGTGGTAGGCCTTTATTGGTCTGCTCGGGAAAGGATACGCCTATCATCAATTTCCTGCAGGAACATGGCTGTGCAAAATTGATTACAGAGAAGAGTTTGGAAAAGAAGGTGGGAGAAATGGCGGATTGGCTGAATTCCGTCTCAAAAAGTGAACTGGCTTTACTGGGTCGAAATGGTGTGGAGGTGATTAAGCGATTATATTCCAAGGATGTGGTAACTCAAAAATATGTAGACTTGGTTGAAGCTTTATGAACATACGATATTTATCAGTCAATAATTAGGATAACTTGATATTTCCGGATATCTTTGTGGAAAGATTGGATGTATGAGGAAGATTAAGCCATATAAGGAACAAGAACCGATGGTGCCGAATGTTGGTGAACCGGTAGTTGTATATACGGGTAATGAGAATAATCCGAATATCGTTACGGAAGGACGTGATGACATTAGGCATGCTATTTCCGGTGAAGAATTATTGGATAGGCTTTGCCCTCGTATAAAGGCTTTGTTTGGATGAGAGTCGTATTCGCTCCCGAAGTAGAGGAGGACTTGTATGGACTTATAAAAATACTTGTTGAGAAGGAGTATTTGGGTACTTATCCTTTTGCTATTTCTTATGTGGAAGAACTGATAGCTGATATTCAACAGAACATTCATTCTAAATTAAAAAAGAAAGCGCCCGCTTTTTTTGAACGTTATGGTAAGGATATGTATTACATCACTTACCAACGTAATTCTAATACGACGTGGTATGTTTTTTTCTCTCTCATTGGAGATACTTATTTTATTAAATACATAACTAATAACCACGTTTCCGGTCAGTATATTTTTTAGCATATTTCAATGAACATACTTATCACTGGAATCCACGGCTTTGTGGGGTCTAATCTCGTTGTTGCCCTAAAGGAACGTCATAGCCTTTACGGGCTGGATATTGTTGCTCCTGAAAAGGAGGGGGTGGTAAAGACTTTCTCCTGGAAGGATATTGAACCAGCTTCTTTTCCGATGCGGAATCTTCCTGAATTCGATGCCATTATTCATCTGGCTGGTAAAGCCCATGATACGAAAAACCGGTCCGCAGCCCAATCCTATTTTGATATTAATACGGGATTGACCCAAAAGATATTTGATTTCTTTCTGGAATCGTCTGCGAAGAAGTTCGTATTCTTCAGTTCGGTAAAAGCTGCTGCCGACAGTGTGGTGGGTGATATGCTGACTGAAGATGTGGTGCCTGCCCCGGTAGGGCCGTATGGGGAAAGCAAGATAGCTGCGGAGAATTACATCCTTGGCCGGTTGAAGGCCGAGGATGGCAGATTGAAAGCTAATCTATATGATGGCAAAGATGTCTATATCCTGCGTCCTTGCATGATTCATGGTCCCGGCAACAAAGGCAATCTGAATCTTCTTTATAATGTGGTGAGGAAAGGTGTTCCCTGGCCTTTGGGGGCTTTTGAGAACAGAAGGTCTTTTACTTCGATAGACAATCTCTGCTATGTGGTGGAAGGGCTGTTGACCAAGGAGGTGGCGAGTGGTATCTACCACATGGGAGATGACGAGGCCTTGTCCACAAATGAGCTGATAGCTTTGATGTGTCGGGCTTTGGACCGTAAACCGCATATCTGGAAGATAAACAGAGGACTGATGGAGTTCTGTGCCCGTTTTGGGACTCTGCTCCATTTGCCTTTGAATGAAGAGCGTCTGCGCAAGTTGACAGAGAATTATGTGGTGAGTAATGCGAAGATAAAGGCTGCCCTGGGTATTGACAGAATGCCGGTGAGGGCAGAGGAGGGGATAGTGAGAACGATAAAATCGTTCTCAAATATAAAAGTAAACAATTAAGAATTAAAAATTAAAGAGGAAAATACTGTTATGTATTATCTGCTTATACTGGTTCTGCTGTTTTTAGCAGAACTTTTTTATTTTAGAGTGGCTGATAGGTGCAATATCATCGACAAGCCCAATGAGCGGAGTTCTCATACGAAAGTGACTTTACGCGGTGGTGGGATTATTTTCTATTTCGGAGCGTTGGCCTATTTCCTGACGAGTGGCTTTGAATATCCCTGGTTCCTGCTTGCCTTGACACTGGTGACGTTCATCAGCTTCGTGGACGATATAAAATCCACCGGACAGATGACAAGACTGCTTTTTCATTTCTCTGCCATGGCCTTGATGTTTTATCAGTGGGGACTGTTCTCCTTGTCCTGGTGGTGGATAGTCATAGCCTTGATAGTCTGTACGGGCATCATCAATGCCTACAATTTTATGGATGGGATTAATGGGATAACGGGAGGTTATTCTCTGGTTATTCTTGCTGCGTTGGCTTATGTCAATAATGAGGTGGTTACTTTTGTAGAAGCGAATTTCATCTATACCGTTATCTGTTCTGTTCTAGTCTTCTGCTTCTTCAATTTCCGCAAGCGTGCCAAATGCTTTGCCGGTGATGTGGGTTCGGTGAGCATTGCCTTTATTCTTCTTTTCCTGATAGGCAGGCTCATCATCCAGACTGGTGATTTCAGTTGGATTGTCTTATTGTCCGTTTATGGGGTAGACAGTGTTCTGACTATCATTCATCGTCTGATACTTCATGAGAATATCGGGCTACCGCATCGCAAGCATCTGTATCAGATTATGGCGAATGAACTGAAGATTCCTCATGTCATAGTCTCTCTGGCCTATATGACAATACAGACTTTTATAATAGTAGGATATATTTATTACCAACAGTATGGCTATATCTTCTTGATAGGGTGTATCTTACTGTTGAGCGCAATATACGTACTCTTCATGAAAAAGTATTTTTCAAGACATATCTCTTGAATTACTGTCTTCCATTATACAATTTCCACGGTCACCTGAATGCCCAAAGCTTTGGCAATACGCTCGATATCACGCTTCTTTGTTTTTGTATTGCTGCAGGTCATAAGAAACCGTCCGTTGCCTAATGGTTTTTGAGCGCGCTGGTATTTCTCATGAAGTGTGTTTGATATCAAGGGAATCTTGCATACCTTGATATTTAAAGATTGCACTTGTTCCACACCTACTGTCATCACAAATTGCCGGAAAGTCTCGGCTGCTTGTGTTTCTTGAATTACTTTCCCATTACCAAAAGTAATCTTTAATCGGGATATTGGAGTATTGCTTTCCGTATCATTGGTTACTTGGTACAGTTTCTTTGCTGCTTCAAGAAATCTTGGAAATAATGTTCCCCACTGGTTGTTGACAACAATTTTTGTTCCGTCTGCCAATAAAATAACTTCATCAGGCTTAAGAAAGTAACGTTTCTTTAAATCGGGATGAGATTTGATTTTTTCTTGGACTTCTATCAAAGTACGTATTACACCCAATGCTTTACTGTGTAAATTGGATGGAAAGACTTTCTCCAGCTCAACATAGTTTATGTTGGGATGGTCTTTGATATAATGCTTGATTACTTCCAATACAAAACGTCTTTTGACATAGAAGTTGATTCCATCCAATGAGAATTTTGTATGGTCTTTGGAGTCACTTTCTTTATAGTCGTTTTGTGAGTTTTTAGATGTTTGCCTCGTTTTAAGCTGTAATGAAGGCAGAATGCTCTTATTTTCGTAATGTACTGTAAGCGTAAGATTGGCAAATTCTTCATTAATGGCGGATTCCTCAAATCCTTCAGCTGTAAACTTGTCTTTGAGCAACGAAATTATATTCTTTACCCCATTGCCTTCGGATAAGAATTCTGACACCCTCCTATGCAGATTATTACGCGCTTGGATTTTTTTATATTGCTCATTACAGAATGTTTCTATTTTTCCCAGATTGAATTTGTCGTAAGTTAGCAGGTCACAGATGATGGAACCATTTACATCTTCTTTCTTAAATTCTGCTGTAAATACACAGATGGGATTCTCGCCATCGTTGGGAATGTCGTAGTAAAGCTGTATCTTTTCTCCTATATATAATCCGACATTAAGTTTCAGTTGGCGCATATACGACATCAACTGATTTTCTTGCCTCTCATTTTGTATATTAGACGGACGTTTTATTTCAATTGGGAGTACGGGGGATTGTGTATCATGTTCGTTCTTTCGCCAAAGTACAATGTCCGGGCGTATGGAGTTGCTATTGCCTATCGGTAATGTATACTGGGATACCATTGTTCCATTGGTCTTTTTCCATCCAAGAAATTTCAAGCAGTTCTCTATTTCCCGCTGGTAATCACCTTCTACCGAATTTGTTTCAAAATACGGTATCAGTGTTTCCACAATCTCAGGCCAATTTTCATTCATCTTTTATCGGGTTATATTAGGACATATTGTTTACACTTCTTCGGAGTGTGCATAAAGCAAATGTATTGACTTTATTTGAACTGCCCAAATTATAGTCATAAAAAATGGAATCGGGCGGTGTACAATAAAAACAAATAGTCCCGGATTCTTGACAAAGAATCCGGGACTATTTGTTTTTATCGTTTTTGAGAGGCTTTACTTAGCCGGCTTCAGCCATTTGTCCAGCCATTCAAAGAAGGTACGTTGCCACAGCACGCCATTCTGAGGTTTCAGTACCCAGTGGTTTTCGTCCGGATAGATAAGCAGTTCGGCAGGAACGCCACGCATCACGGCTGCATCGAAGGCGGCCATTGCCTGGTTGGCAAGGATGCGGAAGTCCTTCTCTCCGTGGATGCAGAGGATAGGGGTGTCCCATTTGTCGACGAAGAGATGCGGGGAGTTGGCAAAAGTGCGTTGTGCCGTAGCGTTGTTCTTTTCCCAATAAGCACCGCCCATATCCCAGTTGGCAAACCATTTCTCTTCCGTTTCCAGATATTGCATTTCCATGTTGAAGATACCGTCGTGTGCGATGAATGCCTTGAAGCGTTTGTCATGGTGTCCGGCAAGCCAATATACGGAGAAGCCTCCGAAGCTGGCGCCTACGCAACCCAGGCGGTCTTTGTCGACGAAAGGTTCCTTGGCCATTTCGTCAATGGCAGTGAAGTAGTCCTTCATGCACTGGCCGCCATAATCACCGCTGATGGCTTCGTTCCACTCTACACCGAAGCCCGGAAGACCACGGCGGTTGGGAGCTACGATGATATAGTCGTTTGCTGCCATAATCTGGAAATTCCAACGGTAGCTCCAGAACTGGCTGACGGGACTCTGAGGACCGCCTTCACAGAAGAGGAGGGTGGGGTACTTCTTGTTAGGGTCGAACTGCGGAGGATAAATCACCCAGGTCAGCATCTGCTTGCCGTCGGTGGTCTTCATCCAGCGGGCTTCCACCTTACCCATTTCCAGCTGGTCGTAAATCTGCTTGTTTTCTGTGGTCAGTTGCACTGCTTCTGCAAAAGCGTCGCCGTTGCGTGTACTGTTTACGGCATAGATTTCGTCGCCCATGCTCATGGAATGGCGTTTGGCGATAATCTTGTCTCCGCAAAGGGCAAGCGAAGCATAGTCGTACATGCCGTCGGTGAGCCGGGTAAGCTTGTCGTTTCCGGCAAGGTCGATGTTGTAAATCTGTGTCTCGCCATGCCATACACCGATGAAGTAGATGCTTTGGGAATCTTTGTTCCACAAGAAGGCGTCCACGTTCGATTCGAATGCCTTGCTTACAAAACGTTTCTCGCCGGTCTCGAGGTTCATGATAAACAAGCGGTTCAAGTCGGCTTCGTAGCCGTCACGCTCCATGCTCTGCCAGGCGATGTATTTGCCGTCGGGAGAGTATTGGGGATTCGTATCATATCCCTTGTTTTCTTCCGTGATGTTTTTGGTTTCCTTGGAGGCAAGGTCGTAGATATAAATGTCGGAGTTGGTGGAAATGGCATACGCCAGTCCGGTTTTCTTACGGCATGTATAGGCCACTTTATCAGAAGACGGGCTCCATGCCAGCTGCTCGATACCGCCCCAGGGCTTCATCGGGCTTTCGTATGGCTCTCCCTCAAGAATATCAGTGACATTGCTGATGGCATTGCCGTCGAAATCAGCAACAAACGGATGGGGAGCAGTAGTCACCCATTCATCCCAATGCTTGTACATCAGGTCGGTAACGATGATGCCGGTGGCTTTAGGAAGGTCCGGATGTTTGTCTGCCGTACTCTTCACGGTCTTTACCTGGGCAATGAAAAGGAGTTTCTTGCCGTCGGGCGAGAAAGAGAACCCTTCGATGTCTCCCTCGTATTGGGTCAGCTGCTTGCGTCCGCTGCCGTCGGGATTCATTTCCCATACCTGGCTGCTGCCGCTTTCGTTGCAAAGGAAGGCAAGCTTCTTGCCGTCCTTGAACCACGTGGGCTGTCCTTCTTGCCAGGCGTCATGCGTTATCTGGGTATTGCCACTACCGTCGGCATTCATGACGAAGACTTCGCTGTTACTCTTGTTCTGGGGCACGCTGTAATAGGATACCGTGTAGGCAATTTGCTTTTCGTCGGGAGATACGGCTACACTGCCGATACGTCCCATCGCCCAGAGTGCCTCGGGTGTCATACGCTTTCCTTCAATCTTGATGTCCGACCGCTGGATGAGCGCTGCTGCGTCCTGCTGCTGTCCGGCATCTTTTGTTCCTCCGCAGGAGGCCAATGTCATGGCTGCTGACATAAGTAGTAGATTTACTTGTTTCATATATGTTTTTTGTTTCGGTTATTTCAATGCAAAGATACTAAATTTTCCTTCCTTGCCAATTCCCACGTTTGATATATAGCCAGCAGAAAATGAGAATAAAGCTGGAATAAACCATTTCCGAGGTCCAGCAGATGGCCACGTCGAGTTGCAGAATCAGAATAATGTAGGTGATATAGGCTGTGTAGATGACCAGCGTTGCCAGCTCCATGCCCAATGCAGTACGCGTATTGCCGGTTCCGGAAACTGCCTGGAAATAGACATTGGCAGGAACCAGGAACAGATAGGTGGAGCACATCACCCAGAGCGAATGCACGGAAGCGTCCTGCAGGTCGGGTATGTCGGTATAAATTCCCAGAATCAGCTTGGGGAACAGCGCGAAAAGCAATGCCAGCGGAAGTACGAAAACGTAGGCTATGCGTACGTGCTGCCGGATAGTGCCTGCCACGCAATCGGAGTGGCCTGCACCGATGAGGTTGCTGACCAATGAACCGCAGGTAGAGGCAAACGCCATGAGTACCATGAACAGTATGCCGGACACGTTGCGGACAATGTTGGTCACTGCCAGCGAGCGCTCTCCCAGATGCTCCACATAAAGGAAGAACAAGAACCAGGTGGAGAGGGAGAAGAAATTCTGTATCATGGTCCAGAAAGAGACGTTCAGCATCCGTTTCAATACGTCCAGCCGGAACTTCGGAATACGGTCCAGCCCGTACTTGCAGCAGTCGATACGGCTACGGGTATAGAGGATGAAGAATAACAGCGAAACCAGCTCGGCCAGTGAGGAGCCGATGGCGGCTCCGGCAATGCCGAGCGCCGGGAAACCGAATTTACCGAAAATCAGGATATAGTTGAATACGACATTGCTCAACACCATGACGATGGAGTTCAGTGTCAGTGTCTTGGTCTGGGTGGTTCCCAAGAAAAAGGCACGGAACATGACTGCGCTGAACGAGAAGAAGGCACCGAATACACGCCAATGCAGGTAGCTGGTGGCTGCTTCGTAGATGTGTTCCGAAGCGACGATGCGTTTCAGGATAATCGGTGAGAAACAATAGGATAGCAGGAACATGACTGCCGCCATTCCGACTTGGAAATAGATGCCCTGATAGAACAAGTCACCGATTTCCTTATACTGCCGTTCGCCGTTGCGCCGGGCAATGAGTATCTGTGCCCCGATGCTGAAACCGAAGGCAACCATGAAGATGACCATGTAGAAGACACCGGCGATGGCAGATGCTCCCAGTTCGACTTCGCCCACACGCCCGAGGAAGGCAGTGTCCGTCATACCTATCAGTTGCTCCATAAGGAGGCTGATTAGGATGGGGTAGGCTATAAGCCAGATCTGTTTGTAGGTGTATTTAGTCTGCATAATTTAGAGTCTGTGAATTTTTTCGTTGGTGTAAGGATAAGAAAGCCGGGCAAATGTCATTGTCCGGCTTTCTGCAAAAGAATATCTTGAACGGTAGTCTTACTACTTTTTGTTCTGTCTCTCTTTCATCATCTGTTCCTGCTGTTTCTGCATGGCTTCCAGACGGGCGGCGAAACCGGTTTTCTTCATCTTCTTCGGGTCTTTCTTGTTGGCTTCCAACTGAGCAAGAAGGGCTTCCTCATTGGTTGTCTTGCGCATGATGAGCGTTGTTACCACACTGATTAACGTAGAGATGAAGTAGTAATAGTTCAATCCCGAAGGATAGTCGTTCAATATGAAGAGGAACATGATAGGCATCAGGTATGACATCCACTTCATGGCAGCCATCTGCGGATTGGCACCCGTATCCTGTTGCTGCATCATGTACTTCGTGTTCAATATGTTGGTAACCGTCATCAGCAGGCAGAACAAGCTGAGGTGGCTTCCCAGGAACGGGATATGGAACGGGAAGTTGATGAACGCATCGTAAGTGGAAAGGTCGTCTGCCCACAAGAAGCTCTGCTGGCGGAGTTCAATGGCACTCGGCACGAACATGAACAAGGCCATCAAGATAGGGAACTGTATCAGCATCGGCAGACATCCGCCCATCGGACTGACTCCGTACTGGCTGTAGAGGCCCATCACTTCCTGCTGCTTCTTCATGGCATCTTCCTGCTTGGGGTACTTCTTGTTTATCTCGTCGATTTTCGGTTTCAGTACGCGCATCTTGGCGGATGACATGTAGGTTTTCCACGTTGCGGGGAATACTACAGCTTTTACGATTAACGTCATAAACAACAGTACGATACCCATGCTCAACCCCCAACTGGACAACCAGTCGAAGATGTTGATGGTGAACCATTTGTTTATCCAGCGGATGAGCGGCCAGCCCAGATAGACCAGACGGTTCAGCTCCCACTTCTCGTCACGCCCCTTGTCGAGTGCGGTCAGAGTCTTGTAGTGATTGGGGCCGAAGTAGAAGAACAGCTGGGTAGGTTCCTTGCCGGCAGGGTCGAACTTCGTGCTCATCTCCGCAGAATAGTCCTTAATGTAGCCGCTGCCTTGAGTCTCCATCTTGGAACTCAGTTTGGTCTTTTCAAAGTCGGCATCTGCCAAAAATACTGAAGAGAAGAATTGGTTCTTGAAAGCAATCCAGTCCAGGCGTTCCGGAACTTCCTTTTCGTCGTTCTTGTTGGCGGACAGATAATCGGTACCCTCTCCGGTGATTTTGTAAGTCAGTTCAGCCAGACGGTTCTCGTAGGTGTAACCCTTCTCTATCTGACGGGCACGTTGTGACCACTCGATGTCCACATAATTGTTGGTAGCCGCCAGCTTACCTTCCATATTGACTGCCTGGATAGTAAAGTCTATCAGGTATGTGTCATTGTGCATGCGATATGTAAAGTCGATATAGCTGTTGCTGTCTGCCGACAAACGCATGGTGACGGTACTGTCCGTACGGTTTACTGCGGTGAAATAATAGTCTTCCGTCTGGATAGTCTCTTTCTTGTTGTAAAAGAGGAAATTCATGGAAGCGTCGTTGCCGCTGAACAGTGTGACGGGAGTCGTCTTGTCTTGTCCCATGTATTCCTTCAGCGTGGCCGAAGCTATGCGTCCGCCTTTTGTATCTACGGTTATTTCTGCCAGGTTGTTCTGGATGGTTACCTGCGAGTTGGTTCCTTGACGGGCGTCGAAGAAGAGGGCAGTGGAGTCAACGCTTGCTTCCGCTCCGCTTTCGTTGGCCAGGGCTGCTTCCGCCTTGGCTTTCAAGTCGGCTTCGCGCTGTTGCACCTGGGCTATGGAGTCGTAGTAACGTTGCTGTGCTTCCAACTGCTCCTGGCTGGGACGGCTCAGAAAGCTGAAACCTACTAACAATATCGCTATCAGAACAAGACCTGTGATGGTATTTTTATCCATTCTTTGTTGATTACAAATTACTTATTACAAATTATTTCTTTTCGTTTTCATTTTCGATGGCGGCCTTCACGAATGCTACGAACAGCGGGTGCGGATGCAATACCGTACTGCTGTATTCGGGATGGAACTGGGTACCGACAAACCACTTCAATGCGGGTATTTCGACAATTTCTACCAGATCCGATTCGGGGTTTATACCCACACACTTCATACCTGCTGCTTCGTAGGCCTCCTTGAAGCTGTTGTTGAATTCATAGCGGTGGCGATGACGTTCCTGGATATGCTCGGTACCATATGCCTCGTATGCCTTGCTGCCTTTCTGCAGAACACATTCGTAGGCACCCAGACGCATGGTTCCACCCATATTGGTGATGGACTTCTGCTCTTCCATGATGTCGATGACATTGTGTGGTGTCTTTTCGTCCATCTCGCGTGAGTTGGCATCGGCATAACCCAGTACGTTACGGGCAAATTCGATGGCGATACACTGCATACCCAGACAGATACCGAAGGTGGGGATGTCGTGCGTACGCGCATATTTGATGGCTACGAACTTGCCGGCAACACCGCGTTCGCCGAAGCCTGGACCGATAAGTACGCCTGCCATGCCTTTCAGGGCTTCTGCCACATTCTCGTCAGTCAGCTTTTCACTGTTCACGAAGTCTACCGATACCTTGCGGTCATTGTAGGTTCCTGCTTGTGAAAGGGCCTCGCGGATGGACTTGTAGGCATCCTGCAAGTCATATTTGCCCACCAATGCGATGTGCAGCGGGGCAGTCTCTTCGGCTTTGTGACGGCGTTCGAGGAAAGCGCGCCACGGTCCCAGTCCCGGAGTGTCGCCGACGGGAAGTCCCATTTTCTTCAAAATGGTAACGTCCAGTCCCTGGCGCTGCATCAAGATGGGCACCTCGTAGATGGTAGGCGCGTCGATGCTCTGCACCACGGCATTTTCGTCCACATTGCAGAACAGAGCCACTTTCTTGCGCAGGGTGGTACTCAACTCATGTTCCGTACGCAGTACGAGGACATCGGGTTGGATACCGGCACTTTGCAGTTCCTTTACGGAGTGCTGGGTGGGCTTGGTCTTCAGCTCACCGGCAGCTGCCAGGTAGGGGACATAAGTAAGGTGTACGCACAAGGCGTCTTTTCCCAGTTCCCACTTCAGCTGACGGATGCTTTCCAGATAGGGCAGAGACTCGATGTCACCCACTGTACCGCCAATCTCGGTAATAACAAAGTCGAATTTGTATTTGTTTCCCAGCAGTTTTACATTACGCTTGATTTCGTCTGTAATATGGGGAATAACCTGAATTGTCTTTCCCAGATAGTCACCCCGGCGCTCTTTGTCGATGACGCTTTTGTAGATGCGTCCGGTCGTGATATTGTTGGCCTTGGTGGTCTGGATGCCCAGGAAGCGTTCGTAATGGCCCAAATCGAGGTCGGCTTCGTGGCCATCCACGGTAACGTAGCATTCGCCGTGTTCATAAGGGTTCAGTGTACCCGGGTCGATGTTGATGTACGGGTCAAACTTCTGGATGGTTACCTTGTAACCTCTTGCTTGCAGCAATTTACCGATGGAGGATGAGATGATACCTTTACCTAATGAAGAGGCAACACCACCGGTGACGAAAATATACTTTGTTTCTCCCACAACTATATTATTTTATTAATTGTTTAATCTAATGCCAAGAGCCTATACGGCTTGTCGTTCAGGGTGCGCACTGCTCCCGTCAGTACACGTAGAACTTAAAAAGCGCAAAATTATAAAAAAAAGAGGAAGTAGAGAAAGTTTCGATGAAACAATTATTAAAAAATACGATTTCATCGAAGAAAGTCCTTCTTGCCTTTTTCTTATGGCTTTTCTATGTTTTCTAAACATTTTAAGCTAAATTTGCGCTCGAAACATAGACTTTAGGGCATTATGAAGAATAGACACATTGCATTTTGGTTAATTGCTACGATGATTTCTTCGTCGGTGATGGCACAGAATACGCTGGATACCGCCTCGAAGAACAGTGGACAGGAAACAACTGCCAAAGCCGACACCTTGCCGGATATAATGAAAGAATACATGATTCTGAAATTGAAACCGGAAGGTATGGGGTACAGGCTGGATACTGTTTCCATATTATATGAAAGGTATATCGGAGTGCTGGATTATTTGAATGACCCCACGACTCCGGAGCGTTATATACCTTCCAATCCGAACTACTATAGGTTGTTCCTTCCCCTTACCTATTATTATGCCCCCATGAGACGCCTTTCCAAGGTGGACTGGCATTTCCAGGTGCCTGATACGGTGCCTGCCCTGACGCGCGAGATGTTGCCGTTCGACACACTGAGTTTTACCTCAAAGGACCGAGCCAACAAACTGGTGGACCGTACGCTGCTGAACACGTATGTGAATTGTCCCAATCTGGTTGTAATGACCGAGAAGGAGGTGATGAAAGGGAAGATATTCAAGGATAATATAGAGAAGGAGGTTTCTTCCAAGCCGTCCGTCGTGAAACTGTTTGCACAAGAGAATATGGTGGGAGTGAAGGAGGAAGCCGACGTGATTATCCACAAGCCCAACTGGTGGGTGACCGGTGGAAACGGTTCATTGCAGATTACCCAGAACTATATCTCCGACAACTGGTACAAGGGAGGTGAGAGCACTAACGCCGTGCTTGCCAACCTGCAACTGTTTGCCAACTATAATGACCGTGAAAAGGTGCAGTGGGAAAATCTGCTCGATGCCAAGCTGGGCTTCAGCTCCGCACCTTCCGACGAGTTTCATAACTATCTGGTAAGTACCGACCAACTCCGGCTGTACAGTAAACTGGGTATTCAGGCTGCGTCCAAGTGGTATTATACCATCACGACTGAGTTTAAGACCCAGTTCTGCAATGGCTACAAGGCCAACAGTGAAGAGCTGGTTTCGGCTTTCTTTGCTCCGGCGGACTGGTCGAGCAGTATCGGTATGGACTACAAGTTGAAGAAGCAGAAATTCAGCTTGTCCGTTTTCATGGCTCCGCTGACGTACATGCTGCGCTATGTGGGGAATAAGGGTGTGAATGAAGTGAGTTTCGGTCTTGAGGAGGGCAAGTGCGTGAAGCATAACTTCGGTTCGCAGATACAGCCTACACTTTCGTGGACCATCATTCCTTCCATTACGCTGGATTCCCGCCTGGACTTCCAGACCAGTTATGAGTGGACGCGTATCGAATGGGAAAACACGGTGAACTTTGTGCTGAACCGCTATCTTTCCACCAAGCTCTATGTGCACGCCCGCTATGACGACAGTGCCAAGCCGACGGAAGGGGACAGCTATTTTCAGGTAAAAGAATTGCTCAGTTTCGGTATCAATTATAAATGGTAAATAAACAAATGGTCTGTTCGGAGTGAACAGATTATCTGTTTTGGTTAGTCAGACGGTCTGTTTTTCCTTGACAGACCGTCTGTTTTTTGTCTTTTTGTAGTCTGTGGCAGGTGAAAAAACATAAAAACATAGAAAAAGCACGTTTACGAACACAGAAAATGCATAGGAAAGGTTTGCAGTTCACAAATAATGCGTAAATTTGCCGCGATTTGTAATGCACACTTTGCAAAATGGCGAATACTATAAAACATCAAGGTATTGTGGAAAACATAAACGGTTCTCATCTCCAAGTGAGAATCATCCAGACTTCAGCGTGCGCTTCGTGTAGTGTCAAGGGGCATTGTACCTCTGCGGATACGAAAGAGAAACTTGTCGATGTGGCCGATGCCAATGCCGCATCCTACCAGCCCGGTGACCGTGTATGGGTGACGGGCGAACTTTCAATGGGAGTGATGGCAGTTCTGTTTGCCTTTATATTTCCTTTCCTTATTCTGATAATCTCACTATTTGTCTTTATGGCTATCTGGAATGACGAGCTGCGTTCCGCGCTTTGTTCGCTAGCACTTCTTGTACCTTATTATTATATATTGTGGCTGAACAAGTCGCGGATGGGTAAGAAGTTCTCATTCTCCGTACGACCGATGAACTAACTAATAATAAAACAAATAATTAATAAACAACTAATTTATGAATGTAATTCTGATTGCAGTGATTTCATTGGGAGTTATAGCGCTGGTATCGGCCGCTATTCTTTACGTGGCTTCCAAGAAATTCGCCGTGTATGAAGATCCGCGGATTGCCCAGGTAGCAGAGGTGCTTCCCCAGGCAAATTGCGGTGGATGTGGTTACCCCGGTTGTAGCGGATTTGCAGATGCTTGCGTAAAGGCAGGTTCGCTGGATGGTAAACTTTGTCCGGTGGGTGGACAGCCCGTCATGACAAAGATTGCCGAGATTCTGGGCTTGGATGCCGCTGCTGCCGAACCTATGGTTGCGGTGGTGAGATGTAATGGAACTTGTGCCAACCGTCCTCGTGTGAACCAATACGATGGCGCCAAGAGTTGTGCCATTGCGGCTTCTCTCTATGGTGGTGAAACGGGTTGTAGTTATGGCTGTCTGGGATGCGGCGACTGTGTGGCTGCCTGCCAGTTCGATGCTATCCACATGAATCCGGAGACCGGACTTCCCGAAGTGGATGAGGAAAAGTGTACGGCTTGTGGAGCTTGTGCCAAGGCTTGTCCGAAATCTATTATTGAAATCCGTCCTCAAGGCAAGAAATCACGTCGTATTTACGTACAGTGTGTAAACAAGGACAAGGGGGCCGTAGCACGCAAGGCTTGTACCGTGGCATGTATCGGTTGCGGCAAGTGTGTGAAGGTTTGTCCGTTCGAGGCTATCACGCTGGAAAACAATCTGGCTTACATTGACCCCAATAAGTGCAAATCCTGTCGCAAGTGCGAGGAAGCTTGTCCGCAAAACACAATCATTGCCCTCAACTTCCCGCCGCGCAAACCGAAGGCTGACGATGCAGCTCCCCAAGTAAAGGTTGCAGCTCCTAAAGCTGAGGTTGAGACTCCCAAAGCAGAGGTTTAGACTTCCCAAGTTGAGGTATGAATTAATAAAGTAAATAAACGACTAAAAATACAGAATTGTATGTTGAAGACATTTTCAATTGGTGGAGTCCATCCACACGAAAATAAACTTTCAGCACATCAGCCTATCATCAAGGCAGAGATTCCGGCCAAGGCCGCTATCTTGCTGGGACAGCACATCGGTGCTCCTGCCAAGCCTATCGTTGCCAAAGGTGATGTTGTGAAAGTGGGTACAAAGATTGCTGAGCCCGGCGGTTTTGTATCAGCAGCCATTCATTCGTCTGTCAGCGGGAAAGTCGCTAAGATTGACACGATTGTCGATGCCAGCGGTTACGCCAAGCCTGCTATATTCATTGACGTAGAAGGGGATGAATGGGAAGAATCCATTGACCGTTCCGAAACGTTGGTGAAGGAATGCAGTCTGACCTCCGAGGAAATCGTGAAGAAAATCGCTGATGCCGGTATCGTAGGTCTGGGCGGTGCATGCTTCCCTACGCAGGTCAAGTTATGTCCTCCTCCTGCATTCAAGGCAGAGTGTGTCATCATCAACGCCGTAGAGTGCGAACCGTATCTGACTGCCGACCATCAGCTGATGCTGGAACATGCGGAAGAAATTATGGTAGGTGTATCCATTCTGATGAAAGCGGTAAAGGTGAACAAGGCATTCATTGGCATTGAGAACAACAAGCCCGATGCCATCCAGCTGATGACGAAGGTTGCTTCCAGCTATGCAGGTATCGAGGTGGTACCCTTGAAGGTACAATATCCGCAGGGTGGTGAAAAGCAGTTGATTGATGCTGTCATCAGTCGCCAGGTTGCAGCCGGTGCGCTGCCTATCTCCACGGGAGCTGTGGTGCAGAATGTGGGTACCGCATTTGCCGTTTACCAGGCCGTACAGAAGAACAAACCTCTGTTTGAGCGTGTCATTACCGTGACTGGTAAGTCGTTGGCAAAGCCGTCCAATTTCCTGGCACGTATCGGTACGCCGATGAAGCAGCTGATTGAAGCTTGCGGCGGTCTGCCCGAAGATACGGGCAAGATTATCGGCGGTGGCCCGATGATGGGTAAAGCTCTGGTAAATACGGATGTACCGACAGCCAAAGGAAGCTCCGGTATTCTGATTATGAACGAGAAGGAAGCCAAGCGCGGCGAGGTACAGCCTTGTATCCGTTGTGCCAAGTGCGTGGGAGCCTGCCCGATGGGGTTGGAGCCGTATCTGCTGGCTACCGTTTCGGCCCACGGAGATTTTGAAAGAGTAGAGAAAGAAGACATTATGTCGTGTATAGAATGCGGTTCATGCCAGTTCACTTGTCCTTCCAACCGTCCGATGCTGGATTATATCCGCTTGGGTAAGGGTAAGGTAGGAGCGATGATCCGTGCACGTCAAGCTAAAAAATAACGAAGTATGAATAAATTAATCGTATCCCTTTCGCCCCACGTTCACGGCGGTGACAGCGTGAAGAAGAATATGTACGGTGTGCTTATCGCATTGATTCCGGCATTCCTCGTTTCGCTTTACTTTTTCGGACTGGGTGCGCTGATTGTTACGGCCACTTCCGTAGCAGCCTGCTTGTTCTTTGAATGGGCCATCGGCAAATTCCTCATGAAAAAAGAGACCACAACCATCACCGACGGCTCTGCCATCATTACCGGTGTGTTGCTGGCCTTTAACCTGCCTTCCAACCTGCCCATCTGGATTATCATCCTTGGTGCCTTGTTTGCCATCGGGGTAGGCAAGATGTCCTTCGGAGGTTTGGGTTGCAATCCCTTTAACCCTGCACTGGCAGGACGTGTATTCCTGTTGCTTTCATTCCCCGTGCAGATGACGACATGGCCGGCTGTAGGCCAGTTGACAGCCTATACGGATGCCACGACGGCTGCTACGCCGCTGGCTATTATGAAAGGTGTCATCAATGGTGCTCCGGGCATGTCCCTGAGCGACCTTCCGGGAGCTTTCGACCTTCTGATAGGTAATAATGGAGGATGTCTCGGTGAGGTGAGTGCCTTGGCGCTGCTGCTTGGTTTGTTCTACATGTTGTGGAAGAAAATCATCACCTGGCACATTCCGGTATCTATTCTGGTGACGGTATTCGTGTTCTCCGGTATCATGTATCTGGTCAATCCGGAACTTTATGTATCCCCGGTCGTACAGTTGTTGTCCGGTGGTCTGATGCTGGGTGCTGTCTTTATGGCTACGGACTACGTGACTTCTCCGATGAGCCACAAAGGTATGCTGATTTATGGTGTTTGCATCGGCCTGCTGACTGTCATCATCCGTCTGTTCGGTGCATATCCGGAGGGTATGTCGTTTGCCATTCTGATTATGAATGCGTTCACTCCGCTCATCAACACCTATGTTAAACCTAAACGCTTTGGGGAGGTAGCGAAGAAGAAATGAAAAAGTTAGAATCATCCTTGAAGAATATGTTGCTGGTACTTACGGGCGTTACCGCAATCTCCGTAGCGTTGCTGGCTTATGTAAACGAATTGACGAAGGAGCCCATTGCGCAGGCCAATGCAAAGACCTTGAGCGATGCCGTAAGTGCGGTGGTTCCGGGCTTCGACAATGACCCCATCGCCGAGAAGAAGATGCAGGAAGTAAACGGAGTACAGTATTCTGTATATCCTGCCACCAAAGGCGGAGAATATATCGGAGCTGCTGTGGAAGCTGTTGCCATGGGTTTTGGCGGTGAGCTGAAAGTGTTGGTCGGTTTCGATGCTGAAGGCAAAATCATCGACTACTCCTTGTTGTCGCATGTGGAAACTCCGGGGTTGGGTTCCAAGGCTGCCGACTGGTTCAAGAAAGGCAATAAAGGTGACATCACCGGCATGAATCCGGGTGAAGCTGCATTGACAGTGAGCAAGGACGGTGGTAAAGTAGATGCCATTACAGCGTCTACCATCACCTCACGTGCTTTTTTGAATGCAGTGAATGCGGCTTATGCTGCCTATGCCGGTCAGGAAACTGCCGACGGCACTACCGGCGCTACTCAAAAGAATGTTGAACAACCTGCTGATTCCGCAGCTCCCGAAGCTGTGGATACACTCAGCGCTAAATGAGAAAGGAGTAGAAGATATGAATAATTTTAAAGTTATGATGAACGGGATTATCAAAGAGAATCCTACGTTTGTACTCCTGCTGGGTATGTGTCCTACACTGGGTACCACTTCCTCTGCCATTAACGGTATGGGTATGGGACTGGCTACAATGTTCGTGCTGATATGTTCCAATGTGGTGATTTCTGCCATCAAGAATCTGATTCCCGATATGGTGCGTATCCCTTCATTCATTGTAGTCATAGCATCATTTGTGACACTGTTGCAGATGATAATGCAAGCTTACGTTCCTGCATTGTACGCCACACTGGGCCTGTTCATTCCACTGATTGTTGTAAACTGTATCGTATTGGGACGTGCCGAGGCATTTGCTGCCAAAAACAATCCGGTGGCTTCCTTGTTCGACGGTCTGGGCATGGGCTTGGGCTTTACCATTGCACTGACATTACTGGGTGCCGTGCGTGAGTTCCTGGGAACCGGCAAGATATTCAACTTGAGTATCCTTCCTGAAGAATACGGCATGTTGGTATTTGTCCTTGCTCCGGGTGCATTCATCGCATTGGGCTATCTCATTGCTTTAATCAACAGTATGAAGAAGAATTAATAATGAAAAATTAAAAATGAAAAAATTGAGAACGTATCGGCGGTAGGCTGCCGGGCTTTTAATTTTTAGTTTTTAATTCTTAATTTAATGATTATGGAATATATATTGATATTTATCTCGGCAATCTTTGTAAACAACATCGTATTGTCGCAATTCTTGGGAATTTGCCCGTTCTTGGGAGTTTCCAAGAAAGTGGAGACTGCATTGGGCATGTCGGCAGCGGTGGCATTCGTGCTCACCATCGCCACTATCGTGACATTCCTTATTCAGAAGTATGTGCTCGACGCTTTTGATTTGGGCTATTTGCAGACTATTACCTTTATCCTGGTGATTGCCGCATTGGTGCAGATGGTAGAGATTATCCTGAAGAAAGTTTCTCCTTCTCTGTATCAGGCCTTGGGCGTGTTCCTGCCGTTGATTACTACCAACTGCTGTATTCTCGGTGTGGCTATCCTTGTTATCCAAAAAGATTATGATTTGCTGACGGGAGTGGTTTATGCATTCTCTACGGCACTTGGTTTCGGCTTGGCACTGACACTGTTTGCAGGCCTGCGCGAGCAAATGAGCCTGGTTAGTGTACCGAAAGGTATGCAGGGTACTCCGATAGCTTTGATTACTGCCGGACTGCTGGCAATGGCATTCATGGGCTTTTCGGGGGTTGTGAAGATTTAAAGAAGAAAAAACGGAAATAAAGTGGAAGGGGGATAAACTAAAATTTATCCCCCTTTTTCTGTTTTTATTAATTTATTTCCTTACATTTGTGGCGTATTGATAACCTAAAAGCTAAATTATCTATATTTAATATGAAAGGGAAAATCTTAGTTACGGGTGGAACCGGTTATATTGGTTCTCACACGGTGGTGGAACTTCAAAACGCAGGTTATGAAGTTGTTATTATTGATAATTTGTCAAACTCCAGCGCAGATGTTGTAGATAACATAGAGAAGGTATCGGGCATCCGCCCTGCATTCGAGGAATTGGATTGCTTGGATTATGCCGGTCTTGACGCTGTGTTTACCAAATATAAAGGCATTAAAGCCATCATTCACTTTGCGGCCAGCAAGGCTGTGGGTGAATCTGTCCAGAAACCGTTGCTTTACTATCGTAATAACCTGGTTTCACTGATAAACCTGCTGGAATTGATGCCGAAGCATGGAGTGGAGGGTATCGTATTCTCTTCTTCCTGCACAGTTTACGGCCAGCCGGACGAACTTCCGGTAACGGAAAAGGCGCCTATTAAGAAAGCTGAGTCTCCGTATGGAAACACGAAGCAAATCAATGAAGAGATTGTACGTGATACGGTTGCTTCCGGTGCTCCGATAAACGCCATCTTGTTGCGTTACTTCAACCCGATAGGTGCACACCCCACAGCATTGCTGGGAGAATTGCCTAACGGTGTACCGCAGAACTTGATTCCTTATCTTACCCAGACCGCTATCGGCATCCGTGAGAAACTGAGCGTGTTTGGTGACGATTATGATACTCCCGACGGTTCTTGTATCCGCGACTTCATCAATGTAGTCGATTTGGCCAAAGCACACGTAGTGGCTATCCGCCGTATCTTGGAGAACAAGCAGAAGGAAAAAGTGGAAGTATTCAATATCGGTACAGGTCGTGGACTTTCCGTATTGGAACTGATTAATGCTTTCGAAAAGGCTACCGGTGTAAAACTGAACTATCAGATAGTAGGGCGGCGTGCCGGTGATATTGAGAAGGTATGGGCAAACCCGGAATTGGCAAACAATGAACTGGGTTGGAAGGCAGAAACAAGTATTGAAGATACTTTACTTTCTGCATGGAAATGGCAGTTGAAGCTTCGTGAAAGAGGTATTCAATGACAAACTTTGAATTTGTGTTTTTTAACAAATAGGCAATAAACAAATGCCTCCCCGCATTTGTTTATAATGTGCAAATCAGCCTGAAGCTGTTTATGTATATGTGAATATCCGTAACTAGTACGTATGCCTCCCCGGCATAGACAGGTAAGATTGCATAGTAGTTTTGTCGTGTTTTATTTTGTGTTTGTGTTGTGAATAAGCCTTGTCGAGAGACAAGGCTTATTTTTTGTATATTATATACAGAACCTCTGTTGTCAATTCAGTGTTTTTTCATAAGATGGGTGGGCAATTCCTTTTTCTTGCTAATTGTTAACTGACGTTATCATGTCTGTAACAATTTGTTCCAATTGTAGTATTAATCGTTCAAAATAGTCTTTTTTGTTCAAAAAATGCTATACACGGTAACAACTACATGCAAATTGTTTATACATTTGCGTTGTTGTTTATGTAACTATTGGGATGAACAAACCATAGCTGACAAACGTTAATAGGTACGAGTACATAGCTGATGAAAGACGCGACTTGGCTGACTTGTTAATGAGGATACACGCGACTTACAACTTAGTATTGGGAAAAATAATTAAGGAAATATAGAATAAAAAGATTGCTTATGTCACAGATTGTCGGACATATCTCACAGGTAATCGGGCCTGTAGTAGACGTCTATTTCGAAGGAACGGAGGCAGAAATGATGTTGCCGAGTATTCACGACGCACTGGAAATAAAAAGGTCGAACGGCAAAAGACTGATTGTAGAGGTACAGCAGCACATTGGTGAAAACACGGTGCGTACTGTTGCTATGGACAGTACGGACGGCCTGCAGAGAGGAATGACAGTGCATCCGCTGGGAGGCCCCATCACCATGCCGATAGGTACACAAATCAAAGGCCGCCTGATGAACGTAGTGGGCGACTCTATCGACGGCATGAAGGAGTTGGACCGTACAGGTGCTTATCCCATCCATCGCGACCCCCCTAAGTTTGAAGATTTGACTACCGTACAAGAGGTGCTTTATACAGGCATCAAGGTTATCGACTTGCTGGAACCATATAGCAAGGGCGGTAAAATCGGTCTGTTTGGTGGCGCCGGTGTAGGCAAGACGGTGCTTATCCAAGAGCTCATTAATAATATTGCGAAGAAGCAGCACGGCTTCTCTGTGTTTGCCGGTGTAGGAGAACGTACACGTGAAGGCAACGACCTGCTGAGAGAAATGATAGAATCCGGCGTTATCCGTTACGGAGAAGAATTCAAGAAAGGTATGGAGGAAGGCCATTGGGATTTGTCCAAAGTAGATTATGACGAAGTGGCCAAATCACAAGTGTCTTTGATATTCGGTCAGATGAACGAACCTCCCGGTGCGCGTCAGTCCGTGGCATTGTCTGGGTTGACGGTGGCCGAGTCCTTCCGTGACATGGGAGCGGAGACGGACGGTCCGCGTGACATTCTGTTCTTCATTGATAATATCTTCCGTTTCACCCAAGCCGGTTCCGAGGTTTCGGCCTTGCTGGGCCGTATGCCTTCTGCCGTAGGCTATCAGCCGACACTGGCAACGGAAATGGGTGCCATGCAGGAGCGTATTACCTCTACAAGAAACGGCTCCATCACTTCCGTGCAGGCTGTATATGTGCCTGCCGATGACTTGACGGACCCGGCACCTGCCACAACGTTTACCCACCTCGATGCCACCACGGTGTTGAGTCGTAAGATTACTGAACTTGGTATTTATCCTGCTGTGGACCCGTTGGAATCTACTTCACGCATTCTCGACCCACACATCGTGGGGGTAGAACACTACGAAGTGGCACAACGTGTAAAACAAATATTGCAGCGCAACAAGGAATTGCAAGACATTATCTCCATCCTTGGTATGGAGGAACTCTCTGATGCCGACCGTACGTTGGTGAACCGTGCACGTCGTGTGCAGCGTTTCCTTTCACAGCCGTTTGCCGTTGCCGAGCAGTTTACGGGTGTCCCAGGTACAATGGTT
Organism: Bacteroides sp. AF39-16AC; assembly: GCF_003602735.1. Lineage (NCBI taxonomy): Bacteria > Pseudomonadati > Bacteroidota > Bacteroidia > Bacteroidales > Bacteroidaceae > Bacteroides > Bacteroides sp. AF39-16AC. The sequence continues at coordinate 63,198 of NZ_QTLN01000020.1, read as the reverse complement.
TCCATTGAGGACACTATCAAAGGCTTCAAGATGATTCTTGACGGAGAGGTGGACTACCTGCCCGAACCTGCTTTCTTGAATGTGGGAACCATTGAAGAAGCCATTGAGAAGGGTAAGAAACTACTGGAGCAGGCAGGGGGAAAAACGATTAAAAATTAAAAGTCTGGGAGCTTTGATGATGAAAAAGTTGCATTTGAATATTGTTTCACCGGAGAAGGAACTCTTCAACGGGGAAGTGGAAAGTGTTACATTGCCGGGCACTATGGGCTCTTTTTCTATCCTGCCGCAGCATGCACCGATTGTATCATCGTTGGGAACGGGGAAATTGATTTACGCAACGGACGGTGAGGAACATGAGTTGGATATTCAAAGCGGATTCGTGGAGATGAGTAACGGAAGGGTTGCCGTCTGTATAGAACAGCAATAGGCTATTAAAAAATTAAAAATTAAAAAATAGAGGTTGTTGGCGTGACTATTACTAAGAGAAACTACTTATTGCATACAGCGCTCTTGACGGTATTGATAGGAATTGTAGGCGGTTGGGCGTATTTTTCGATAAATCCGCATCACTATTTCGGCGGTTATCCGCTGATTCCGCTTTTCTTCTTTGTTTTCGGAGTATTCATGATTAATATGACCGAAAGCTGCCGTCACCGGATGCCAGGACGAATGTTGCAGATTTATCTGCTGATGCGTGTGATGAGAATGCTGGTCTCCATGATTGTGATGCTGTTTTATTGCGTTGCAGTACGTGAGGAAGCCAGGGCGTTTTTGTTGACGTTTATAGCCAACTATCTGATATATTTGATTTATGATTCCTGGTTCTTCTTCACTTTTGAGGCGAATCGGAAACTGAAAAAGAAAAGTAACAATGAAAAGATTGCGTAACATACTGACTGTAATTCTGCTGGCACTGGGCATGTTGCTACCCGCCACGGTGCGGGCCGAGAATACGGTGGACGTGAAGGAGATTGTCTTCGGGCATATCGGCGATTCTTACGAATGGCACATCACGACGTGGGGCGAAACTCACGTTACGATTCCTTTGCCGGTAATAGTGCATAGCTCTACCACCGGATGGCATGCCTTTCTATCCTCACGTCTGGAGGAGAACGGTGGAAGTTATGAAGGCTTTTCCATCGCTCCCGCAGGAAGCAAGTACGAAGGCAAGCTGGTGGAGTATGATGCCACCGGAAACGAAATACGCCCGTTGGACATCTCCATCACGAAGGTGACACTGGCTTTGCTCATCAACAGCGCATTGCTGCTTCTCATCATTTTGAGTGTGGCGCACTGGTATCGCAAGCACCCGCAGGGAAGTGCCGCTCCCGGTGGTTTCATCGGGTTTATGGAGATGTTTATCATGATGGTGAACGATGATATTATAAAGAGCTGTGTCGGTCCGAAGTACCGTAAATTCGCACCTTACTTGCTGACGGCCTTCTTCTTTATTTTCATCAACAACATTATGGGGCTGATTCCTTTCTTTCCCGGAGGGGCCAACGTGACGGGAAATATAGCCATTACGATGGTATTGGCCATCTGTACTTTCTTGGCCGTGAATATCTTTGGAACCAAGACTTATTGGAAAGATATCTTTTGGCCGGATGTGCCCTGGTGGCTGAAGGTACCGGTCCCCATGATGCCGTTTATCGAGTTCTTCGGTATTTTCACCAAACCGTTTGCTTTGATGATACGTCTTTTTGCCAATATGCTGGCAGGGCACATGGCAATGCTGGTGCTTACCTGCCTGATATTCATCTCGGCCAGTATGGGACCTGCTTTGAATGGAACGCTGACCGTGGCATCGGTGTTGTTCAATATCTTTATGAATGCACTTGAGTTGTTGGTTGCCTTTATCCAGGCATATGTGTTCACCATGCTGTCAGCCGTGTTCATCGGTCTGGCGCAGGAAGAGCATAAGGAGAAGGCGGTGAAGTGATACGATTATTGGGAATATAAATATTAATAAAAATAACCATTTAAAAACTGAAAGTTATGTTACTATCTGTATTATTGCAAGCTGCTGCGGCAGGTGTGGGAGTTAGTAAACTGGGTGCAGCCATTGGTGCTGGTTTGGCTGTTATTGGTGCTGGTGTAGGTATTGGTAAAATCGGCGGTTCTGCTATGGAGGCCATTGCCCGCCAGCCGGAAGCATCCGGAGATATCCGTATGAACATGATTATTGCCGCTGCCTTGATTGAAGGTGTTGCTTTGTTGGCAGTAGTTGTGTGTTTATTGGTATTCTTTTTATAATGTACAATCTACCATTTGCCATTTACAATTTGTCCGTGCAGCATCACCGCGCAGCCAAATTGTAAATCGTAAATTGTCAAATAGTAAATAAAATTATGTCATTGTTATTACCCGATAGTGGTCTGCTGTTCTGGATGCTCCTTTCATTCGGTGTGGTGTTTGTGGTGCTTGCCAAGTACGGTTTTCCCGTTATCACCAAGATGGTGGAAGGTCGCAAGACCTACATCGACCAGTCTTTGGAAGTGGCACGCGAAGCAAATGCCCAGCTCTCCAAACTGAAAGAGGAGAGTGAAGCGTTGATTGCTGCTGCCAACAAAGAACAAGGACGTATTCTGCGGGAGGCGATGCATGAGCGTGACAAGATTATCGTCGAAGCACGCAAGCAGGCGGAAGCCGCCGCGCAGAAGGAGCTGGACGAAGTTAAAAAGCAGATACAGCAAGAGAAGGAAGAGGCCATCCGCGATATTCGCCGCCAGGTGGCAGTCTTGTCCGTAGATATAGCCGAGAAAATTATCCGCAAGAATCTGGACGAGAAACATGAGCAGATGGAGATGATAGACCGGATGCTGGATGAAGTGCTGGCCGCAAGTAAAAACAATTAATTCTCAAAGAAATGGATATAGGAATCGTTTCGATGCGTTATGCGAAAGCATTGATGGAATATGCCAAGAGCATGGGGGCAGAAGATACTCTGTACAAGGAGTTTTGTATGCTCGACCGTAGCTTCAGGAAACATCCCGATTTGCGCATGGCATTGGAAAACCCCATCCTGACGATACGTGAGAAGTTAACACTTATCTGTACCGCTGCTGTGGGGGATGCTCCTGCGGGCCGTGAGTTTGCGCGTTTCATGACCCTGGTGTTGAAGAACCGGCGGGAAAACTTTCTCCAGTACATCTGCCTGAGTTTTCTGGATTTGTACCGGAAAGACAAGCATATCGGTGTAGGAAAGCTGATAACAGCCGTTCCCGTCAGCCAGGAAGTGCGGGAGCGCATCCATGACAGTGCTTCCTCCCTGCTGCATGCCAGCATGGAGCTGCAGACTGAAGTGGATCCCTCCATTGAAGGTGGTTTTATCTTCGACATCAACGACTTCCGTCTGGATGCCAGTATTGCTACGCAGCTTAAGAAAGTGAAACAGCAGTTCATTGATAAGAATAGAAGAATCGTGTGATTTACGATTTGACAATTTACAATTTACTTATTTAATAGTCTTGTGATGCGTAAGTTGTAGAGGTCAAACAGTATATGATTCGGGTTCTTTCAAATAGTAAATAGTAAATTGTAAAATAGTAAATACTAAGATGTTGTCTGAAAATATAAAAGTAAGCGAAGTCTCCGATATTCTCCGCAAGCAACTGGAAGGGATTGACACCCGCGTACAGTTGGACGAGATTGGCACGGTACTGCAAGTCAGTGACGGTGTAGCCCGTATCTATGGGTTGCGCAATGCCGAAGCCAACGAGTTGTTGGAGTTCGACAACGGCATCAAGGCCATTGTGATGAACCTCGAAGAGGATAATGTGGGTGCTGTGTTGCTTGGCCCTACGGATAAAATCAAGGAAGGCTTCATTGTAAAGCGTACCAAGCGTATTGCTTCCATCATGGTGGGAGAGGGTATGCTGGGCCGTGTAATAGACCCTCTGGGTGCGCCGCTCGATGGCAAAGGACTGATAGGCGGAGAACTTTATGAAATGCCGCTGGAACGCAAGGCGCCGGGAGTTATCTTCCGTCAGCCGGTGAATCAGCCGCTACAGACCGGTCTGAAGGCTGTGGATGCCATGATACCTATCGGCCGTGGACAGCGTGAGCTGATTATCGGTGACCGACAGACCGGTAAGACGGCCATTGCCATCGATACCATCATCAACCAGCGTGCCAATTTTGATGCTGGCGATCCGGTATATTGCATTTATGTAGCCATTGGCCAGAAAGGTTCTACCGTAGCTTCTATTGTGAATACCCTGCACCAGTACGGTGCGATGGACTATACCATTGTGGTGGCTGCTACGGCGGGAGACCCGGCTGCATTGCAGTATTACGCTCCCTTTGCAGGGGCTGCCATCGGAGAGTATTTCCGTGATACCGGCCGTCATGCGCTGGTGGTCTATGACGACTTGTCCAAGCAGGCGGTGGCCTATCGTGAAGTGTCTCTGATTCTGCGCCGTCCGTCAGGACGTGAGGCCTATCCGGGTGATATCTTCTATCTGCACTCCCGTTTGTTGGAACGTGCGGCGAAGATTATCAGCCAGGAGGAAGTGGCACGCGAGATGAACGACCTGCCGGACAGTCTGAAAGGCAAGGTGAAAGGTGGCGGTTCGCTGACTGCATTGCCCATTATCGAAACTCAGGCAGGAGACGTGTCCGCCTATATCCCAACGAATGTGATTTCAATCACTGACGGGCAGATATTCCTTGATACGAACCTCTTCAACCAGGGTAACCGTCCGGCCATTGACGTGGGTATCTCTGTGAGCCGTGTGGGTGGTAATGCCCAAGTCAAGGCTATGAAGAAGGTGGCAGGTACATTAAAGATTGACCAGGCACAGTACCGGGAGCTGGAAGCGTTTACCAAGTTCAGTGGCGATATGGACCCCGTGACGGCATTGACCATCGACAAGGGACAGAAGAATACACGCCTGCTGGTACAGCCCCAATACAGCCCGATGCCGGTAGAAAAGCAGATTGCCATTCTTTATTGCGGCACGCACGGCTTGTTGAGGAATGTTCCTTTGGACAAGGTCAGCGAGTTTGAACGCAACTTCCTTGAGTCTCTTGAGATGAACTATCGCATGGAGGTACTCGACGTTTTAAAGACGGGTGCCATCAATGACGATGTCTGCAAGAAGATTGAGGAGACGGCAGAGGCGGTTGCAAGGCAATTCATGTGATTTACGATTGGACGATTTACGATTTACGATTGGAGTTACTCTATATGGTAAGTTGTAAATCGGACGCAGGCAGAAGTTACCTCAATCGTAAATCGTAAATAATTAAATCGTAAATAGATATATGTCTTCACTGAAAGAGGTAAAAAATAGAATAAGCTCCGTCAAGAGTACACGCCAGATAACATCGGCTATGAAGATGGTGGCATCTGCCAAACTGCATAAGGCGCAGGGGCGGATTGAGAATATGCTGCCTTATCAACGGAAGCTGAATGAGATTCTGACGAACTTTCTGCGTACGGATGCTTCCTTCGAGTCGCCCTATACCGAGAAAAGACCCGTGACGAGAGTAGCGGTTGTGGCGTTTTCGTCCAATAGTTCCTTGTGCGGTGCATTCAACTCGAATGTGGCGAAGATGCTGGAACGGGCTTTGGAAGATTACCAGTCGCTGGGCAAGGAGAATATTCTGATATATCCCGTTGGGAGAAAGATGGAGGAAGCCGTCAAGAAAATGGGATATGTGCCGCAAGGCAGCTACCAGGTGATGGCAGACAAGCCTTCGTACGTTGAAGCGTATGAGCTGGCAGAGAAGTTGATGCATGAGTTTGTGGAAAAGCAGATTGACCATGTGGAGCTGATTTACCATCACTTCAAATCGATGGGTTCGCAGGTGCTGCTCCGCGAGAATTATCTGCCCATTGACCTGACGCAAGTAGCGCAGGAGGCGGCAGAAGATGTACCGGAGGATGCCCGCAGTTTTAATAATGATTACATTGTGGAACCTTCCGTCGGCGAACTGATAGCGGAACTTCTGCCAAAAGTGTTGAGTCAGAAGATATTTACCGTGCTTCTCGATTCCAATACTTCGGAACATGCTGCCCGTATGCTAGCCATGCAGACGGCGACAGATAATGCCAACGAGTTGATTCAAGATTTGACGAAACAGTATAACAAGAGCCGTCAGCAGGCCATTACGAATGAGCTGCTCGATATTATCGGCGGTAGCTTGAAATAGTCCGGATTGCCCCGTAAAGGGCTTTCTCAGGATGGGTACAAATAAATGGAATAATAGGACAAGGATAACGAAATAAGCGTTATCTTTGTCCTATTATCATATATGGCTACTGATGAAATCCGTATCATTCTGAGAGAGAGCGGATTGGTTGAATAATAAACATATCAATGGAGAATAATCCCGAAATAGCGCTTGCATGGCAATTCATTGAAAACACAGGCACTCATCTTTTTTTGACCGGCAAGGCAGGTACCGGTAAGACAACTTTCCTGCGAAAACTGAGGGCAGAGAGTCCGAAACGGATGATTGTACTTGCACCGACGGGAATTGCCGCTATCAATGCAGGCGGTGTCACCATCCACTCCTTTTTCCAAGTACCTTTCGCTCCTTATGTGCCCGAAAGCTCATTCAGCGCAGATGGCAAGGCAACCTACCGTTTTCGTTACGGGAAAGAGAAAATTAACATTATACGCAGCATAGATTTATTGGTCATCGATGAAATCAGTATGGTCCGTGCCGACTTGCTCGATTCGGTGGATGCCGTCTTGAGGCGGTTCCGCGACCGGAACAAACCCTTTGGCGGCGTGCAACTGCTGATGATTGGCGACTTACAGCAGCTGTCTCCCGTAGTGAAAGACGATGAGTGGCAGATGCTGCGCAAATACTATGACACGCCTTATTTCTTCTCCAGCCAGGCCTTGAAGCAGACGGAATATTGCACCATAGAACTAAAGAAAGTCTATCGGCAGAACGATGGGACTTTTCTTGAATTACTGAACCGCATTCGCGAAAACCGTTGTGACGGGCAAGTGCTGGAAGCCTTGAACCGCCGGTATATTCCCAATTTCGTACCAGATAAAGAAGAAGGATACATCCGCCTGGTGACCCACAATTATCAGGCCCAACGGATTAATGACCATGAGCTGGAACAACTTCCGGGACGCTCGTATGCCTTTCGTGCCAAGATTGACGGAAAGTTTCCCGAATATTCCTATCCCACGGATGAAGTACTGGAACTGAAACGCGGTGCCCAGGTAATGTTTGTGAAGAACGACACCTCCGGTGAGCACCGTTACTACAATGGCATGATTGGAGAGGTGACAGCCGTGTCGGCAGATGGAATTGAAGTGCGCAGTAAGGGAAGCGACGCTACCTTCTTACTTCAAGAGGAAGAGTGGACGAATGCCAAATACGTGCTTGATGAGGAAACCAAGGAGATTACAGAAGATATTGAAGGAACATTCCGGCAATATCCGCTGAAGCTGGCGTGGGCGATTACCATTCACAAAAGCCAGGGACTGACGTTTGAACGTGCCGTGATTGATGCCAGTGCCTCCTTTGCGCATGGACAGACCTATGTGGCTCTGAGCCGCTGCAAGACATTGGAGGGAGTGGTGCTCAGTGCCCCGCTTTCTGCAAAGGCCGTTATCAGTGACCATGCAGTAGATACCTTCACGATGGAGGCACGGAGAAACGAGCCGGACGAGAAACGCTTCCGTTCCTTGCAGCAGACCTATTTCCTGGAACTGCTGTCGGGCTTGTTCGATTTCCAGCCCATGGAGCAGGCTTTGCGGCGGTATGTGCGGCTGATAGACGAACACTTGTACAAGCTCTTTCCCAAGCAACTCGCAGCCTGTAAGGAGGAAATGGAACGTTTTCACGACAAAGTGACGAAAGTAGCCCAGAAGTTCAGTATCCAGTATACCCGCCTGATTGATACTGCGCAGGACTATGCAGCCGACCCGACTTTGCAGGGGCGCATACACTCTGCCGCCACTTATTTTCAAGAGCAGTTGCAACCGCTGGATGCGGTGATGGCGAGTACGGTAACTTCTGATAATAAAGAGTTGAAGAAGAAGCTCCGGGATGCCATGGAGGAGCTGGAGGAAGTGTTTGACATGAAGACTGATTTGCTGGATTATGTGCTGGAGAATGGTTTCCATATGGCAGGATACTTGAAGCAGAAAGCACTGCTTTCCATTGATGATTCGGCTTCGCAGAAGGGTAAAGGCAAAGGGAGAAGTGCTTCTGCCAAAGAAGGGCAGGGAAGCAGTAAGCAAGCTGATAAAGAGAAACGTCCGCGTGAGCGGAAACGCGATGCTGCGGCTGTTGAAGTACCCACGGATGTGCTGCATCCGGAACTTTACAACCGCTTGGTAGCATGGCGCAATGCAGAAGCTTCCGCATTAGGGCTGCCCGTATACACCGTCATTCAGCAGAAGGCAATTCTAGGCATCAGCAATCTGCTTCCTTCGGATAAGGCCATGCTTGTACGCATTCCGTATTTCGGAAAAAAAGGGGTGGAGAAATATGGAGATGTGATTCTGGAGATGGTACGTGTGTATCGCAAAGAGAAAGGACTGGCAGAGCCGGAGTTGCTGTAGTCGAATCTGCTGCCATCCGCACCTGCATTATTTACCATCCGAACATCAGCTTTATTCCTTCCTCCAGCGTATACGGTCGATACCCCAGTTCCCGGTGTGCCTTTTCTATACTCAGCCCGCTGAAACGGGGACGTGGTGTCTTTTCGTTCATCTCCTTCGTGGTGACGGGACGGATGAGCGAGCGATTCAGCCCCAATACGTCCGCTACCCGATAAGCGATGTCTGCAATGGTCAGGCACTCGCTGCCACAGAGATGATAGATACCGTTTTGCGGATGACTTATCAGCTTCTCCACTCCTTGCGACACGTCTCCCACGAAGGTGGGCGTACGCCATTGGTCGGATACGACGAACACTTCCTCATTGTTCCTTAATCTGTTTGCCACCAGTTGGAGCACATTTCCATGCTGTCCGGGCAGGGCGGCACCGTACACCACCACTACGCGCACGATGGCATAATCCCTGCAAACGGCAGCGATACGTTTCTCACCTTCCAGTTTGGTGTAGCCGTAATAATTAACGGGAGCGGGAATATCCTCCTCCGTATAGGGTCGGTCCGTATCACCACCGAAAACGAAGTCGGTGGAAAGATGGATAAAACGGCTGCCTCCCGCCTCACAGCATTCTGCCAGATGCTCCACGGCAGTAATGTTGACGGCATCCGCTTCTGCATGGTGCGTTTCGCAATAATCGGGGACGGAGAGGGCGGAGGTATTGATTACAACATCCGGCTGTACTTCCTGGAAAAGCTTTTCCACCGCCTGGCGGTTGCATATATCCGTACGGATAAAGCGATAGTCGCCCGAATGGGGACAGATGTCGTCGTGCAGGGAACAGCCCGTTGTCTGATAAGACACGTTGTGGGACAAATCATCCAGGATGCGTCTGCCGGTAAAACCGTTGGCGCCTATCACCAGTATTTTCTTTCTTGTCATTGATTCTGTTGTTAAGTGATGGGCATCAATAGGGCACGTGTCTGCCCTGCTGTACCTCGATGCGTATGCCAAAGGCTCCGTTGGCTGATTTCAGCTCGAACGCCCCTTTGAAATTGTTCTTTTCCCAAGGCAGTGCGGAAGGGTTGGGTACTTTCCAGCCGTCCTTGTCATATTCGCCGTACGTATGGATGCGCATGCCGTTCTTCAAAGTGAAACTTCCCATTTGCAGGTTGTCGGTAGAGCCCCAGAAGCCCGTCAGTCCGAAGGGATTCGAACTGAAATACCGGGAGTTGCTGAGTGAGAATATGTTCGAAAGACCTTGTGAATAAGTCACGTTCGGGTTCAACCGGAAGATGCGGCTATAGTCTTTGCTGGCATCCGGTATCTCCAAAGTGAATTTGGGAAGAGTGGGGGTGGACAGATTCATCAGCCCCATATCCAGCAGGAAGCCGTCGTAATTCTTCACGTCCGGCAGAAGTTCCTTTTCAGACGGAGACATGCCTTCGGGAGACGCTTCGCCACGTACTGCAGTACGTACCGTATCGGCAGGCATCTCGCTCTGTGCGCTGACGGATGACATGCCTGCAAGTAAAATGATGATGCAGAAGAAGATTCGTTTCATAGTTCTTTGTTCACAATTTCAGTTGCTGTCTGCCGCATAGGGGCAGACTGAACAAAGATACTCGTTTCCCTCTATTTCCGGAAATATCTTTGTATTATTTCTATTTCTTTATACGAATGGTAGGGGCGAAAATGGGCGAATTTACCCATTTCATTTTGGTGGGGTCGTATCTTCGTTCCATCCCTCCGTTGAGGTCGAGCCAGTCCGTCACTTTCAGTTCCAGTACCATGCCATAACCGCTTTGCGGATACATCGGGTTCATATATCCATGAAAGGAGTTACTTCTCCCGTAGCCCGAATACTGGCCGAAGGCATGCAGGCGCATGTAGGGATTGATGCGGTAGGATACGGAGGCATTGTAGCCTATGTCCCATTGAGTACCTCGGGGGGCATCCCTTTTGGCATACTGGGCACCGGTAATGGATGAAGGTTGGGAGATGGAATAGTGGGCGGCATATACCCCTCCGCTCAATTCCCAATGCCCGTCGGGACTGTAATAAGTGACTCCTGCGCCAGCCTGCATGATGGAGCCCATTGCAGGATAGGTGTTATGGCTGCCGTACATCGTCAGTACGACTTCCGGCGAGAGCAGGAAATCGGCGAAACGCTGGAAGTCCCATTCAAAGATGTTTTTCTGAAAGTGTATCTTCTTCATGTCCGTCCAGGGCAGGGGCTCCACATAGTCGGAGGGAGGGAGATGGAGATTTATCTCTTCCTGCTGTTCGTCTTGCAGACTTTGTTGGGGCTGGCTTTCATCAAGGCCCGTACGCTTGTTCTCTTTTGGAGAAAAGGGAATCTGCTCTTTCTTTACGGGAGGCCGGTTCTTTATTGTGTCTTCCGGAATCTCGCTCTGTGCATAGGCGCAGAGTGAGGAACAGATAAAAGTAATGAATAATAACTTTCTCATAAATAGTAGTTTAGTTTTAGTTTAGTTTACTATTAGTTTATATCCTATTCCCCGCACATTGACGATACGGATGCGCTCGTCTCCGGCCAGTTTATGCCGCAGTTTGGTGATGAACACATGCAGGCTGCGGGAGTTGAAGAAGCTGTCGTCTCCCCAGAGGTCGAGCAATACGTTCTGGGTGTTGACCACCTGGTTGCGGTTCTCGCAAAGGCGTTTCAGTATTTCGGACTCGCGGTGGGAGAGTTCCACTTCCGTATCCGCGTCAGGTGAAGTCGGGGTGCTGCCTGCAAAAGCAAGTCGTTGAGTGACGGAATTGAAACGGTAGTCACCGATTTCAAAAACGGTAGTTTCCTTGGGATTTTCTTCTGTAAAGGAGAAAGCTTTGCCTACCAGGGCCTTTATGCGGATAATGAGTTCCTGCATTCCGAAAGGCTTTTTCAGGTAGTCGTTGGCACCCAGCTCAAACCCTTCCACCACATCGTTGATGGTGGAGCGGGCGGTAAGGAACAGTACCGGGGTCTGTTTGTCGGTCTGCCGGATGCGGCGCACCATTTCAAAGCCGTCCATGCGGGGCATCATCACGTCTGCCACCAGCACGTCGGGACGGAGGTCGAAGAACTTGCGCAATCCCTCTTCACCGTCTGCTGCGGTGTGGATGATGAAGTTCTGCCCTTCCAATGTGTCCTTGATAATCATGGCGAGGGTCTGTTCGTCCTCAACCAGAAGTACGGTTATCTTTTCCATAATTGTCGCTTTTGTTACAAGTAATGTAAAGCTCCTTAACAAGTAATGTAAAGTACCCTAACAAATAATGTTATTATATCCTTATCGTAAAGGTACTTCCTTTTCCCAACTCACTCTTTACCGATACGCTGCCACCATGCTTCTCTATCATGGTCTTCACATAGAACAATCCCAGCCCATAGCCTTTCACATCGTGCAGATTACCCGTGGGTACGCGGTAGAATTTGTCGAAGATGTGCTTCTGCTTCTCGGGAGCAATACCGATACCGTGGTCGCTGACGGAGATTTCAGTCTGTTCATTCTGCCCTTCGACGGTTACCTTGCGGCAATGGATGGCCACTTCGGCCTCTCCGTGCGAATATTTGATGGCGTTGTCTATCAGGTTGCTGATGATGTTGCTGAAATGCGTGCGGTCGGCAAGTACGCTCAAATCTTCCGGTTCGATGTCCACCGATATGTGGACGGAGCTTTCCGCTTTCAGCTTGTGTTGTTCGATGAGCGTTTCCAGAATATCACGTATTGCAAACTCCTCCGGGTGCAGGCGGAAAGTCCTGCGGCGTTCCATACTCATGGAAAGTATCTGTTCAACCAGTCCACTGAGGCGCTGAAGCTGTTCCTGGCAGATACGCAGGTATTTGTCGCGCTGGGCCTTTTCCTCCGCTTGGTTGAAGTTGAGCAGAGCGTCGTTGGCGGCATATGCTACGGCGATGGGGGTTTTCAGTTCGTGGGTGATGTTGTTGGTGAAATCGCTCTTCATCTCTTCCAGTGTCTTCTGTTTCAGGATGGTGCGTATCAGGAACCAGAAGGAGAAAGCGAGTACGATCAGAATAACGAATGATGTGGTGAGAATGCCCGACATCTGTCGCAAGACCAACGTGCCGGCCGGTTCCATGATGAGACGGTAGCTTTGACTTGTATTGATGTCGAAAGAATAATTATATTCCACGGCTTTTGAGGTAGGCACATAGCCGGGGGTACCGATGTTTACCAATGTATCTATATAGAGAATGGTAGAGTCCCATTTGCTGCCTTTGTGAAGATGTAGCAGCCTATGGGGAAGATTGATGTTACGGTCATGCAGGAATGAAGTCAGCAGGCTGTCATAAAGCATTACGTCGGGGTCGGAAATGATGTCCAGTCCCGAATGCAGTCCGCGCTGGAAGTAGGTGGCGAGTTCCAGCATACTGTTTTGGTCGCGCAAAATCACATCCAGTCCCCCTTTGGCACTCAATGCGGATTGGGGAGAGCTGTCCGAGTCCCTGACACTGACTTCCACGCGGGTTGAATCGTTCGGGTGGGTCACGTAAACACTGTCTCCTTTGGGCATGAAGGTTTCGTGCAGGGTGGTGTTGTCCAAAGAATCTTCACGGGAGATGGTGGTACTGCTACGGACAAATGATTTTCCGTCATCGCTGTATCCGGCTGATACGCTGACTTCACCGTGGTTTATGTCGTCCTGCTTCATTTTATCCACGCGTATCATCATTTCGTTATAGTCGCTCATGCGCATGGCTTCGGTGATGTCCCTTTCCATTTCACTGTGCATGGTATGGTAGAGCCCCGTCAGCCAGTAGGCTTGGTAGGCGAAGATGCCGGCCAGGGAGACGATGACAAGTATGGCAATATATTTGAATGGCAGTTTCATGTTTGTTTCCGGTTACTTTTATACATACAAAGGTAAGATTAATATTGTGAACCCTATCATCCGATAAGACTAAATAACACTCCCGATAACACTGGATAACACTTGGTAAGCCGCTGATAACACAAGTTTCTGCTGATTCTGCCGTACTTTGCAGACGAAGATTTGCAGAAGAAGAATATAAACATAAATAAAAAGAAGAACATGAAACGATTCTATTTACTCCCTATTGTATGCTGTGCTTTGAGCATCAGCCTTTCGGCACAAGAGAACAACGGCACTGCAACCACCTCCGGTGCGGACGACAACCGCATCCTCAGCGCCGACAGCCTTATTACGACCGATGCCCGTCTGGACAGCCTTTATCAGACCTTGCCGGAAGTGATGATTACCGGTGAACGCCCCATCGTAAAGGCAGCGCAAGGCAAGCTGGTGTACGACCTGCCCCGCCTTATCCGGAACCTCCCCGTAGACAATGCCTACGATGCCGTGAAAGAGCTTCCCGGCGTCATCGAGATGAATGGCGGGCTGCAGTTGGCAGGCCAGGGAGTCACCGTTATCCTGGACGGCAAAGTAACCACCCTCAGCACAGAGCAGCTCTATTCCTTGCTGCGCAGCATCCCTGCCAGCCGCATAGAGAAGGCGGAAGTGATGTACAACGCCCCTGCACGCTACCAGGTGCGTGGCGCACTGATCAATATCACCCTGAAACAATCGGCAGGCGGCCCCGGCTCCTGGCAAGGCGAACTCTATGCCAAGTATCGCCAGAAGCATAACGAAGGCTTTGAGGAACGCGCCAGCCTGCTCTTCAGCAAAAATAAATTCTCAGCAGATTTTCTTTACTCGCACAGCCATGGCCGGGGCTACTCTACTACCGACAAAGAGGCTGTGCACACCCTGGCAGACGGCTCGGTTCACCCCATGACAACATATGAGGTGGGCCGTGGCCGCAGTCATACCCATAATTTCAGGGTAGGGGCGGACTATAACATCGCCAAGGACCATCAGCTGAGTTTCGTCTATAACGGTGGCTATTCCACCTCCCACAACTGGAAGGGCGTGACGGGCACGCAGGTGTCCACAACTCATAGCAATAGCACCGACTGGCTGCACAACGGCCGTCTGGACTATCGTACCCCTTTCGGCCTCAAAGCCGGTGCCGAACTGACCTACTACCGCTCTCCGTCCAACCAACTACTGCATAGCCGTATGCAGGATGAGGAACTCGATTTCTACACGGAAGACTGTCAGCGCATCAACCGCTGGAAATTCTTTCTGGCCCAGGAGCACAGTCTGGGAAAAGGTTGGGATTTGAATTACGGAGCCATCTATACTACCAGCATCGACAACAGCTACCAATATTATTATGACCCCGAAACCGGCGGACAACTGACCTCATCGGATGCCTTGAGCAATATGAAGTCCCGCCGCCGCGAGCAGACCTGGAATATCTATGCAGGTTTCAGCAAGAGTTTCGGCGACAAACTTGCTTTGGACGCTTCCCTGGCTGTGGAGCATTACAAGACTCCCGTCTGGGACCAGTGGGACTGGTATCCCATTGTCAACTTGAACTATATGCCGGCACCGGGACATATCCTCCAGCTCTCCTTGAGCAGCGACAAGGACTATCCCGACTACTGGGCCGTGCAGGATGCCGTCTCTTACATCGGCGGTGGATACTCTGAGCTGCATGGTAATCCGTTGCTGAAACCGGCACAAGAGTATGAGCTGAAAATGACCTATATTTTGAAAAGCAAATACATCTTCAGCGCCTGGTTCAACCACACCAAAGACTACTCCGTACAGACGCTTTACCAATCTTCCGAACGTCTGGTTGAAATCTATAAGACACTCAATTTCGATTATCAGCAACAAGCAGGCATACAAGCCTCTATCCCGTTTAAGGTGAAGAACTGGTTGAATTCGCGCCTTACCCTTATCGGCTTGTGGCACCGCGAAAAGGATGGTGATTTCTGGGATATTCCTTTCGACAGAAAGCAATGCTATGGCATTGCCCAGATGAACAATACTTTTACTCTCTCCACCAAGCCCGATTTGAAGCTGACGGTGGCCGGATTTGTGCATAGCAAAGCCATTCAAGGCATTTACGACCTGCCCACGTCGGGCAATGTGAATATTGCCCTGCGCTACGGCTTCGCTAAGAACAAAGCCATCCTCAACCTCTACTGCAACGATATTTTTGAGACGGGACAGATTTCTCCCCGCATCCGTTTCAAGACGCAGAATGTGACGAATCATTACTCATGCTTCCGCGAATTCGGCGTATCGTTTACTTATAAATTCGGTGGATATAAGGAGAAGCAACGGGAGGCAGTGGATACGTCGCGGTTCAAATAGATAGAAGATGCAGGTGGTCAGGTGAAAATACGGTATTCTTTTGTACTTTGCCACATCTTTCGTACTTTTGCAACTTTCAAAACATTAAAGTTGTTATTTAAAGAAAAGACTCTGTATGAAATCGGACATTGAAATAGCCCGCAGCATAGAGCTGAAGAAGATAAAGCAGGTGGCTGAAAGTGTGGATATCCCGCGTGACGAAGTAGAGAACTATGGCCGTTACATAGCCAAGATTCCTACGCATCTGATTGATGAAGAGAAAGTGAAGAAGAGCAATCTGATACTGGTGACGGCTATCACGGCTACGAAAGCGGGTATCGGTAAAACAACCGTGTCCATCGGGCTGGCATTGGGGCTGAACAAGATTGGCAAGAAAGCGATTGTGGCTTTACGCGAACCCTCGTTAGGTCCTTGCTTCGGCATGAAAGGCGGTGCTGCCGGCGGAGGATATGCCCAGGTGCTTCCCATGGAGAAGATAAACCTGCACTTTACGGGCGACTTTCACGCCATTACCTCCGCACACAACATGATTTCCGCTTTGCTCGACAATTACTTGTACCAGCATCAGGCAGACGGCTTCGGACTGAAAGAAATCATCTGGCGGCGCGTACTTGATGTGAACGACCGTTCCTTGCGGAGCATTGTCACCGGATTGGGACCGAGCACCAACGGCATTACTGAGGAGTCGGGCTTCGATATTACCCCGGCTTCCGAAATTATGGCTATTCTCTGTCTGGCAACGGACCTCGATGACCTCCGTCGCCGTATCGAAAATATTATTCTGGGATTCCGTTTCGATGGTACTCCTTTCACAGTGAAGGAGTTAGGAGTAGCCGGTGCCATTACCGTACTGTTGAAAGATGCTATCAACCCCAACTTGGTACAGACTACCGAAGGCTCTGCTGCTTTTGTTCATGGAGGACCGTTCGCAAATATTGCCCATGGTTGCAACTCCATTCTTGCCACAAAAATGGCCATGACATTCGGCGATTATGTAGTGACGGAAGCCGGTTTCGGGGCTGACCTGGGTGCGGAGAAGTTCTACAACATCAAGTGCCGCAAGAGCGGCCTACAGCCCAAGCTGACGATAATCGTTGCTACCGCACAAGGACTGAAGATGCATGGCGGTGTCAGTCTGGACCGCATCAAGGAACCCAATATGGAAGGACTGAAAGAGGGCTTCGGCAATCTGGACAAGCATGTACGCAATTTGCGTTCATTCGGCCAGCAGGTCATCGTGGCATTCAACCGTTTTGCCAGTGATACGGACGAGGAGGTGGAAGCTATCCGCCGCCATTGCGAAGAAAAGCTTGAGGTAGGTTTTGCCGTGAACAACGCCTTTGCCAAAGGAGGAGAGGGAGCCGTTGACCTTGCCAATCTGGTAGTAGATACTATCGAGAACAAACCATCCGAACCGCTGACCTTCACCTACGAAGAGAGCGATTGCGTGGAACGTAAAATAGAAAAGGTAGCCTGCAACCTCTACGGGGCAAGCGTAGTGACTTACAGTCTCCACTCCCGCAAGGTTATCAAACTGATAGAGCAGATGGGTATCAGCCATTACCCCGTCTGTATCGCCAAGACGCAGTACTCCTTCTCTGCCGACCCGAAGATATACGGTGCAGTCAACAACTTTGAGTTCCACATCAAGGATATTGTGGTCAATAACGGTGCGGAAATGATTGTAGCCATCGCCGGTGAAATTCTCCGTATGCCGGGATTACCCAAGAAACCACAAGCCGAACACATTGATATTGTGGACGGAAATATAGAAGGGCTGAGCTAAACGCGCGGAGCGCGTTTAGAATTAAAAATTAAAGGCTGCGCAATGTTCGCTTTGAACTGCGTAGCCTTTAATTTTTAATTCTTAATTTTTAATTCTGTTTGCTTATTAATAAGCAAACAGCGGGTATTCTTTCATCTTCGCATTGACGCGTGCACGTACCTCTGCGATGACTTGTTCGTTGTCTACGTTGGACAGAACGGTTTCAATCATCTCGGCAATTTCGAGCATCAGGTCTTCCTTGGCACCACGGGTTGTGATGGCAGGAGTACCCAGACGGATACCGGAAGTCTGGAAAGCCGAGCGGCTGTCAAACGGAACCATGTTCTTGTTTACGGTGATGTCGGCAGATACCAACGCTTTCTCGGCAACCTTACCGGTCAAATCGGGATATTTGCTGCGCAGGTCTACCAGCATGGAGTGGTTGTCCGTACCGCCGGAAACGATGGTGAAGCCACGGTCTATCAAGGCTTGTGCCAGGACAGCGGCGTTTTTCTTCACCTGCTTGGCATATTCTTTCCATTCCGGTTGCAAGATTTCGCCGAAGGCAACGGCTTTGGCTGCGATGACATGTTCCAGCGGACCACCTTGGATACCGGGGAATACGGCTGAATCCAGCAACTGGGACATCATCTTGATTTCTCCCTTCGGAGTTTTCTTGCCCCAGGGATTGGGGAAGTCCTTACCCATCATGATAACGCCACCACGAGGACCACGCAGAGTCTTGTGAGTAGTAGAGGTCACGATGTGGGCATATTTCACGGGGTTATCCAGTTCACCGGCTGCAATCAGTCCGGCAGGATGAGCCATGTCAATCATTAGGATGGCACCTATCTTGTCCGCGATTTCGCGCATGCGCTTGTAGTCCCATTCGCGGGAATAAGCAGAACCGCCGCCGATAATCATTTTGGGTTTCTCGCGCAGGGCAACTTCTTCCATCTGGTCATAGTCCACACGTCCGGTTTCCTGGTTCAGATTGTATTCGCAGGGAGTATAGATAATACCGGAAGTGTTGACCAGTGAGCCATGGGAGAGGTGACCGCCGTGTGCAAGGTTCAGTCCCATGAATTTGTCGCCCGGATTGAGCACGGCGAGGAATACGGCTGCATTGGCTTGTGCACCGGAGTGCGGCTGTACGTTGGCCCATTCTGCGCCGAAAATCTGTTTCAAGCGGTCGATGGCAATCTGCTCACTCTGGTCTACTACCTCACAACCACCATAGTAACGCTTGCCGGGGTATCCTTCAGCATACTTGTTGGTGAGGCAGGAGCCCATTGCCTGCATAACCTGGTCACTTACAAAGTTCTCTGATGCAATCAGTTCAATGCCTTTGAGCTGACGTTGGTGTTCTTTTTCGATAAGTTCGAAAATTAAATCATCTCTTTTCATTCTGCTTATTAGATAAGTTTGATAAATCTGTGTTCTCTTATTAAGCGCACAAATTTACGGGAAATAAATGAATAAATTGAAAGAAAAGGAAGAAATTTACTGTCAAAAGAACACTCCGAAAGAAAAACTCAGCACATTGTCCCTGCGGTGAAAACGGATTTCGTTTTTCGTGTTTTCGTCAGCAGCGTTGTTGTCGGCCGGAATATCGTATGTCACGCTCTTGGAGATGTTGTGCAGCCCCATGTCGTAACGGAAGTCGAAAAAGACGCGTGAGATGGTGACGGATACGCCGACGGTGAAACTGAGATTGAGCGGACGCAGCCTTTCACGGATATTCACCTGGTCGAAATTCTCGAAGTCGATGTCACTTTTCCTGTCCCATATATAGCGCACTTTGGGTCCTCCAAAGACGGCAAGGCTGTACGGCCCCTCCTTGATGAAGTTGTATCCGTAGATGACGGGGATGTCTATACTGTGGATGGACGATGTAATGGAGGCTTCCTCCGGCCGGGCTCCTGATGCGGCGTCTTCGGGCAGAGGTTTCTCGAAGGTGATGTTGCACCGGTTGATGTTGTAGGATATTTCCGGTTGCAGGAAATGGCGGTCGAAGTTTATCCGCATGAAAAGGGAGCCGAAATATCCTATCTTGTAATTGTTCTGCACTTCGTCGATGGGCACTCCGTTGACGCTGAACTGGGATACAAGGAACAAGGAAGAGGTGAAACCGCCTTTGAAACCGAAATTGACCGGAGTTTCCTTGCGGTGTCCGGAATGCTCTTCGTCGGCAGTACCGGGCACAACCGGAGTCTGTCCCCACATCATGGCGGGGAAGGCCAACAGATATAAGCCCATCAAGATTCGTCGCAACTCCATCTCTTAAAACCTTTATCGCATTATTACTTCTTTTTCTCTACTGACCATCCGAATTTGCCTATCTTTTCTCCCAGCTCATAATATCCGCCGTGCACATAGACCAGCGGATTAGTTTCCGCCAGTTCCAGTTTGCCGGTTTCAGGGTTCAGATTACGGGTATCGGCACGGACATTTACCACATCCGCTATAAACATGTCGTGCGAACCGAGAGCCATAATCTCCTTTACCCGGCATTCTATGCAAAGCGGTGATTCCTCGATAAGAGGCGCGCTGACTACGGTGCTTTTCCCCGGTGTCAGATGCATTTCCTCGAATTTGTTGTAGTCCTTTCCGGAGCGTACGCCACACCAGTCCGTGGCCCGTGCCATATCTTTCGTGGTGAGGTTGATGACGAATTCCATATTCCGCTTGATGATGTCGTAGGAGTGGCGTTCGGGGCGTACGGAGATGTAGCACATGGGCGGGTTCGTACAAATCGTCCCCGTCCATGCGATAGTCAGAATGTTATATTCCTCCGGAGTGCTTCCGCAGCTCACCAGTACGGCGGGCAGCGGATAAATCATGGTTCCGGGTTTCCAGTCTTCTTTCATATAATCTCAATATCTTCTCTGGTCTGCTCCTTTTCGCAGTAGTGGCATTTGATGACGCAATTGTCCTTATCCACGACATGAAACAACGTAGGCATCGGCTCATTGTTCGTGATGCACTTCGGGTTGGCGCATTTCACGATTCCGCGCAACTCTTCGGGCAGGCGGACTTCGCGTTTCTCCACCACTTCGTAGTCGCGGATAATGTTCAGTTTTACATTGGGAGCCACCACGGCGATACGGTTTATCTCTTCGTCGCAGAAGAACTTGTCGGCAATCTTGATGATGCCTTTCGTGCCCAGCTTCTTGCTCTTGAGGTTGAAGCCGATGGTGATATTGTTGCTCATGTGTTCCAGTCCGAGCAGGGAGACTACGGTAAACAGTCTCTCGGAGGGTATATGGTCTATTACAGTGCCGTTTTCCAGAGCAGCAACCTGCAATTCCTGTTTCTTTTCGCTTAACATCTTGAAATATTAGTTATTAGACGATTCTACTGTATTACTCCTTTACTCTTTTTCACCTCATCCAGCGTGATGCCCAGTACATCGCACAGAATAGCTTCACGGGCATACAGTCCGTTTTGTGCCTGCTGGAAATAGTATGCCTTGGGATTGTCGTCCACATCATAGGCTATTTCGTTGACACGGGGCAGCGGATGCAGGATGCGCAGGTTGGGACGGGTATGTTCCAGCATCTTGTTGCGCAGGATGTAGACATTCTTCACCCGCTCGTACTCCATAAGGTCGGTGAAGCGCTCGCGCTGCACACGGGTCATGTAGAGGATATCGGCATCAGCAATGATTTCTTCCGTAAAGTCCGTATGTTCCACGTACTTGATGTTGTGCTCGCGGCAGTAAATTTTGTATTCTTCGGGCATCCGCAACTCGTCGGGAGCGATGAAGTGGAAAGTGGGGTTGAAGTGGCGCATGGCCATCAGCAGGGAGTGGACGGTACGGCCATACTTCAAGTCGCCGACCAGAAAAATGTTCAGGTTCTCCAGTGTGCCTTGTGTCTTGTAGATGGAGTAGAGATCGAGCATGGTTTGTGAGGGATGCTGGTTGGCACCGTCTCCGGCATTCACAATGGGCACGGTGGTGACTTCACTGGCATAGCGTGCGGCCCCTTCGAGGTGGTGGCGCATCACGATGATGTCGGCATAGTTGCTCACCATCTTGATGGTGTCTTTCAGCGTCTCGCCCTTGGATGAGCTGGTGGCCTTGGGGTCGCTGAACCCGATGACACGTGCTCCAAGCCGGTTGGCGGCAGTCTCGAAACTGAGGCGTGTACGGGTGGAAGGCTCGAAAAATAAGGTGGCAACTACTTTCCCGTCCAATATATGCCGGTTGGGATGGGCTTCAAACTCTTTCGCCATCTCGAGCATATAGAGGATTTTTTCCCGGCTATGCTCGGCAATGGTGACTAAACTTCTGTTTTCCATATCGTTGAATTCATTTATACTTTTCGAGAGTGTAAAGTTACGGAAAATATGCGGGCTACGGAAATATGCGGGGAAGTTTTTTGCGAAATATGGGCTGTTTTTTTAACCGTGTGGCTTGTTGTCCGGAATGCCACACTTCATCATCCGAAATGCCACACTTCGACAAAGTAAATGCCGCATTTCGCGAATGTTCAAGTGTGGCATTTGCCTTAGTCAAGTGCGGCGTTTGCCTTGTCGAAGTGTGGCATTCCGGACAGTGAAGTGTGGTATCTCTTTACGCCGTCGCCGTCGTTCTTTTTAACGACAACGTCGTTTTTTCTCTTCTCTTCTTATCTTATCTCCTCTTACGCGCGCGAGGGCAAGTTTTCGTTGTCCCAATCTGTATTATAGCTCATTACGATGTATTTTTCCTTTCCGATTTTTTCTTCAAGTTTTCTAATTGTTTTGCAATCGTTTTGCATTTCACTGAGAGTTTCCATTAAAATAAACGGGCGTTTTTTTTGTGGATGCCGGAAATCTTATCCTGAAAAAGATATAAAAAGCATAGGCACATCCAATATATTTCCGTACCTTTGCCCTATTATTGAACTTTGATTTTAGCAACTGAAACATGATAAGGAAAGTCGTCAAAATCCTATGGATTTTCATCGCACTGATTTCGCTGGTGTGTGTCTTTATATTCTTTTCCATAGCCAAGGGCTGGATAGGCTATATGCCTCCGGTGGAAGACCTGGAAAATCCGAATTACAAATTTGCCACAGAAGTCTTTTCCGAGGACGGAAAAGTATTGGGTACTTATTCCTATAGTAAGGAAAACCGCGTGTTTGTGGGATACAATGATTTGTCGCCCAATATCATCAACGCCTTGATAGCTACGGAAGATGTACGTTTTGCCGAACATTCGGGCATTGACGCCTACGCCCTGACGCGTGCCGTAGTGAAGCGCGGTATCCTGATGCAGAAGAATGCCGGCGGTGGCAGTACCATCACCCAGCAGCTTTCCAAACAGCTTTATTCTCCCAGTGCCGACAATGTGATGGAACGTCTGTTCCAGAAGCCTATCGAATGGGTGATTGCCGTAAAGCTGGAACGTTACTATACAAAAGAGGAAATCCTCACCATGTATCTCAACAAGTTCGATTTCCTGAACAATGCGGTAGGCATCAAGACTGCTGCCTTTACCTACTTCGGTTGCGAACCGAAAGATTTGAAGATTGAGGAAGCGGCTACGTTGGTGGGCATGTGCAAGAATCCGTCTCTCTATAATCCGGTGCGCTACAATGAACGTTCCCGCGGACGGCGCAATGTGGTGCTCGACCAGATGCGGAAAGCGGGATATATTACGGAAGCCGAGCGCGACTCCCTCCAGGCGTTGCCTCTGAAACTGAAGTACAACCGTGTGGACCACAAGGAAGGGCTGGCCACTTATTTCCGCGAATACCTGCGCGGCGTGCTCACCGCCAAGAAGCCCGACAAGGCCAACTACCGCGGCTGGCAGATGCAGAAATACTACGAGGATTCACTCGACTGGGAGAACAATCCGCTCTTTGGATGGTGCGAAAAGAACACCAAGAAAGACGGTACCAAATACAACCTCTACACCGACGGGCTGAAAATCTATACCACGCTCGACTCGCGTATGCAGCAGTATGCCGAGGATGCCGTGACAGAGCATCTGAAGGAACTGCAAGGTTACTTCTTCAAGGAAAAGAAAGGGGCCAAGAAAGCTCCCTACACCTTCCGTCTGACCCAGGAGCAGGTAGACGAGATTCTGGGACGTGCCATGAGGTTGTCCGACCGCTACCGCCTCATGAAGAAAGCCGGAGCCACCGAAGCTGAAATAAAGAAAGCCTTCGACACCCCGGAGGAGATGTCCGTATTCAGTTGGGAAGGGGAGAAAGACACCATTATGACCCCGATGGATTCCATCCGTTACTACAAGTTCTTCCTTCGTGCCGGTTTCATGTCCATGGACCCGCGCAACGGACATGTCAAGGCATACGTAGGCGGACCGAACTACCATTACTTCCAGTACGATATGGCCATGGTGGGACGCCGCCAGGTAGGTTCTACCATCAAGCCTTTCCTTTATACATTGGCTATGGAGAACGGTTTTTCTCCCTGCGACGAAGTGCGCCACGTGGAATACACGCTGATTGATGAAAACGGAAAACCGTGGACGCCGCGTAATGCCAACAAAAAGCTGATTGGTGACATGGTGACTGTGAAGTGGGGGCTGGCAAACTCGGACAACTGGATTACGGCCTATCTCATGAGCAAGCTGAATCCCTATAATCTGAAACGTCTTATACATACTTTCGGTGTCCGCAACCGTGATATAGTACCTTCCGTTTCACTCTGTCTGGGCCCGTGCGAGATTTCCGTCGGCGAGATGGTAAGTGCCTATACCGCATTCCCCAACAAGGGTATCCGGGTAGCTCCGCTGTTCGTGACCCGCATCGAGGACAATGATGGAAACGTGCTGGCAACCTTTGCTCCCGAAATGCAGGAAGTCATCAGTGTATCCAGCGCTTACAAGATGCTGGTCATGCTGCGTGCCGTTGTCAACGAAGGTACCGGAGGCCGTGTGCGCCGTCTGGGTGTGAAAGCCGACATGGGCGGCAAGACCGGAACGACGAACTACAATGCCGACGGCTGGTTTATGGGCTTCACGCCTTCGCTTGTGTCCGGTTGCTGGGTGGGCGGTGAGGACCGCGACATCCACTTCGATACGATGCTTCACGGACAAGGTGCTTCCATGGCATTGCCTATCTGGACCAAATACATGGTGAAAGTGCTCGGTGACAAATCTTTGGGATATGATGAAAATGAAACATTCCAGTTGCCCGAAGGCTATGACCCGTGCAAGGATGATGTGAATCTGGAAGGAGACACCCATATAGAAGAACCGATAGAGGGACTCGACGAACTGTTTAATTAGTTGAAAGGTGAAAATTGAAAGTGGAAAGGTAAACTTTCAATTTTCACCTTTTCCCCTTTCACCTTAAAAAAATGGATTATACGATTAGTATTGGGAGCAACGAACAGCGGAGGGAGAACATGGAACTGGCTCGCAGACGCTTGACGGAACTTTTTTCGGGAATACGTTTCTCGGAAGAGGAGGAGACGGTACCTTTGTTCTTTCACCGTCCGAATCTGTTCTCCAATCAGGTGGCATGCTTTGCTTCCGATAATCCGGTAGAGGAAGTCACCGCCTGCCTGAAAGCCATCGAACGGGAAGCCGGAAGGAAGCCCGAGGAGAAGGAGCAGGAAATTGTACGGCTGGATATAGACTTGTTGTCTTGTGACGGGACTGTCTATAAGCCAAAAGATTTGAAACGTGATTATATCCTGCGAGGATTGAAACAACTGTTATAATTAATAAAGAATATAAGGAGATGGGTCGATAGTATATGAACACTTTCGGACACACTCTCATTTTAAAAAACGAAGATTGAAAATGAAATTTTTAGGAATCATACCTGCCCGTTACGCATCTACGCGTTTTCCAGCCAAACCATTGGCGGTGTTAGGTGGAAAAACCGTGATACAGCGAGTATACGAGCAAGTGGCAGGAATCTTGGACGATGCATACGTGGCTACGGACGATGAGCGTATTGAAGCCGCAGTAAAAGCATTCGGAGGAAAGGTGGTAATGACTTCCACCGAACATAAAAGCGGCACCGACCGCTGTCAGGAAGCTTGTACAAAAATAGGAGGACAGTTTGATGTCGTGGTGAATATCCAGGGGGATGAGCCTTTCATCCAGCCTTCGCAGTTACAAGCCGTCAAAGCATGTTTCGACGATCCGGCCACCCAGATAGCCACTCTGGTGAAACCCTTTACGGTAGATAATGGTTTCGAGGCACTGGAAAATGTGAACTCTCCGAAGGTTGTGCTCAACAAAAACAGGAATGCCCTCTATTTTGGCCGTTCCATCATTCCCTACCAGCGTAATGCGGCGAAGGAAGACTGGCTGAAGAACCATACGTATTATAAGCATATCGGCCTTTATGCCTATCGCGTAGAGGTACTGAAAGAGATAACCGCCCTTCCGCAGTCATCCCTCGAGATTGCCGAATCATTGGAACAGCTTCGTTGGTTGGAAAACGGATACACTATCAAAGCAGGTATCACGGATGTAGAAACTATCGGCATAGATACTCCTCAAGATTTGGAACGGGCAGAAGAATTTCTTAAAAGCCATGGGCTGTAAACTAGAAAGCCCATGCTGAACCGAAGTGACCAACCCCGGATTCTTGAACCGGAACAACTGGTGGTGCAAAGGCCGGAACGTATCAAGTTGCCTAATGGCGTGCCATTGAGCGTGCTCAATGCCGGTGACAATGAAGTGACACGTATCGATCTCCTCATGGCAGGCGGCCGATGGCAACAGAAACAGCCCTTGCAGGCGTTGTTTACGAACCGCATGCTTCGCGAGGGCACCCGACGCTACGATGCCGCCCGGATAGCGGAAAAGCTGGACTATTACGGAGCCTGGCTGGAATTGTCCAGTGCATCCGAGTATGCCTATGTCACCCTTTATTCTCTGAATAAATACCTTCCCCAAACGCTTGACATATTGGAGTCTATCGTCAAAGAGCCGGTATTTCCCGAGAAAGAGCTGGGAGTGATTGTAGACAACAATATCCAGCAGTTTCTTGTCAACTCTTCCAAGGTGGACTTTCTGGCGCACCGCGGATTGGTGAAGGCTCTGTACGGCGGGCAGCATCCCGGCGGACGTCTGGTGCAGGAAGAGGATTATCGGCGCATCACTCCTGCGGTGCTACGCGAGTTTTATGACCGTTATTATCATTCCAATAATTGCAGCATCTACCTCTCGGGCAAGGTTACCGACGATTGCATCCGCCGGATAGAGTCCTTGTTTGGCTGCGAGGCTTTCGGTACGGATTTCCGCAAACCGGAGAAGACAGAATTCCATCCGGTTACCACCTCCGGAAAACGTATCTTCATCGAACGTCCGGACGCCCTGCAAAGTGCCGTCCGTATGGGCATGCTTTCCCTGGACCGTAATCATCCGGACTACTTGAAGGCCCGCGTACTGGTCACACTGTTCGGGGGTTATTTTGGCAGTCGCCTGATGTCCAATATCCGGGAAGATAAAGGATACACATACGGTATCTCCGCAGCCATCATGCCCTATCCGGGGCAGGGAGTGTTGGCGGTCAGTGCCGAAGCCGCCAACGAATTTGTGGAGCCTCTTATCGGTGAGGTTTATCATGAAATAGACCGCCTTCAGAACGAGCTGGCTTCCGATGGAGAGCTTTCCATGGTGAAGAACTATATGTTGGGAGACATGTGCCGTAGTTATGAATCTGCATTCTCGTTGGCAGATGCCTGGATTTTTGTGCAGGTATCGGGCTTGCAGGATACCTACTTTGCCGAAGCACTGGATGCTGTCAAGGAGGTTACTCCACAAGAAATCCGTGAACTTGCAGGGCGGCATTTATGCAAAGAGAAATTAAAAGAAATAGTGTGCGGCAAAAAAATGTCATAAAAAGCGGGAGTTATCGCATCATTTTACCGGATAAATCCTACCTTTGTCAATTATCAACTATCAATTATCAATTAATGAAATATCTATATACTGCACTCATTCTGGCTTTCTTATGCCAAGGTGGAGCCACTGCCCAGGAAAAAAAAAGCGGCTTTTTCGATAAAGTGAAAAGTACATTCTCTTCGGAGATAAAGATAGGTACCTATACGTTCAAAGATAACGGGGCCGTCTATACCGGTGAAATAAAAGGCCGCAAGCCCAATGGAAAGGGGAAGACCGTTTTCAAGAACGGCGACGTCTACGAGGGTGAGTATGTGAAGGGCAAGCGTGAAGGCTACGGTACATATATGTTTCCCGACGGTGAAAAGTATGAGGGGCAATGGTTTCAAGACCAGCAGCATGGCAGGGGTATCTACTATTTTATGAATAACAACCGTTATGACGGCATGTGGTTTCAGGATTACCAGCACGGTAAAGGAACCATGTACTATTACAATGGTGATATTTATGAGGGCGACTGGGTGAATGATAAACGCGAAGGCCAAGGAACGTATACCTGGAAGAACGGTTCCAAGTATGTAGGCTCGTGGAAGAATGACAAGAAAGACGGCAAAGGAACACTGACCTGGAATGACGGTTCCAAATATGACGGGGAGTGGAAAAATGATGTCCGGGACGGTAAAGGAACTTTTGAATATGCCAACGGCGACAAATATGTAGGTGACTGGAAGGACGACATGCAGCATGGCAAAGGTATTTACTTTTTCCATACCGGCGACCGTTACGAAGGTTCTTATGTTCAAGGTGAACGTACCGGAGAGGGCATTTATTACCATGCCAGCGGCAACAAGTATGTGGGCAGCTTCAAGGATGGAAAGCAGGAAGGCCACGGCACATTTACGTGGGCAAGCGGCGCCGTTTACGAAGGTAATTGGAAAGATAACCAACGTGACGGATACGGTACTTACAAATGGAATGTAGGTGACTCTTACGAAGGTGAATGGAAAGACAATAAGTTCAACGGCCAAGGTACCCTGATTCAGACCGATGGAACCAAATATAAAGGCGGTTTTGTGAACGGTATGGAAGAAGGTAGCGGTATCCAGGAGGACAAGAACGGAAACCGTTATGAAGGCTTCTTCAAACAAGGCAAGAAACACGGTCCGTTTGTAGAAACAGACAAGAACGGAAAGGTGATACGAAAAGGAACCTACAAGATGGGAAGGCTGGAGAATTAGAATTAAAAATTAGAAATTAAAAATTAAAGGCTGCGCGGTTCTGAAGTGAACATTGCGCAGCCTTTAATTTTTAATTTCTAATTTTTAATATCTAACCGCGGAGCGGTTAGATAATGTATTGTGAACTGATTGATTCATTGTTCATCACCCGCTTGATGGTTTCGGCGAACATATCGGCAATGCTCAACTGTTTAACCTTGTCACATTTTTTAGAGTAGGGGATACTATCAGTAAATACCATTTCCGTTAGTGCGGATTCTTGTACACGGAAAGAAGCAGGGTCGGACATTACGCAGTGGCTGGCAATGGCACGGACAGATTTGGCTCCTGCTTCCAGCATGATGTTGGCAGCCTTGGTAATGGTTCCTGCTGTATCTACAATATCGTCTACCAATACTACATTCTTGTCTTTTACATCACCGATGATTTGCATGGTGGCAACCACGTTTGCTTTTTCGCGTGTCTTGTTGCACAATACCAGGGGTACACCGAGGTATTTGGAGAATGTGCTGGCGCGTTTTGAACCGCCGACATCCGGGGTGGCGATTACCAAGTCTTCCAGTTTCAAGGATTCAATATAGGGGAGGAATACTGCTGATGCATACAAATGATCCACCGGAATATTGAAGAAACCTTGAATCTGGTCTGCATGAAGGTCCATCGTAATCAGACGGTCGATACCTGCAACAGAGAGCAGGTCGGCCACCAGCTTAGCGCCGATGGAAACACGGGGTTTGTCTTTTCTGTCCTGACGTGCCCAACCGAAGTAAGGGATAACGGCTACAACGCTTTTTGCCGATGCTCTTTTAGCAGCATCAACCATCA
Organism: Bacteroides sp. AF39-16AC; assembly: GCF_003602735.1. NCBI lineage: Bacteria > Pseudomonadati > Bacteroidota > Bacteroidia > Bacteroidales > Bacteroidaceae > Bacteroides > Bacteroides sp. AF39-16AC. The sequence continues at coordinate 33,797 of NZ_QTLN01000020.1, read as the reverse complement.
GCAGAAGTTCCATCAAGTTGTCAGAATTAGGGAAGGTTGATTGAACCAGGAATACATGCGAGCCACGGATAGATTCCTCATAAGAGACTGCAAACTCACCATCTGCAAAATGGGTGATGTTCATCTTTCCCAGAGGGCAATCAAGGCTAGCGCAGATTTTCTCTGCAAGGTATCTCGAATTTGTTCCGGAGAATACCATAAAGGGTGCTTTTTCGCTCATTTGTGTAATAGATGTTACCTATTTGTTAATTTGCATGCAAAGGTAGGAATTTCCCGTTACATAAAACAAGAGTTATTGTATAAAAATTATTTTTCTTTCCCGGATTTATTCGTAGCTTTGCTTTATGAAACGACTTTCTTTTATATGGTTTGCGGGGTTGTTGTGCCTTTGTACAACAATGGTTTCGTGTGTGGGAACGGCACCCATGAAGGAAGTACGCCTTATCGACTCTCTAAACCAGGTGGCTTATGCTTTTCGTTATAAAAACCTGGATTCATCCTGCCATGCGGCATCAAGAGCCTACCGTGAAGTCAGCCTCTATAAACAAGGAAAAGCGGAAGCATCCAATAATCTGGGCTTTTGTGCTTTTATGCGCATGGATTTTGAGCAGGCCGAAAAGTTTCATATGGATGTCTATAATCTGACCAAGAATGAACTGGAACTCCTTATTGCCGACATCGGTTTGATGAAGATTTATCAGCGGACGGCGTTGAACAAGGAGTTCTACGATTATCGCAATAGTGCCTTGCACCGTATGAAAAGAATAGCGGAGGATGACAATCTGTTTGTGGACCAACACGAGCAAATGCGTTTGAATTATGCCCGTTCGGAATTTTATATTGTATCTGCTGTGTATTATTATTATTTGCAACAGCGTCCGGAAGCTGTAGCCTCTATTAATGAAGTTACTAAAAAACAAGAGTTGCTGGCAGATACCAATCAGCTGTTGTATTATCACTACATCAAAGGTTCTGCTGCCTTATGCGAGGGTGAGACACCGGATGAGCGAAGACTGAGAGAATTTGATGAGCTCTATACCGCATGGCAGTTGGCTTCGCGCAAGGGCTATCTTTACTTTGAGGGCAATGGAGTGCAGGGACTTGCCAACTTGATGGCTTCACCGGATAATTACGCATTTTTTCAAGACCGCCGCTCCCATGCCTTGACACGTTTTGGAGTACCGGTAGATTCGCTGCTTCCCATGCGTCTGGGGCAGTTGGCATTGCAAAAATTCAGCCAATACAAGGATTTGTATCAGATAGCAGGTGCATATGTATCTATCGGCAAATACCTGAATGCCCACAGTCACTATACAGAAGCTCTTGACACGCTAAAACTTGCTCTGGAATGTGTAAATGACCATCACCGCCTTTTCTATGACTGCCACGATAGTTTGGACTGGCTGAAAGCATTTGACCGTCGAGATACGATTTGTGCGGAGAAGGCATGGATGGAGCAGAAACTGAAAACCGTGCCCGAGTGGATTTCACGTATTCGTGAACAGTTGAGCGTTTCGTATGCAGGACTCGGGATGAAAGAAAAATCAGACTATAACCGCAATATTTACCTGGATATCCTTGAAGATACACGCCAGGATAAAGAACTGGAAAGCCGCTATCAGGCATTAGAAAAGGAGGCGGGGCAACTCAACGTCGTGTTGTCACTGGTCATTGTGGGCTTCGTGCTTGTATCCCTCTTCTTCTGGTTTTTCAACAAGCGTTCCAAAGACCGGAACAGAGTGCATCTCCGCCGTCTGCAGCTGATGCTGGATATCTGTCAGAAGATAACGGCATCCATTCCGGCAGATGCACAGACTGAGGAGGAAATCGTCGACTCTATCCGGACGGCTGTCTGCCCGGAATTGGAAAAGCTGTTTGGAGTGAAGGATATCCGCATAGACAACGGGCAATTAGTGTTCCCGCGTCGGATGAGCAAGGATGAGCAGGCGATGGTACGGGTGATAACTCCCTATATCCAATGGGCAATCGACAACGGCATGACGTCCATCTCCCTTGGCGACGAACGCCGCAGACTGGAAAAGCAACGCTACATTTACGAGCAGCACATCGCGGGGAACAAACGGCAAAATCTGATAAAGAAAGCATGTATGGCTATTGTCAACGGAATTCACCCGTACATAGACCGTATCATCAACGAAGTGCAGAAACTGACTCAAAAAGGATTCATCAAAGAGGAGCGGATCAAAGAGGAGAAATACCAGTATATCGACGAGTTGGTTACTACCATCAATGAATACAATGATATTCTTGCCCTTTGGATAAAGATGAAGCAAGGAAGCCTTAGCCTGAACATAGAGACGTTCGAATTGAATGAACTTTTCGAGCTGCTTAGGAAGGGAAGCCGTACATTCGAGATGAAGAGACAGTCGTTGGAGGTGCAGCCTACGGATATCCGGGTAAAGGCAGACAAAGCCCTTACATTGTTTATGATAAATACACTGGCGGAGAATGCCCGTAAATATACCCCTCAGGGCGGTATGGTGAAAGTATATGCACGGCAGGAGGAAGATTATGTGGAAATCTCGGTAGAGGATAATGGTTGTGGATTGTCACCGGAAGATGTAGCCCGCATTGTGGGAGAAAAAGTATATGACTCGAAAGCCATCGGTATGAGTGACGCTCCCGACAAGGAGGAATTGAGGAAGAACAAAGGAAGTGGCTTTGGACTGATGAACTGTAAGGGCATCATTGAAAAATATCGCAAGACGAATGATTTGTTCAAGGTCTGTCTATTTAATGTGGAGAGCGGGCTGGGAAAAGGCAGCCGTTTTTATTTCCGTCTGCCTGCCGGTATCCGTAAGTCCGTGTCGGTGTTGCTCGTCGTGTTGTCTTTGTGCATGTCATCCTGCCGGCATGCTGTGGAACAGCCTGCTTCCGGAGAGGTGTTACCGGATTCTTTGGCACTGCTTGCACAGAATGAATACGAAGCTTTGCTGGACGAGGCCTCCGATTATGCCAATGAAGCTTATTACTGCAATGTAGACGGAGAATACGAACTGGCTTTACAATACATAGATTCGGCAATGTATTGCCTGAACGAACATTACAAGCAATACGCCCATCCTATACATCGCTATATGACGCTGACGGGAGACGGGGCGCCTGCGGAACTGGATTGGTGGAACCAGATGTTCAATTCGGATTTCCATGTAATTCTGGATATCAGGAATGAAGCGGCTGTCTCATTTCTTGCATTGAAGCAATGGGATGACTATAGTTATAATAATGCTGCCTACACTACCTTATACAAACTGTTGGGAGAAGACCAATCCTTGGAAGAATATTGCCGGCAGCTGGAGCGTTCCACCAACAACAAGATGGTGGGCATTTTGCTGGCGGTGATTTTGCTGTTCGTATTGCTGTTGGGATATTACATACTCTACTTCCGTAAACGTCTGGTGAACCGCTGGAATCTGGAGCAAGTACTGGAAATTAATGGAAAGGTGTTCAATGCCTCCTTGTTGCCGGTTTCGGATACGGAGGAAATGTTGCAGCGTGAGGAGGATACATTGAAGGAAATCCCGCGGCAGATTGTAGGTTCCGCTTTTGATGCAGTGAACGAACTTTTGAGTATCGACCGGTTAAGCATAGCTGTATACAACGAGACTACACATAAGCTGGAATACACTTCCAATCCAGTGGAAGATACCGCCGTGGACGAGTTGCCTATCTGGAGGAAATATATGGAGAATTGCTTTGAGCAGCAAGAGTACATATCGGAAAAGGGTATACAAGCATTGCCGCTTGTTGTGGATGCGGGAAATATGTGTCGTTGCATAGGTGTGCTGTGTCTGGAACGCAGGGAAGGTACGGAGCAGGAGACCGACCATTTGCTTTTGGAACTGATAGCCCGTTATGTCTCCATTGTAATCTTCAATGCAGTGGTTAAGTTGGCTACGAAATACCGGGACATCGAAGTGGCTCAAGATGAAGCCCGGCGAGCTTCCTGGGAAGACAGTTTGCTGCATGTACAGAACATGGTGCTGGATAATTGTCTTTCGACCATCAAGCATGAAACGATTTATTATCCGAACAAGATAAAGCAGCTGATAGGGAAACTGCGGTCCGGCAAACAGACAGAAGCGGAGGAGCGGGAAACGGTGGTTGCCATCAGCGAATTGATAGAGTATTACAAAGGTATCTTTACGATACTCAGTTCATGCGCTTCCCGCCAGTTGGAAGAGGTGACTTTCAGGCGTGCGACAATATCTGTGCCGGAACTTATGGCTACTGCCGGGAAATATTTCCGCAAAGTGTATAAGGGAAACAAGGCGCATATTGATTTTAAGATACAACCGTTGGAAGGACGGATTACCGGTGACTGGAACCAGTTGCGTTTCCTGCTTGAAAACCTGATAGACGAGGCTTGCTCCGTAACTCTGGATGGAGCTGTCTGTCTGTCGGCCCGGGAAGATGGGGAATTTATACGTTTTCTGTTTACAGATATGCGCAGGGAAAAGACCCGTGAAGAATTGAACCAATTGTTCTATCCCGACTTGTCCCGCATGACGGCCGGTGAGAAAGGAGAACTGTATGGTACGGAATATCTGGTGTGCAAGCAGATTATCCGCGACCATGACGAGTTTGCCGGACGCCGGGGATGCCGTATCAATGCCGAACCGGGAAAGGAAGGAGGTTTTACAATATATTTTACGCTACCGAAAAAATGAAATATGGAAGACAAAAAATTTAAAGTAATCATCGTTGAGGATGTCAAGTTGGAGCTGAAAGGGACGGAAGAGATTTTCCGCCATGAAATTCCCAATGCGGAGGTAATAGGTACTGCTATGACTGAGCAGGAGTTCTGGACATTGATTGAAGCCGGCGTGCCGGATCTTGTTCTGCTGGACTTGGGACTGGGAGGTTCGACCACAATCGGGGTGGACATCTGCCGGAATATCTTCAAGCGTTATCCGGGAGTACATGTGCTGATATTCACGGGAGAAATATTGAATGAGAAGTTATGGGTGGACGTACTTGAAGCCGGTGCCGACGGCATTATCCTGAAAACCGGAGAGTTGCTGACCAAAACCGATGTGCAGGCAGTGATGGACGGCAAGAAGCTGGTCTTTAACTATCCGATACTGGAGAAAATAGTGGAACGCTTCAAGAAATCTGTCCTGAATGATACAAAACGTCAGGAAGCAATCATAAGCTATGATATTGATGAGTATGACGAGCGTTTCCTCCGTCATTTGGCACTGGGCTATACCAAAGAAATGATTGCCAATCTTAGGGGAATGCCTTTTGGAGTCAAGTCGCTGGAGAAACGGCAGAATGACTTGGTCGGCCGTCTTTTCCCGCCTAGTGAACGGGTGGGGGTGAATGCCACTCGTCTGGTGGTGCGTGCATTGGAACTTCGAATCTTGAATATAGACAATCTGGAAGCCGACGATGAGTAAACTCCGAATGCCACATCCCGCTACGATGTTCTTCCTGCTGACGCTGGCAGTCATCCTCCTTTCATGGATATTCGATGTCTATGGTCTGAGCGTGCTGCAACCGCAGACTGGAGAAGAAATACGGGTGCAGAGCCTGCTGAGTCCGGAGGGCATACGCTGGCTGCTGCGCCATGTCATAACCAATTTTACGGGATTCGCTCCGTTAGGGCTGGTGATTGTGGCTATGTTCGGAATAGGGGTGGCACAGCATTCGGGTTTCATCGATGCATGTATTCGCAGGGGGGTACGACGTCCACGTGATCCTTGGCGCATTATTCTGCTGGTCATTGTCTTAGGACTGTTGTCCAATATAGTGGGAGATGCAGGATATATCATTCTGTTGCCGATAGCTGCAACTTTGTTCCAGTCTGTCGGTCTGCACCCCATTGGAGGTATAATTACAGCTTATGTTTCAGTCTCTTGTGGCTATAGCGCTAATGTGTTTTTGAGTACATTAGACCCCATGATTGCCTCTGTAACGCAAGAAGCGGCTGATAGGATGAATATTGCTCCGGGGCAGACTGGACCGTTGTGCAATTATTATTTTCTCTTCGTTTCCACGTTCCTGCTTGCATTCATCATTTATCATATTACCCGCAGGAGCTTGTTGCCGCACTTGGGAGTGTATGCAGGGGATATTCATTTTAATGGCTACAAACAATTGTCCCGCAAGGAACGGAGAGCTATGTTGGGAGCTGTATTTGCAGGCTTGCTGTATATTGCCATTATTCTGTGGGCTACATTCTCTTCATGGGGGATATTGCGGAGTGTCAATGGTGGGTTGATTCGTTCTCCGTTTATAGTCGGTATTCTGTTTTTGCTTTCGTTTGGAATAGGTTTGATGGGGATGGTCTATGGTTTTGCCTCCGGCCGATACCGTACGGACGGTGATGTGATAGAAGGACTTACGCAGCCGATGAAACTGCTGGGCGTTTATTTTGTGATAGCTTTCTTTGCCTCACAGATGTTTGCTTGTTTTGAATATTCCCACTTGGACAAGTGCATTGCCATTTTAGGCGCTAATCTGCTGTCCTCCGCCTCTTTGAGTAGTTTATGGATATTGATTCTCTTCATTCTTTTTACGGCGCTGGTCAATCTCTTTATGGTATCTGCCACAGCTAAATGGGCTTTCATGTCTTTCATTTTTGTTCCGGTATTGGCAAGTATGGGCATTTCGCCGGATATGACCCAATGTGCGTTCCGTATAGGTGACAGTGCAACAAATGCCATAACACCTTTTATGTTCTACATGCCACTTGTCTTGACCTATATGCAGCAATATGATAGGCAATCCACTTATGGTTCACTGCTGAAGTATACTTGGAGATATTCTTTAGTCATTCTATTGGCATGGACTGCCTTATTTGTACTTTGGTACATCAGCGGTTTGCCATTAGGACTGTAATATCATAACCGATGAACAGCCCGTTTTCGATAACCCCGGTAATGGCTTTCAGTTTCTGTTCCAAATCAGGAACAATGTTGCTGAGATGAATGTCAAGAATGAAATTACCGTTTTCGGTAAATACCGGACCGTCTTTTCTTTCTGCAAGACGTAGGCTGATTTTTGAAGCTCCCAATAAGCGTATCTCGTTTTCCACATGGGAGAGAGCATGTGGAAATACTTCTACCGGTATGGGGTATTTGCTCCCCAGTTTGCTGACAAGCTTGCTCTCATCGACAATGATGTAAGTCTTACCACTGCTTTTAATTAGGAGCTTCTCCTTAAACATGGCTCCACCACGTCCTTTGATGAGGTTATTATGCGGATCCACTTCGTCTGCACCGTCGAATGTCCAATCCGGACGCTTATTCCACAGAGTAGTTTGCGGCAGGCCAAGCTGTATACATGTCATCGAAATTTCGGCAGATGCCGGAATGATTTCTATATGCAAAGATTCTTGTTTAACTCGTTGAGCTAATGCAAACAAAGTGAGATAAACGGTAGAGCCGGAGCCTGCTCCTATGACATCACCGTCTTTGGCCAGTCCGGCAATCTCCTGGGCTACCAATTCCTTACTCGCCTTATTGCTGATTTTATTTGACCATTGCAATTCCTGTATCAACTGATTTTCCCATTCCATCTCTTTAAAATTTAGTTGTTATTACTCTTTCATTCATTTTCGGGTCAATGCTACTTTTCCTACTTGAATATTCCTCCATATTTTTACTTTTTATAATTAGTAACATTGATAATTTGCAAAATGTTTTAATACATCTGTATATAAATACCGTGTATCTTGTTTGTAAAGGTAACTAATCATTACTTTTTATGTAGCAAATGAGCCTTTTATACATAGGTAACGAAAAAAGGTGATACAAAAATTTGCAATATTCGTAAAAAAGCGTACCTTTGCACCGCAATTAAGGCTGGTTCCGTAGCTCAGCTGGATAGAGCAACGCCCTTCTAAGGCGTGGGTCTTGCGTTCGAATCGCAACGGAATCACAAGGAAAAAACCGCAAATGGCTAATAAAAAGCTTTTGCGGTTTTCTTGTTTTAGAATTAGAAAATGTCCGCATTTTGTCAGCATAGGTTGTAATGGGAAACAAATTGGAGTATTTGGTTTACATTGCAGGCAAGATTTATTTGCGATACCTGGAGAAAAAATTATCAATCCAACGGACTAGATATACTATAATAACTCCGGCTATGACCATACTGATAATACGTACCAACATAATTTATAGAATTAAAGATTTGTTTTTATAGAATAATAATGTGCAAAGATAATTGATTGGTGGAGAAACAAAAACTCTGGAAAGGATATAAAGATAGGAATTAACGCATATTTTCACGGATATAATCTTCTATTGTAAAATCACTCTTATATCTAGATATTTCCGGATTCTTCTCTACAGTCGTAATGCAACGTTTTTCTTTACCAAGTACCAACCGATTTAGGAAGCTCAGGATGTCATGACGATTATCCTTCATAGGAGAATAGGATAGGGAATGTCCTATACCTTCCGCTATATAGAAATAGTATGCTGTCTCTTTTTCTTTCAGTTGCATACAGATAAAGTTTGAGCCCCATAGCCCCATTTCCTCTTCTACTACTGCCTTAGTAAAAGGAACCGTGCTGTCGGCATCACCATGGAACAACATAAGAGGACAAGGGGACATTATCCATTTTGGAATACCATTGGCACAGATTGCTCCAGAAAAGGAAATGACCCCTGCATAATTGAAATTGGCAGGTAATCTGTCCGCAAAAGCCGTTTGATTGCAAATCTCATACTCTGCTTGAAGGGCAGTTATCGCACCTGCACTTGAACCGCAAGCTATAATTTGTGCAGGATTTATTTGCCATTCTACACTATGCTCAATTATATAATTTGTAGCATCACCAAAATCTTCTACAGCACAAGTGATTGCTTGTTGCAGGGCAGAAGAGAATCCTTGCAAGTCCGAATACTCCGATTTATCTATATCCTTTAATTGGGTACGGTAATCTGTTGATACTACCACATAGCCGGCTCGTGCCAAAAAATGAAAATAAGAAATGTAATCGGGATTATCTCTTCTCCCGCCTTTGAAACCTCCCCCAAATGCAAAAAGAATGACGGGCTTTGATTGTGTCCCTTGTATTTGATCAATCATTACATACTTGTCCAGTTTCAGAGTATCAACCTTTTTGATGGCAAAAATATATGTTTGCTTGTCAATATGCTGTGCATGCACAACAGTAGCTATACTCAATAATGAGCATGCCATCAAGATAAAAATAAAGCGTTTTCCCATATTCAGTTTATTCTATTAATGCTGCGTGGATTATCTGACCTACAAAGATAGAATAAAACTATAACTAAAAAGGGGAAAGATGACATTTAGACATAAAAAAAGGCTATCTATCCCAGACAGCCAATCTTTTTTATTAACCTTAAATCTAATACTATGAAAAACACAGTACAAAGATACGTACTTGCAGGAGATATCCAAATTTTAGCGGGTAATCAGCGGATATTATAACATGGTTTAGTAGAATATTATTTCCGTTAACTATTAACATAAATAATATTCAATTTAACAGAAGAAGGAATTAATATTCCTCATCAGTGATTGCAAACTTTAGTCATGTCCACTGTAAATCCACCATTGGCGGGTATAAATTTTCCTTTTCTTTTAAGAAATTCTATCAGGGTATCTACATCCATATTGTCGGCAGAGCAGGTGAAAAAACGCTGCTGCTCGCCGAATTTTTGGATAATGGCTTCTCTCAATGATAACTCAGTATAACTATTACCTTCCATCATGTGAAGGACTTCATGTGTATGTAATTGTTCCATAATCTTTTTTTGTGGCAAAGATAATATGATATTCTAAGTATAAGTGTAACATATGTGACAAAGCCCAACACACATATCCGGATATTTGCTTTTACGTAAAATAACACTTGTTACGACTATGCTAAAAACCTCAAAAAAAGTAAAAAGGTTTTGCTTCTATACCATTGTAAACTAACTTTGGGAATCAACTTTTAAATGAATTAAAGCATATGAAAAAATTAATCTTATCTATTGCACTATGTTGTGCAGCTACGAATTTCTTTGCGCAGAATGCTGACCCTGCCCAGTTGGTCAACGATGGTAAGGCTGCTCTTGAAGCTAAAAATTACCAGGAAGCTTACACAAAATTTAGTACTTATCTGACACAAACAAACAACCAAGATTCCGTAATTGCATATAACTGTGGCGTTTGTGCCGATAAGATAAAGAAACCTGCCGAAGCTTTGAAGTATTTTGATATTGCTGTACAGAAAAAGTATAACCTGGCAAATGCTTATATAGGTAAAGCCGGTGCTTTGAAAGATTTGAAGAAAAATGATGAGTATGTTGCCACTTTAAAGGAAGGGCTGGAAGCAAATCCCGGTAATAAGACATTGACTAAATTGTATGCCACTTATTACGTAAATCAAGGTATCATGGCGCAGAAAGCCAAAAAGATGGATGCAGCCGAAGAAGCATTTAAACAAGCCATAGCTATCCAAGCAGATAATGTAAATGCACTTAACAGTCTGGGTTCTTTGTATTATAGTAAGGGTGCCAATACCATGAAAACAGATGTAGAAAAAGCAAAAGTTGAATTCAAGGAAGCCAAAGAATATTTGGATAAACTTATTCCATTGCTCTCTGCGGACAAACCAGCTCAAAAGAAAATGATGGATAATGCAAAAACGATGTTGAACTTCATCGACAGTCAAGTGAAATAAAAGACTCATATATAAAAAAGAGGCAGATATCTGAATTGATATCTGCCTCTTTTTTTGCGTTATGAAATGACTATTTAGTTCTTCTCAGTACAACAGCTGTACGTGCCGGTATGTAAAGCTTCAGCCACTCCTTCTTGTCTTTTTTGTAAAGCGGGTCGTGGATGGTAAAATGTTTGATGGTATCATCCGTCAAACCATTACCGCCATAATCTGGATTATCTGTATTCAAAATAACTTCATAAGTTCCGGCAGGAACCAAGAAACCGTAATCAGTAAAAGACTGCTTAGGGTTGAAGTTGAATACAAAAATCAAGTCCTTGCGCATATAGGCCAATACCTGGTCACCGTCATTATGCCATATTTCTTGGACCGGAGTAGCCTGGAAGTTCTTTATGCTTTTTACAACTCCCAACATGGCAGCATCAAAGTCACCCATATAATGATATGCCAGATTCTTGTTGTCCACCAAATTCCATTGGCGGCGGGCATATTTACAAGACCAACCGTTACCTTCACGGGGGAAGTCAATCCATTCCGGATGTCCGAATTCATTGCCCATAAAGTTAAGATAACCGCCATTGATAGTAGTCGCAGTCAGTAAACGTATCATTTTATGGAGAGAAATGCCTCGATTTACGGTATAGTTCTCGTCTCCTTTCTGCATGTGCCAGTACATATCCGCATCAATCAAGCGGAAAATGATGGTTTTATCGCCCACCAAAGCTTGGTCATGGCTTTCCGCATAGGAGATGGTCTTTTCATCTTTGCGGCGGTTGGTCACTTCCCAGAACATGCTGGATGGCTTCCAGTCTTCATCTATTTTCTCCTTGATTGTCTTAATCCAATAATCGGGAATATTCATGGCCATACGGTAATCAAATCCGTAGCCGCCATCTTCATATTTTGCCGCCAGTCCGGGCATTCCCGATACTTCTTCGGCAATGGTGATGGCTTTGGCATTGACCTGATGGATAAGCCGGTTGGCAAGTGTCAGATAACAAATGGCATTGTCGTCTTGATGTCCGTTGAAGTAATCTCCATAATTACAGAATGCTTCTCCCAAACCATGACTATAATATAACATGGAGGTTACTCCGTCAAAGCGGAAGCCGTCGAAATGATATTCTTCCAGCCAGAATTTACAGTTAGACAGCAGGAAGTGAATAACTTCGTTCTTGCCGTAATCAAAGCAAAGTGAATCCCAAGCTGGATGTTCCCGACGTCCACCGGGATAGAAATATTGATTAGGATCACCGGCAAAGTTACCCAAGCCTTCCACTTCATTCTTCACAGCGTGTGAATGGACAATATCCATGATAACGGCAATCCCCATACTATGGGCTGTATCAATCAACTCCTTCAGTTCTTCCGGAGTACCAAAACGGGAAGAAGCGGCAAAGAAACTGGAAACATGGTATCCGAAGCTACCATAATAGGGATGTTCCTGGATAGCCATAATCTGTATGCAGTTGTAGCCTTCTTGGGCGATACGTGGAAGAATCTTTTCCTGAAATTCCTTATAGCTACCGACCTTTTCCTCCTGCTGAGACATACCGATATGGCATTCATATATCAATAAAGGATCTGTAGATGGCTTGAAAGCCCGCTTCTTCATTTTATAGGGTTTCTCCGGAGCCCAAACCTGGGCACTGAATATTTTAGTCTGTTCGTCTTGTACGACACGTGTAGCCCATGCAGGAATGCGTTCACCGCAACCACCGTCCCAATGTACCATCAGCTTGTACAAGTCACCGTGTTTCACGGCATCAGCAGGAAGCTTGATTTCCCAATTACCGTTTGCTTTACGCTTCAAACTATATTTTTTTTCTTCTTTCCAATCGTTAAAAGTTCCGACCATAAAGATTTGGGTTGCGTTAGGCGCCCATTCACGGAAAACCCAACCATCGTCAGTACGATGCAGGCCGAAATAGAGGTATCCGGATGCAAAATCAGACAAGGTTAGTTTTCCTTTATTGGTCAATTCCGATTCTTTGTCTATAGCATGTTGATGACGTCCGTTGATGGCATCGGCAAAAGGTTCCAGCCATGGGTCATTCTTGATTAAATTCAGTGTTTCCATAAAGAGGATGAGTTTTGGATATTTGATAAATTTACGCTTTAACTTTCACAATTACTTTTTTCACACCGTCAGGGGTAATACCCGGAGCATGCCCGTCCTGAGGGAAAAAGATGGCAAACATTCCGGGCTTCACTGCAATATAGCTCTCCGCCAGTCCTTCAAAAAAAGTGATGTCTTTTTCCGCATCGTAAGGAGCATCAACCGGAAGGCAGTCTTGGGCGGCGGTATAACCCATTATCTCCGTACCGGACAAGGGTATTTGAATGTCAATATAGTCTTTATGGGTTTCCAGTTTGGCATTCTCTTTTTCTTTTGGGTTTGTCTGCGCCACGTTGACCAGCAAGTCCTTTCCTTTCAGTTCGGTCTTGCCGATTTCCAAAGAGTGCAAATCATGTGATTTTAAAAAATCAATGGCCTGCTCAAACAGAGGATGCAGCAAAGTATATTTTTCTATGTTTTCAAGTCTGTCTATAACCATAATTCAAATGTTTTAAGTTAGTTATATAGGTAAATTATTCAAAGTCGTCTATGGTGTAATTCACAAAATCAGAAAAACGCTTCATCTGCTTGAAGATGTCGTCTGTACGATCCAAAAAGTCTGGAGCAAGAAAGAAGCTGTCCGGCTGGCAGCAGGCAACCGTATACTCTTTACACTGAAGGTATTTCAGATAGGGATAGTCCTTTGGAAATCCTTTTGGAGCTGTTTTTAGAAAATTCTCTCCGATGACGGGAAAGTATTGCTTGAAAGCGGGATCTTCCACTATACTGCGAAATTCATCTATATTGTCGTATACCGCTTGTCGCAGAGCTCTTAACAAGGGCGGGGGAGGACAATAACTTCCACCGGCCAACAAGCAGTTTCCCGGTTCCAGATGCACGTAATAGCCACAATGGTCGGATTTCTTTCCTTTCGCATTGATATATCCTCCCATATGTGTCTTGTAGGGAGTTTTATCTTCGGAAAAGCGTGTATCACGATAAATACGGTATGTACAGTCCTTTGCTTCTATACCACGGATGCTTTCATCAAACAAAGAGATACGGGAGATAATTACTGTAAGCAAGTTTTCAAACTCGCTACGGGCGACGTCATACTGTTCCCGGTGAGAATTGAACCATTCACGATTGTTGTTTGCAGACAGTTCTTTCAAAAATTGAAATATAACAGGGATATTCATATCATATTCTTTCCTTATTATCTGCCAAATTTACGGATAATATTTCTAACATGCTACAAAGAAGGGTAAAAAAAAGCATCGGCTCTGGTAAACCGATGCTCCTTACACATTTATCAATCAAACAGACGCTTCTGTTTTTGATGTACTTACTTATCACAAGCGGGTACGTCTCTTTTAATTAATCTTATATCTAATACTATGAAAAACACATTTATATAACACAACAAATTGGAATTTTGTTCATGCGGATGAGGATAACTTTAGCATAAAAAAATGGGTGGGTCATTTTATTCTGCATCCGGTTTGCACTATCTTTGCAAGAAAATATGTAGAATATGGCCGAATATAAATTTGATGAAGATAGCGTTAAAGCGCTGATAGATTGGGCAAAGAGCACATCTTTCCCTCAAAGTGTAACATTGTCTGATGCTGAGAACATAGTGGATGTGAAACGTTTTGTGCAAGCTAACCTGAGTGATATAGATGCACATTATCCTGATGATTTTTATAATCCTGCCATCACGCGGCTATATCGGCTGAAGGAATATATGGAAGAGAACAAATAAAGACTTGGCACTGATTATGCGGAAAACCACGAAGCGATTAAGAAATCCGTGTTGTTCTGCATAATCAGTGCCAAATCTAATAAATCACCAGAGTTGTGATTCCGTTATAGCTTTATCTTAAGTATCTTTCCTCCATATCCTTCGACGGCCACATTAGTAGCCTTATAGGGAAGCAGACTTATGTTTTCTTCTTTTCCGCTGAGCAGCTCCGTAGCTTTGTACTGGTCCATCTGCGGTATTTGCAGGAAGTCAAAAGCATGAGAAGGAATATTTATGGCAAGGTCTGCCGAGATATGGTCGAAGTTCACGACGAACAGCAGCAGGTCTCTCTCAAATTTGCGCAGGAATGTATATTGCTTATGTTCATTAAAGCGCCATCCGTTGACATTGGCATACATCAAATCGAAGAAAGCCCCCTGAGAGATGGCCTTTTCTTCATTGCAAAGAGTCAGTAGCCGTTTATAAATGCTGTATAGGTGTTTCTGGTCCTCCGTCAGCATCTTGCCGTCGAACTTGCCGCCATTGCGCCAACGGCGGATAGTATCTACACTCCAATAGTCAAAGATGGTTGTACGTCCGTCCCGGCCGCTGAAACCTTCACTATCCATGCCCAGCTCACCAAACTCCTGACCGAAATAAATCATCATCGGATTGGTGTTCATGCAAGCTGACACAATGAGTGCCGGAATCGCCTTGCGTGGGTTACTGGCAAAAAAGTCGGAAGCGATACGTTGCTCGTCATGGTTTTCCAGAAAGTTCAGCATGCGTTTTTCTATACCTCCCAGACTTTGCCAAGAGCGGGTGATGGCAGTTGCCGATTCATACCCGCAAGTAACAGCCCGCAAGGTATCATAAAGTCCTACTTTGTCGTATAAATAATCAAACTTGCCACGGAACAAGTAATTCTTGTATTCTCCCGGGTTATAGACTTCGGCTATAAACAGCAGGGAGGGATATTGCTCCTTTACCTGCGGGATTGCCCATTCCCAGAACTCTACGGGAACCATTTCGGCCATATCGCAACGGAAACCGTCTATATTCTTTCCCGCCCAGAACAGCATGATATCCAGCATCTTGGTCCATGTGTCGGGAATGGGGTCGAAATGGCAAGTCCCGCCGTTCTGATAATCCACTCCATAATTCAACTTTATAGTTTCGTACCAATCGGTGATGTTTGGATAAGCGTCAAAACGGTTGTTTCCGGTAGCTTTTGCCGGAAACTCCCTATAAGGTTCGGCGGCTGCACCTTTCATGTCAAATTGGCCATGCAGTTCCGATTTCGGGATATAATAGAAGTTATTATATGGGCTGAACGCATAATTGGTATCATCGTTTGAACCCAGTTGTGAAGTGCCATCCGGCTGGGCATCCGAGTGATATTGACGGGCTACGTGGTTGGGAACAAAATCTATGATAACCTTCAGACCGCTACGGTGAGTGCGCTGCACCAGATTCTCAAACTCTCTCATACGCTCCGGTACGTCCTTGGCGAGATCCGGATCGACATCATAGTAGTCCTTGATGGCATAGGGAGATCCGGCTTTACCTTTCACAATGGCCGGATGGTCGGGTTGGATATTGTGACGGCGGTAGTCAGTTTGCGTAGCATGCTCGATGATGCCCGTGTACCATATATGTGTAGCGCCAAGCTTCTTGATTTCTCCCAACGCCTTGGCTGTAAAGTCAGCCATCTTGCCGCATCCATTTTCGGTGATGCTGCCATTATTGATGCAGTGGTTATTGTTGTTTCCGAATAGTCGGGTGAACACTTGATAAATAATCAATTTGTTTTCGTCGTTCATTTCTTTGTTTTCTATGTTATAGAATGGTTGTTTTATTCTTTCCAAATGCTGCCTTTGTCTATGAGCAGACGTTCCAATATATCATTGGTCGTATTATATCCCTGCATGAATATCTCCTCCGCCTTTTCCAGCTCTGTATTGCTGTATCCCTCCAAGTTATAAGGTTCTATCAGCAAATCAGCCTTCTCGCGTTCAGGAAAAGAGTTGGAGCGGAACATAAAGTTATAGGAACGTAAGGCAATGCTCACAATGTTCATTTTATACTTGGTTGCCATCAGAGGGCTGACATTCACGGCAATCACTTTTTCGCATATACGGCGGAGGGTAGAGACAGGCAGGTTCATCAGCAGGCCTCCGTCCACGTAATGGGTGCCGTCTATATTGACCGGGGCAAACAATACCGGCATGCAACACGAAGCTGCTACGCGTTCGGCGATGTCACCCTTATGGAAATGTACCAAACGTCCATGGTCCAGATCAGTAGCTGTAATAATCAGAGGAATTTGCAGTTCTTCCAGTTTTTTGGATTTCAAATTGCTTTTCAGGAAATCGATGAATTCTCCCAATTCAAACAATCCGACTTTGGGAATCACCAGTTTGGTCAGGTCCTGAAACTTGTGCCCGGCAAAGTAGTCAAGAACTTTATGCGGTTCATTGCCGTCGGCGTAGAATACCCCGGCCAAGGCTCCGGCGCTGACTCCGGAAAGTATATTGGGCTTTATGTCATGTTCCAATAAGGATTGCATGGCACCCAAATGGGCAAAGCCTTTGATGAAACCGCCGCTTAAGGCAAAACCTATCGGATATTTTTTAGTGAACCAGTTGTTCGTTACTACTTCCATGTTGAAAATATGATATATTGTTCGGCACGAAATTAATGATTTTATTGTAGGGAGAAAGGAAAATAGCGGAAAAAAGTTCAAAGTATTAAGAGAAAAGTCTTCTCTATTAAGGAGAAAGTTTTTCTTAGTTAGGGAAAAAGTTTTTATCAGTTAAGAAAAAACTTTGTTTATGGTTTGCGGATGTCTATCCCAAGCCTTGGGATAGACATCCGCAAACTGGGGATATGTATCCGCAGTGTGCGAACAAAGTTTTAGGATTAAGGGATACTGTTTGAGAATATACGTTTATTTCTTTGCGATTGCTTTCAGCAGTGCATATCCTCCAAACCACTGAATCAGCATGCCCGGAATGCCCATACGGAAATCTTGCACTGCCAAAAAGAAATTACCGCACAGTGCCCATTCAAAGGCCGTACCGATAATTTGATAGGAGAGGATTACACCCAGCAATGCCAATAAAGAGATATTCTTGGCATAGCGTGCAGCAAGAGCGGCGGTTCCGGCCAGCAGACCGGACTTTATAAGTATGGCCGGCAACACGGCTGCTGCAGGCATGGCAAAAAGCAGATGATTGATGACCGGAGACAAGAGAGCCGTCAGCAGACCTACCTTGAAACCATATTTATAAGCAGCTATCAGTGTAAAGAAATAGATGGGAAGCAACGTCGGACCGCCTGCTGGGACCAGATGGCAGAGTTGCGGCAAGGCGATGTTTCCTGCCACGAACAGCAGGGCGAATAGATAGGTCTTTACGTTGCCGAAAGGCAAAGAATAAAGTTTTACAGATGTTTCCATTTGTATAATATTATAGTTGATAAATCTATTTTTATTATGACTGTTTAAAACTGAAAAGGTTTAATCAAATCTTCACCAATTCATATTCCATGGTTCCCAATCCTATTTTCTCGGCATGGCGCAATCCGGCAAGCCAGTCTGTGTCGGGGTGCATCAAGTGGAACTTGTCGCATCCACACAAGTCGTCGTGCTCGTGTGCCGTGGCAAGGCAATTGTTACCGTGCAGTATCGGGGCTTGGATGACCATATCTGCACATGCCTTGTCCAGTGCAACCGGGTCTGCCGAAGCCAGAATGCCGAGGTCGGGCACGATGGCGGCATCGTTGTGGTTCCAGCAGTCGCATTCGGGAGATACGTTCATGATGAAGCTGATGTGGAAATGGGGCTTGCCCATAACGACAGCGAGGGCATATTCCGCAATCTTGTAGTTCAGGCGCTCGGAAGTATCTTCGGCTCCCATCACGGCACCGTCGTGCTGGCAGAGGGCTACGCACTGTCCGCAACCTACGCATTTGGCGTAGTCTATTTCTGCCTTGCGGCTGGCATTGAGGTGCACAGCGTCGTGTGCGCAATGCTTCACGCAGATGTTGCAGCCGATGCAGCTTGCTTCATCAATCTTGGGTTGCGAGGCGCAATGCAGTTCCAGCTTTCCGCCTACGCTGGCACATCCCATGCCCAGATTCTTCAAGGCGCCGCCAAAACCGGCTTGTTCGTGCCCCTTGAAGTGGTTCATACTGATTACAATATCGGCATCGGCTATCGCTGTGCCGATTTTGGGTGCCGGACAATATTCCCCGTTCAGAGGGATTTCGCGGTAGTCCGTTCCCTTCAGTCCGTCGCCGATAATGACCTGGCACTGGGCCGAGATAGGGTTAAAGCCATTCTCCATCGCACTTTGCAAGTGGTCTACAGCATTGGCACGACGACCGGAATACAGCGTGTTGCAGTCCGTCAAGAAAGGTTTGGCTCCCAGGCTGCGGAGCAGGGTTGCCATTCGAGCTGCATAATTGGGACGCAAGTATGCCAGGTTTCCGGGTTCGCCGAAATGGATTTTAATGGCAGCAAAGCTATCTTTCAAAGGAAGTTGCTCGATGCCTGCCCGTTTCAGCAAGCGTTCCATTTTATCCAAAAGATTGGATGTAGGGGAAGTACGCAAGTCAGAGTAGTATACTTTTGCTTTTTCCATGTGTTTTACCTGTTTATAGTGATAGTATCTGCAAAAATAACGGATTATTTCCATATTAATAGGTATATGGCTAAAAAAAGTAGGGAAATCCCTTTTGACAAATAGGGGGATAATAAGAGGTCTATCCATGTTTCTGCCTACCTTTGTGGCAACTAAAAACTCGATAAGATGAAAACAATCAGACTAATTATTGCGGGACTGGTAATGACGATGGGATTCAGCAGTTGTTCCAGTTTGTTTTATGATGCTAAGGTAGATGTGTTGAACAGTATCCAGAAGGGGATGAGCAGGCAGGAGGTCACCAAGATATTGGGAACTCCAGAGTATCGCCGCTTCGACCGGGATATAGAAGAATGGGAATATTCCAGAGTGCTGTCCGGTAAAAGTAATATCAGCCGAACTCAGATTGTCGTGACTTTTGAAGGTGGGAGAGTCGTTGCGATGGATTCATTCTCCGGAGAGCCACGTACGTTGCCGGTTGTTCCCAGTGAAGTAGTGATTGATTCTCCAGTCCCGGTTTACGTCAGAGGGATGCACCCCGAAGACTTCCGGCATTTTTATGAAAAAGTGAAGTCCCGCCCTTTCAAGGATGATCAAATCGAAATGATGAGAACTGTTGCCCGAAACAACAGTCTGAACTGTGTGCAATGTGCCAGTTTGATGGCACTATATACTTTTGATGACGACAAGATGAAAGTCCTCAACATATTCGCTCCCAATATCGTAGATCCGGAAAATTACGAAGCGATTTTAGACGTCATTGATTCACTGTTCAAGAAAGACGATGCCAAGAAAATTCTGGGCATACGCTATTAAGAAGCAGGCATGTCGAAACGCATTGTCCGTTGGTGCCAAACACATGATGTATCGGAGGCTGACAGATAATGCGTTTAAGGTAAACAGATAATGCGTTTCGACGAGCTCTTATTCCGATAAAGGAAAGTGCCATAACGGACCGTTCCCGTGCCCTATATTCATGTCTTTCCCCCGGTTTATCGCAGTACCGATATACTCTTTAGCCTTGCAGACCGCTTCATCGAGTTTGTTGCCACCGGCAAGAAATGTAGCTATGGCAGAGGAAAGGGTACACCCTGTGCCGTGCAGGTTACGGCTCTCTATTTTGGGGTTGGAATAGAGGATGCATCCGGATGGCAGGACGTCAGCCCCGGCAGAAGGTTGCCGGCAATAAAGCACGTCGCACATGTCATTACCCTCCAGATGTCCGCCTTTGACGAGAATAGCGGTGTTGTATCTGCAGGATAATTCCTGTGCCGCTTGTCGCATCTCCACAGTACCGGTAATGGTTTGCCCCCAAAGCAGGCTTGCTTCATTCAGGTTGGGAGTAATGAGGGTGCATAGCGGAAACAGTTCCGTCTTAATGACTTGTATGGTTTCTTCGGTCATCAGTCGCCGTCCGCTGGTCGATATCATGACGGGGTCATAGACTATACACTCCGGAGTATAAGTCTGAAGACAATCGACAATGGTGGTCACAATACTGGCATCATGTACCATACCTATCTTGACGGCATCCGGCCTTAAATCATCCATAACAGAGGTGATTTGTGCCTTAACCATATCCGCAGGTATCGGATAAACCGATTGTACTCCCAGTGTGTTTTGTGCAGTAACAGCCGTGATGACGGAAGCGGCATAACCTCCCAAAGCGGAAATGGTCTTTATGTCTGCTTGTATGCCTGCACCGCCCGAACAGTCGGAACCGGCAATGGAAAGGATAATAGGGGGAAGCATGAGATAATTAGAAATTAAAAATTAAAAATTAAAGAGGGGGGGGAGGAGAGCTGTTTCAGGTGGAGGAAGTGGGGGATGAAATCTTCCTTCGCTTGCTGCCAGATGTCTCCTAGCAGGACGGCACCTCCGAAACCTAAAGCGGCTATTTCCGGAAGATGCTCCAGGCTGATGCCACCCAATGCCATGACGTTGGAATCGATGATACCTGCTTGCTGTGCTTTCTTCAAGGTATCGCAGGAGTAAGCGGAAGAGTAGCCTTCTTTGGATATACTGTCATAAATGGGACTGAGGAACACATAGCTACAATCTGATTTATGTTTCAACACTTCTTCAAGAGAGTGGCAGGAACAACTGATGTGTCCCTTATATCCGAACGGTATCTGCGGATTGCGCCCGTTCAGATGAATTCCTTTCAGACCGAAAACGGATGCCAGCTGGAATTGCTCATGCGTGACAATGCGCGGCATATATTCCATCGGCAACTGCCGCAGGAAATACTCCATCTCTTCTGCCGAAGCTCCCGGCTTGCGCAGATGGAGTATTTCCAAACCGTTTTGGAATAAGGAGGTAACTGCCGCTGCTTCTCCTTCAAAGAATTGCGGCGTGGTAATGACTATCAGCTTCATATCTTTATGGATGCTATAATGAGAGAATATACGACTGCATGGTCCTTAAATCAATCGTCCATAGCTTTCCAGCCAAGGGTTCGCCGTAGCCACAAATCAGTTTCAACACTTCATTGGCTTCTACGCTACCCACAATGGCAGGGGTTACGCCGATAACCGATTTGTCCGGAGACGGCATGAGCAGTGTCCCTTCTTCATCCGGATAGAGGTCACGGTAAGTCTTCGCACCTTCACCGTAGCAGAAAACGGATACTTGGCCTTCAAAGCCTTGAATGGCACCATAAACGTAGGGCTTGCCCCAAGCGTTGCATACGTCATTCAGCAAGTAGCGGGTAGCGAAGTTGTCGCACCCGTCTACCACTATATCGTAGTTCCTTATCAGTTCTCCGGCATTCTTCTTGTCCAGACGGAAGGGGTATACTTCCACGTTTACATCGCTGTTCAAACCCTGCACTCTACGGGCGCCACATAGAGGTTTAGGCTGCCCAAGGTCAGCTTCAGCATACAGAACCTGACGTTGAAGATTACTGATGCTGACTTGGTCATCGTCCACCAATCCCAGCGTTCCGACTCCTGCTCCCGCCAGATAGAGGGCAATGGGAGAACCTAATCCTCCCACACCGACTATCAACACCTTGGCATTACGCAGTTTCTCTTGTCCGGCTTCGCCTATTTCGGGAAGGGACGTTTGTCTGGCATATCGGTTCATTTGTTCATTGTTATTAAGGTTCTGTATTCGGTCACTCATCTCTTGAAAGCCTTCAAATCAAAACTCGCATCCCAATCTTTCCACACTGGTTCGCGCCCCAGGCGTTTCAATGCTTTGTCCACTTCCACAGCCTTGCGCTCGTCGCTGACATGAAACTGTTCCAGTGTTTGCGGATAGCTGTAATATCCTCCCGGTTCGGTCTTGCTTTCGGCGCTCATGGTTGTCACACCGAGTGTTGCCATATGGTCGCGTATATCGGCAGGCTCGCGGGTGGAGTAGGAGATGTCCACATCATGGTCGAAGATGCGCATGGCGAAAGTGACTTGTGCCAGTTCGCGGTCGCTCATGATGACATTGGGCTGGAAGCCGCCGTTCTCCGAAGGACGCATACGGGGGAAGTTGACGCTGTATTTCGTTTGCCAATAATGTTTCTGGAGATAGCGCAGGTGATAAGCCATCATGGTGATGTCTGTCCGCCATTCTTTCTCCAGACCGATGAGCACTCCCATGCCGATGGAATGGACGCCTGCCTGCCCCATGCGGTCGAAACCATTGACACGCCATTCGAATTTGGACTTCATGCCACGGGGGTGGTAGATGTTGTAATTCGACTTGTGGTAGGTTTCTTGAAAACAAATCACGCCATTCATGCCGTGTTCTTTCAGCGTTGCATACTCTTCCGTTTTTAAGGGCATCACTTCTATTTTCAGATTGCTGAAGTAGGGTTTTGCCAGGTCCAGTGCACGGGCTATGTAGGGCACGCCTGCTTTGGCCGGATTTTCTCCCGTCACCAACAGCAAATTCTCGAAAGGTGCCAGCTTCTTGATGGCCTTGTATTCGTTCACGATTTCTTCTTCCGTCAGTATGGTACGCGGCATGGGGTTGCTGATATGGAAACCGCAATACACGCAAGAGTTGGTGCAGGAATTCGTGATGTAAAGAGGCACGAACATGGAGATGGTTTTCCCGAATCGTGCCTCGGTGTATTTCTTGCTCAATCGTGCCATCGTCTCCAGATAGGGGGCAGCGGCGGGTGAGATGAGGGCCATGAAGTCCTCTACATTACAATGTTCTTTGGAGAGGGCACGGCGTACATCCGCATCTGTCTTGGCATGGATGCGTGCCGTGGTTTCCTCCCAGGATATATGTTCTAATTCGTCTGAAAACATAGTGCTCTATCAATTCCCATTTATTTCTTTTTTAATTCTCTCGACAACCGCATTGCACAGAAGTTTGGTCCGCACATCGTGCAATACTCCCCATCCACATGCTTCCCTGCATGGAAATAGCTGAACGCACGTTCCGGGTCGAGCGACAAGTCAAACTGGTCTTTCCAGCGGAATTCATAACGTGCTTTGCTCAGTGCATTGTCACGCACTTGTGCTCCGGGATGCCCTTTTGCCAGGTCGGCGGCATGGGCGGCTATCTTATAGGTGATGACACCTACACGCACATCCTCCTTATCGGGCAGCGCCAGATGCTCTTTGGGGGTGACATAACAGAGCATGGCCGTACCCAGCCAGCCTATCTGTGCCGCGCCGATGGCAGACGTAATATGGTCGTAACCCGGTGCGATGTCCGTCACGATGGGGCCGAGCGTATAGAAAGGCGCATCGTGGCATTTTTCTATCTGGCGCTCCATATTCTCCTTAATCTTGTGCATGGGCACGTGGCCGGGACCTTCGATGAAAGCCTGCACATTCTTGTCCCAAGCACGCAGCACAAGCTCGCCCATCGTGTCGAGTTCTGCAAACTGCGCTTCATCGTTGGCATCGTGCGTAGACCCCGGACGCAGCCCGTCTCCCAAAGAGATGGCAACGTCATACTGTGCCAGAATGTCGCAAATGTCATCAAAGTGTTCGTAAAGGAAACTCTCGCGGTCGTGCACCAGGCACCATTTGCTCATGATGCTGCCGCCACGGCTCACGATGCCGCACAACCTTTTCTCGGCCAGATGCACATTGTGGCGGCGTATGCCGGCATGGATGGTGAAGTAGTCCACTCCCTGCTCGCATTGTTCAATCAAGGTGTCGCGGTAGATTTCCCAGGTGAGGTCTTCCACCTTGCCGTTCACTTTCTCCAATGCCTGGTAGATGGGGACAGTGCCCACGGGAACGGGACAGTTGCGGATAATCCATTCGCGCGTTTCGTGTATGTTCTCGCCCGTGGAGAGGTCCATCAGCGTGTCGCCGCCCCATTTGCAGCTCCACAATGCTTTCTCCACCTCTTCTTCGATACCCGAGGTGGTGGCGGAGTTTCCGATATTGGTATTTATCTTCACCAGGAAGTTACGGCCTATAATCATCGGCTCTGCTTCGGGATGGTTGATGTTGGCAGGAAGCAGGGCGCGTCCGGCAGCAATCTCCTGGCGTACAAATTCCGGTGTGATGTGCGTCTCTATTCCCAGCTCCGCGCAGTTCATGTTCTCGCGAATCGCCACATACTCCATTTCAGGCGTGATGATGCCTTGTTTGGCATAGTACATCTGTGTGCAGCATTTTCCTTGAAGGGCGCGGTAGGGCAGGGTGATATGCTCAAAGCGCAGAGAGTCGAGCGACCGGTCGTCGCGGCGCATGCGCCCGTACTCCGACGTTATTTCGGAAAGCTGCTCCACATCGCCGCGTTTCAGTATCCACGGTTCGCGCAGACGGGGCAGCCCTTTCTTCAAATCCACTTCAATGGCAGGGTCGCTGAACGGTCCGCTGGTATCATACACATACACTTCCGGATTCGGAGTAAGTACCTTTTCTCCATCAACGAAGTTCGTACTGGGCACTTGCTCCACCTTGCGCATAGCTACGCGCAATTCGGGAAACAAGGTACCCGGCAAATATACTTTCTCGGAACGGGGGAATTTTATCTTCTGGTTCATTGCATTGTCAATTTTATAGGTTCAAAAAAGCCGTCAGCGGTGAGCTGGCTTCCGCAACAAAATTATCGGCTTGTGCGCCCAGACCTGCTTCGTATGCCATGCGTCCTGCCTCTACAGCCTGCTTGAACGCTACCGCCATGGCCACGGGGTCGCCCGCCACGGCAATGGCTGTATTCACCAGGCAAGCCGACGCACCCATTTCCATAGCCTCTGCCGCATGGCTCGGGGCACCGATACCGGCATCCACCACTACGGGGATATTGGCTTGTTCAATGATTATTCTCAGGAAATCCCTTGTCTGTAGTCCTTTGTTTGTACCGATAGGAGCACCCAGCGGCATGACGGTGGCGGCACCGGCTTCTTCCAGCCTCTTGCACAGTGTGGGGTCGGCCTGGCAATAGGGCAGTACCACAAATCCTAACTTGACCAGTTCTTCCGTGGCTTTCAGCGTCTCTACAGAATCGGGCAACAGATAGCGGGGGTCGGGGTGTATCTCCAGTTTCAGCCAGTTCGTGCCGAAAGCTTCACGCGCCATCTGTGCAGCAAAAACAGCTTCTTCGGCATTGCGCACGCCGGAGGTGTTGGGCAGAAGCTGGATACCGGGATGCTGTATGTGTACCAGCATATTGTCTTCCTTGTTGTCCAGTTCAATGCGTTTCATGGCTACCGTCACCATTTCTGTGCCGGATGCCAGGATAGACTGCTCCATCACTTCATCGGAATTGAACTTTCCGGTTCCTAAAAACAGACGGGAGTTGAACTCACGTTCCGCAATCACTAATTTTTCCATATCAGTCGTCATATATTAATTCTTTATTTTTCATTCTCCATTAAAGAAATGATTCTTTTCATTTCATCTGCCGGACTATCGGCATGCAGTACCGTGCCCGAAAGGGCAATCCCGCTTACCCCCGTCTGCATAACGGCTGGAATATCCGCTATGGTTATTCCACCGATGGCTACTATCGGAAGGTGTATATCCTTCTCCTGCATCCGGTGGATGATAGCTGTATATCCTTCCAGTCCCAATATCGGACTCAGATTCTTCTTGGTAGTGGTGTAGCGGAAGGGGCCGCAGCCTATGTAGTCGGCACCGGCTTTGTAGTGTTGCAGTACATCCTCAAAAGTATTGGCGGTACCGCCTATAATGTACTCCGCGCCCAGAATCCGGCGTGCGTCGGCTATGGGCATGTCTTTCTTTCCAAGATGTACGCCGTCGGCATGCAGTTTTCGCGCCAGTTCCACATGGTCGTCAATGATGAAGGTGGCACCGTATTGCCGGCAAAGGGCCTGCACTTCCAAAGCTACGGGTTCTATCGTTTCCACCGGGGTGTCTTTCATGCGCAGTTGCACCCAGCGGCAACCGCCCTCAAGAGCCATGCGTGCAGCATCCAGGTACGAATATCGTTCCGTATAGTGCGTGATGAACTGCATTCCTCCGTTTTTCAGTCTCTCGTCCTTCATCTTCCTCACCCTCCGCAAGCTGCTTTGATAATGATGATGGGCATGTATTCCCTCAGGATGCATTTTGTCCATTCCGTGCGAAGTACAATACGGTTGTCTACGGCCACGGCAATGCCTTGCATCGGTAGGGCAAGTTCCTCGATAAGTTGTGAAAGGGTAGTGGCGCCGGTTTTCACTTCCTTGTTGTTGACCAATACTTTCATTTTTCTGTTCATTAAGAAATAAAACAATGGAAGTAAATACAAAGAAGCGTCTTTACGGCAAGTTCAGTGAAGAAAGAAATATCCAATTCCTACGGCAGTACTAACTGCATCAGGTTCGAGGGTATAATCTCAGCCCGTCGGGGCACCCCTTTGTCTTTACGGCAACAAAGGTAAGGGAAAATCGGAAATAAAAAACAAAAGAACGTACTTTTTATTTCAGTGATTACTTTTTGTTTACTCGCGCCCCTTTGTGGCACGTATCTTTTTCAGCGTATTCCGAACAGTGGTTCTGACTCCCGTTGAATAAAATGGCCTACTAAAACAAGAAAGGCTGTCTATTTGAAGAAAGACAGCCTTGAAAATATTCTATTTAAGGAATTATGCAATCCCGTGAGCCGTAGCTTCCGGTGCAATCTTCTTGATAAGACCTTGCAGCACTGCACCAGGACCGCACTCTGTGAAGTCCGTAGCACCATCGGCAACCATGTTCTTCACTGTTTGCGTCCAACGTACCGATGCTGTCAGCTGAGCCACCAGGTTCTTCTTGATTTCTACCGGGTCAGTATGAGGCATAGCGTCTACATTCTGATATACGGGGCACTTCGGAGCATGGATTTCTGTTGCATTGATGGCTGCTTCCAGTTCCACTTTGGCAGGGTCCATCAATGGAGAGTGGAATGCACCGCCTACCTTCAACGGTAAGGCGCGCTTGGCACCTGCAGCCTTCATCAGTTCGCAAGCCTTGTTGATACCTTCTATGGAACCGGAAATTACAATCTGTCCCGGGCAATTATAGTTGGCTGCCACGCAAACTTCACCTTCGGCACTTACCTGGGCGCAGATTTCCTCAACCTTTTCATCCGGCAGGGCAATAATGGCTGCCATAGTGGAGGGCTGTGCCTCGCAAGCCTTTTGCATAGCCATGGCACGGGCATACACCAGTTTCAGACCATCTTCAAAGCTCAGTGCACCGGCAGCAACCAAGGCAGAGAACTCGCCCAATGAGTGACCGGCGGTCATCTCCGGCTTAAAGTCATCGCCCATGCAGAGGGCGGAAATAACGGAATGAAGGAACACGGCAGGTTGGGTAACTTTAGTCTGGCGCAGGTCTTCATCTGTTCCGTTGAACATAATATCAGTAATACGATACCCGAGGATATCATTTGCTTTCTCAAAAAGTTCCTTGGCTAATGCCGAATTTTCGTACAGGTCCTTTCCCATGCCAACGAATTGGGCACCTTGACCCGGAAATACAAATGCTTTCATATTTACTCGTTTTTTAGTGTTTAAATAAAAAGTGCTGCAAAGGTAGAGGTTTTTCTGATATTCACCGCACAAACGGATGTTTTTTGTGCAATACCCTTACTTTAAAGGGGAAGCTAAAATACAATATGTATGCTTGGACCTTCTGTGGTATCCGGATACTGAAATACTTATAAATGAAACACTTTCTCCTTATTGTACTTCCTACAATTAGACCTCTTGTATATTCTTGTAAATTACATATTGTATTCCATACGATAACAACTGAAAATGATATTGTATAAAGTAAGATATGTATTCGGTTGAAAAATAATGCTTTATAACATTATAAAAATATTCTTTTCCTTTATTGCAAATTAGAAAAACCTATTTATATTTGCAGCGCTTAACGAGATATATTATGCAAAACATAGAACAAAAAACGCCGTTGGCAAACAATCATATCTCTGT
Organism: Bacteroides sp. AF39-16AC; assembly: GCF_003602735.1. NCBI lineage: Bacteria > Pseudomonadati > Bacteroidota > Bacteroidia > Bacteroidales > Bacteroidaceae > Bacteroides > Bacteroides sp. AF39-16AC. The sequence goes on along the minus strand of NZ_QTLN01000020.1, from coordinate 5,337 downwards.
GGACTGTGTAGTGATTGGTTTTGACGGAGAACAGCTAAAGGTTCTGCTGATTAAGCGTGCAGGAGAGGAAGAAGGAGAAATCTTTCATGATATGAAGCTTCCCGGAAGTTTGATTTACATGGATGAGGATTTGGATGAAGCTGCCAAACGGGTGTTGAATGAATTGACGGGGCTGAAGAACGTCAATCTGATGCAATTCAAGGCATTCGGCTCAAAAAACCGTACGAAGGACCCCAGAGATGTACATTGGCTGGAACGTGCCATGCAGTCCAGGGTGGAGCGTATTGTCACCATAGCCTATCTTTCCCTGGTGAAGATAGACCGCGCATTGAACCGTGATTTGGACAATTATCAAGCCAGTTGGGTAGCCATGCCGGATATAAAGGCTCTGGCATTCGACCACAACCTGATTATCAAGGAAGCCATTACCTATGTCCGTCAGTACGTCGAGTTCAACCCGTCTTCACTGTTCGACTTGTTGCCGCGTAAGTTCACCGCATCCCAGCTTCGCACTTTGTACGAACTGGTGTATGACAAGCAGTACGACGTACGCAATTTCCATAAAAAAATTGCCTTGATGGAGTATGTCGTCCCCCTGGAAGAAAAACAGCAGGGCGTGGCCCACCGGGCGGCACGCTACTACCGTTTCGACAAAAAGATATACAATAAAATCCGACGGTAGCCGGATTGTAAATTCTTCATATCACTTTCATTTTAATATTGATAGAAATGTATTTATTAGGTTATGACATCGGCAGCTCGTCTGTAAAAGCGAGTCTGGTAAATGCGGAAAGCGGCAAGTGTGTATCGTCTGCCTTCTTCCCCAAGACTGAAGCGGAAATTATCGCAGTGAAGCCCGGCTGGGCAGAGCAAGACCCCGGAAACTGGTGGGAAAACTTGAAACTGGCCACACAAGCGGTATTGGCAGAATCCGGAGTAAACGCAGAAGACATCAAGGCGATCGGTATCTCTTATCAGATGCATGGCTTGGTATGTGTAGATAAAAACCAGCAGGTGTTGCGTCCTGCCATTATCTGGTGCGACTCCAGAGCCGTGCCCTACGGACAAAAGGCTTTCGAAACATTGGGAGAGGAGACTTGCCTTTCACATCTGCTGAATTCTCCGGGCAACTTCACGGCCTCCAAACTGGCTTGGATTAAGGAGAATGAGCCTTCCGTTTACGAAAAGATTCATAAGATAATGCTGCCGGGCGACTATATCGCCATGAAGTTGAGCGGTACCATCTGTACCACGGTGTCCGGTTTGTCCGAAGGGATGTTCTGGGATTTCAAGAACAACCGGGTTGCCGACTTTCTGATGGACTATTATGGATTCGACTCCTCTCTGATTGCCGACATCAAACCGACTTTCTCCGAGCAGGGACGTGTCAATGCTGCTGCAGCCGCAGAGCTGGGTCTGAAAGAAGGTACGCCTATCACTTACCGTGCCGGCGACCAGCCCAACAATGCCCTTTCCCTGAATGTATTCAATCCGGGTGAAATTGCTTCTACCGCCGGAACGTCCGGCGTGGTATACGGCGTGAACGGTGAGGTGAACTACGACCCCAAGTCACGTGTCAACACCTTTGCACACGTCAACCATGCTGCCGGGCAAACCCGTCTGGGTGTTCTGCTGTGCATCAATGGTACGGGCATCCTCAATTCATGGGTAAAACGCACCGTTGCTCCCGAAGGCATCTCTTACAACGATATGAATTTGCTGGCCGCACAAGCCCCCATCGGCAGTGCCGGTATCAGTATCCTGCCCTTTGGAAACGGTGCGGAGCGTATGCTGGAGAACAAGGAAATAGGCTGCTCCATTCATGGCATCAACTTCAACCAGCACGGCAAACAGCATATCGTCCGTGCAGCACAGGAAGGCATCGTTTTCTCCTTTAAATATGGAATCGACATCATGGAACAAATGGGCATTCCCGTGCAGAAAATTCATGCAGGCAAGGCTAATATGTTCCTCAGCCCGCTGTTCCGCGAGACATTGGCCGGTGTGACGGGAGCTGTCATCGAACTGTATGATACCGACGGCTCTGTAGGTGCCGCCAAAGGCGCCGGAATCGGTGTGGGCATATACAAGGACAACAACGAAGCATTTGCCACGCTTGAGAAGCTCGAGGTGATAGAGCCGAAAGTGGCAGACCGCCAGGCTTATGCCGACGCATATGCGCGCTGGAAACACTGGGTAATGTGCTAATGTGCACATTAAAACGTTAGCACGTTAAAACAATAAATTAATAATTAACCCCGTGATGAATGTGTCTGTCATTGGCACATTCTCACATTAAAACATTAAATTCTTATGGCAACAAAAGAGTATTTTCCCGGAATAGGAAAGATTAAATTCGAAGGTAAAGAGAGCAAGAACCCGATGGCATTCCGTTATTACGATGCCGATAAAGTAATCATGGGTAAGAAAATGAGCGAATGGCTGAAGTTCGCCATGGCATGGTGGCACACTCTTTGCGCAGAAGGTGGTGACCAATTCGGTGGCGGAACAAAGAAATTCCCCTGGAACGGTGAGGCTGACAAGGTTCAGGCTGCCAAGAACAAAATGGACGCCGGCTTTGAATTCATGCAGAAAATGGGTATCGAATACTACTGCTTCCACGATGTAGACCTCTGCGAAGAAGCCGAGACCATTGAAGAATACGAAGCCAACTTGAAGGAAATCGTAGCGTATGCCAAGCAGAAACAAGCAGAAACCGGCATCAAACTGTTGTGGGGTACTGCCAACGTATTCGGCCATGCCCGCTACATGAATGGTGCAGCCACCAATCCCGATTTCGATGTTGTGGCACGTGCCGCCATCCAAATCAAAAACGCCATCGACGCTACTATCGAACTGGGAGGTTCAAACTATGTATTCTGGGGCGGTCGCGAAGGCTACATGTCATTGCTGAATACAGACCAGAAGCGTGAGAAAGAGCACCTCGCACAGATGTTGACCATCGCCCGCGACTATGCACGTGCCCGCGGCTTCAAAGGTACCTTCTTGATTGAACCGAAACCGATGGAACCTACAAAACACCAGTATGATGTAGACACCGAAACCGTTATCGGCTTCTTGAAGGCTCACAATCTGGACAAAGATTTCAAGGTGAACATCGAAGTGAACCACGCTACTTTGGCGGGCCACACCTTCGAGCACGAACTCGCAGTAGCCGTAGACAACGGTATGCTCGGCTCCATCGACGCCAACCGTGGTGACTACCAGAACGGCTGGGATACAGACCAGTTCCCCATTGACAACTTCGAACTGACCCAGGCAATGATGCAAATCATCCGTAACGGAGGCTTTGGCAATGGCGGTACAAACTTCGATGCCAAGACCCGTCGCAACTCCACCGACCTGGAAGACATTTTCATTGCCCACATCGCCGGTATGGACGTGATGGCACGTGCACTGGAAAGTGCAGCCAAATTGCTTGAAGAGTCTCCTTACAAGAAGATGCTGGCCGACCGCTATGCTTCCTTCGACAGTGGTAAAGGCAAGGAATTTGAAGATGGCAAACTGACACTGGAGGATTTGGTAGCTTACGCAAAAGCCAACGGTGAGCCGAAACAGACCAGCGGCAAGCAGGAATTGTATGAGGCAATCGTGAATATGTACTGCTAATAATGATCAATGTTTAGTGATTAGTGGTTAATAAGTTGCGCATGAGGTGTTTCAATATTAATCATTAATCGCTAATCATTAATCGCTAATCATTAACCATTAATCATTAATATCATGAATTATACAGAAAAAGGCAGTAAACTCTACCTCTTCTCTATTGTGCTGGTAGCCGTCATCGGGGGCTTGCTTTTCGGCTACGATACAGCAGTCATATCCGGTGCCGATAAAGGGCTTCAGGCATTTTTTATGGGTGCCTCCGATTTTGTCTACACAGATACGATTCACGGCATTACCTCTTCCAGTGCACTTATCGGATGTATCATCGGTAGTGCTCTTTCGGGATTCTTCGCATCCAATCTGGGACGTAAGAATTCTCTTTTCATAGCCGGCGTCTTGTTCTTTCTGTCGGCATTGGGCTCCTACTACCCGGAATTCCTTTTCTTCGACTATGGTGTTCCTTCCTATTCCTTGCTCGTGGCATTCAATTTCTACCGTGTATTGGGAGGAATCGGCGTAGGTTTGGCATCGGCCATCTGCCCGATGTATATTGCGGAAATTGCGCCGAGCAACATTCGCGGGACTCTGGTATCATGGAATCAGTTTGCCATTATCTTCGGCCAGTTGGTGGTTTACTTCGTGAATTTCCTTATTCTGGGCGAGAATTCAAATCCGGTGATAAAGGCCATTGAAGGAGTCAACCAGATTCTGAATCCCGAAGCGGCAGCATGGACCACAGAGATAGGATGGCGTCTGATGTTTGTCAGTGAGGCTGTTCCTGCAGGAGTCTTTGCGTTGCTCGTACTGTTTGTTCCCGAAACGCCACGCTATCTTGCCATGAGTGGCAAGGATGATAAGGCACTCCAGGTGTTAAGCCGTATCAACGGCTTGGCTCAGGCAAAGGTTATTCTGTCTCAAATCAAAGCCACGGCAGAGGAAAAGACGGAAAAGCTTTTCACTTATGGCTGGATGGTTATCTTTATCGGTATCATGCTGAGTGTATTCCAGCAAGCGGTAGGTATCAACGCCGTACTCTATTTCGCACCGCGTATCTTCGAAACGATGGGAATGGGCAACCCGATGGTTCAAACCGTCATCATGGGTATCATCAATATTCTGTTCACGTTGCTGGCTGTCTTTACAGTCGAGAAATGGGGACGTAAACCGCTGCTCATCTCGGGGTCTATCGGCATGGCGATAGGTGCTTTCGGAGTAGCTCTTTGCAACGTTGTGGCAGGGCTTCCTCCCATGTTGGCTGTTGTCAGCATCATGGTCTACAGTGCTTCGTTCATGTTCAGCTGGGGCCCCATCTGCTGGGTACTGATTGCTGAAATCTTCCCGAATACCATCCGTGGCGCTGCAGTAGCCATTGCCGTAGCCTTCCAATGGATATTCAATTTCATTGTATCTTCCACCTTCGTACCTATGTACAATATGAATTTGGGAGATATGGGAGACAAGTTCGGGCACATGTTTGCTTATGGCTTATACGGAATCATCTGTGTGGTGGCTGCTCTGTTTGTCTGGAAGCTTGTTCCCGAAACGAAAGGCAAGACACTGGAAGACATGACCAAGCTGTGGAAGAATAGAAGAAACAATAGATAAGACCGTCATTGAAACTGTCCATATAAGACGGGAAAGAGGAGGCCTGATGAATGAGGGCACTGAAAAAGTTCCCCACTTGTAATAAGTCTCTCCCTAATACACAAA
>NZ_QTLN01000002.1:0-454175 GCF_003602735.1 Bacteroides sp. AF39-16AC | reverse complement strand
GTGGGGCACTTTTTAAATGTTGTTCCGGGTCCCTTTTCAAGTGTTAGCTACATGGAACAAGAAAAGAATATCCGTGCAAGCGTTCTCACAAATGAGTCAGAGCTGTATTTTTACAGTTGACGTATTTAAAGAGAGATACGATTTTGCATCCGACAGTTTTGCCCATCTTTTCGGATACAATCCCACTTGGATAAAGACAATCAGGCAACAAGGCGATTTACTGGAAGAGAGAATACACCCTGATGACAGAATGCAACTCACGGAATGCCAAATCGAGCATGGACAGTTCATCTACTCACTCCCACCGGAAGAAAGAAATGACTACCGGCAAATATTTCAATTCCGTATGTTGAATGCACGGCAACAGTATATCAATGTAAGTAGCCGGCAACAAGTCATAGAAACAGACCGGAATGGTAAAGCCTGGATAATCATGGGAGTAATGGACATACTTCCCGACCAGACCCCTATCGAAAGAATCAAACGGACGGTGGTGAACAGAAAAACGGGAGAGATGCTTCCAACATGCACTGTTTCTCCCGACAAACAATTATCCAACCGGGAGAAAGAAATATTACGACTCATCCGACAAGGTTTTCTAAGCAAGGAAATCGCTTACCAGCTGGGAGTGAGCATCTATACTGTGAACAATCACCGGAAAAACATCCTAAGCAAGTTAGATGCCAACAATATAATGGAAGCCATCCATATAGTAGAAAATCTTGGCATCTACCTCTAAGATTACGGAAGCCAACCGAGACTGTCCGCCAACTGATTTGTTTTGCGCCACTCTTCAAGCTCCTTATAAGTGCGGACACCTCCCGTAAAGACAGCATGATAAATCTCTATACCTGGAATCGTTACACCATCCGGCACATCGAATTTGATTTGCAATATCGTTTTCCTAATTTCAGGAGTAAGGCGCTCCGCAATAGCGGCAGTCACCTTTTCTACAACACCATCATACCTGGAACCTTTCCGGATGTGAATCATATCAAACTTCCAAGTATTCTGTTCTCTATCCTTATATAAAGCATGCCACTCCATGCACTCTTCCTCCGTATGGATAAGGTTCCTATATTGTATTTCCTGCAAAGGCAACCGTTCCGCAAGTTCCCGGATGACCGAAAAGCTCTCTCCTACATCCAACCTATCGGTATAAATATGGATATCTATATCCCTACTTTTCGCCAACAGCCCGGTACGGAGTGAGCCCACCAAATGAACGGTTGCTCCAATGCGCTCCCATGCTTCAATAATACGGGTATCTTCCAATACTTTCCATGCAGATTGCTGATTCTGCCTTGCAAGCTCATGAATGTCCATTTACCTCCACTTTTTTGAATGTGCAAAGATATAAAACTTCCCAGTATATAGCTATAAATAGCCATTTCCCTTCCCGATACAATACACTAATTTTGCACACTGTCTTATCTTTTAGCAACAACTAATTATGGCATTCAATCAAACAGAGAAACAAGAGAAAGAATATTTAAAGCAAATAATCAGTTTTCTGAAAAAGGTTATCGGTAATACCGACGCATCAGTGAAAGACCACGTCGACACCTTGGCAGAATACAAAGACTATATCTGGTCCAACAAAGACATCGACCCGCATGAGATACGCTCCATGCGCGAAAGCATCCTAAACCATTTTGCCTTGGGGGAAAGTGTAATCAACAAGCGTAAGCGGCTCACCAAGATACTTGCCATTCCTTACTTCGGACGAATTGATTTTTTGGAAAAGAAAGAAAACAGCAAAGTGATGCCTATCTATATAGGCATCCATACCTTCTATGACCCGGAAAGTCGAGCTACCCTTATCCATGACTGGCGAGCACCCGTTTCGAGCATGTTCTATGACCATGAATTAGGAGAAGCAGGCTATCGGTCTCCATCGGGAGAGATTAAAGGAGAAATTTCCCTAAAACGCCAATACAGAATTCGGGGCGGCAAAATGGAATTTATGATTGAAAGTGCCCTGACCGTCCATGACGACATTCTGCAAAAGGAGTTAAGTTCCAATGCAGATGACAAGATGAAAAATATCGTTGCCACCATCCAACGGGAACAGAACCGGATTATCCGTAACGAAGATATCCGCACGCTTATTATTCAAGGAGTGGCCGGCTCTGGAAAAACATCCATCGCCCTGCACCGCATAGCCTACCTGCTCTATACCTTCAGAGACAGCATCTCGTCAAAAGATATTCTGATTGTCTCCCCCAACAAAGTGTTTTCCGATTACATCTCCAACGTCCTCCCCGAACTTGGAGAAGAAACCGTGCCCGAAACCAGTATGGAACAAATACTCTCCGGAGTGTTGGAACACAAATACAAGTACCAAACATACTTCGGGTTAGTGAATGAACTGTTAGAGAAGCCATCCTCAAGCCTCATCGACAGAATAGCCTATAAAGCCTCTTTCGGCTTCATTTCAGAGCTTGACAAGTTTATCCTCCACATAGAGAACACCTACTTCAAGGCAGCAGACGTGAAGCTGACCAAATACATCACCATACCTGCCCCGTTTATTGAAGAACAGTACCTACGTTTCAACCGTTATCCCATACGCCGACGATTTGATGCTATGGCTGATTATATGCTGGATATGTTGAAAATACAATACGCCTTTACGGTAACCACCGCCGGCAGAAACCTTTTGAAAAAAGAAATCAGACTAATGTTTGCAGGCAATAACGACATTCAAGTCTACAAAGATTTCTTTAAATGGACAAATAATCCCGGAATGTTCAAAATGCGAAAGGGACATACACTCGAATACTCAGACTTGGCACCGCTGGCATACCTACACTTGGCATTGGAGGGAAGCGGGAACCAGCCATTCAGAGTCAAACATCTGTTGATAGATGAGATGCAGGACTATTCGCCCATACAGTACAAGGTAATACAGAAACTCTTTCCATGCCGGAAAACCGTGTTGGGCGATGCAGGACAGTCCGTGAATCCTTATGGCTCATCCACAGCAGAAACTATCCAAAAGTCACTTACTGCAAGTGAAATCATGAAATTGTGTAAGAGTTATCGTTCCACCTTCGAGATTACGGATTTTGCGCAAAAGATTCATCCTAACGCAGAGCTGGAACCGGTTGCCCGGCATGGAGAAAAGCCACAAATCCTGCAGTTCGGCAGTGCCGTAGAAGAACTGTCCGGCATTATGGGACTAATCTCCACTTACCGGAAATCCGGATATAAGTCTCTTGGCATCATATGCAAGACGGAGCAGCAAGCCAGGGAGATGGCAGACGTGCTGAAATCATATGCCAATGATATCAGCTTCCTATCAAGTCAAAGCTCCGCATTTGTGCAAGGCATCGTCATCACCTCTGCCCACATGGCAAAAGGGCTTGAGTTTGACGAAGTCATTATTCCACAGACGGATGAGAGAAATTACCGTTCGGAGATTGACAAGAGTATGCTTTATGTAGCTGTAACCAGAGCTATGCACCGCCTAACCTTGACATTTCACGAGGCAAGACCGACAACTCACTGATGATGGATTATTAAGGAAATCTATCCCAACAGCCTTGTACAAGATGCGGCAAGCAACGGCGTATCTCATCAATAGTGTATCTTTTCTTGCCGACAAGTTGGCAAGGTTTTGCCTCCTTCTTGGCAAGACTTTGCCACCGCATTGGCAAAACTTTGCCATCGGCTTGGCAAAAGTTTGCCAAAAGCACGGCAATAGGTTGGCAAAATTACTCTCTGATTGACAACAAGTTAAAACAATCATCACATCGGTAACATGAAAGATATGCCAAGTCAATTCCGCCAACGGTTTATTGTTTACTTCTTAAATAGAAAACCGATTGCAGTGCCAGCAAAATCACAAAAAGGTATTCTGCCGTTAAGTAAATAGCCAAGGATGCATGAGTGCAAGCGCTTAACCAATAAAGATACCCCAAATACACGACAGTGGTAGTCACTTGGAAAAGAAAAGTAATCCGGGTTTTACCGGTCCCTCCAACTGCGTTGAGATATACATAGCCTGGCAAGGCAAAGGTATAATTCAGCAACGTCACAACAAAAGGGATGAAAGCCTGCTCCGTCAACAGTTCGTTATCTGTATAGATTCCTATTATCAAGCGATTACAGCATACAGCTACCCCTATCAGTGGAAATCCAGCAGAATAGCCCAACCTCAGTATCTTACGGCAGATAATGAAAACAGCCCTCCTTTCTCCAGCCCCAATCGCATTACTGACCAGCGAACCCGTAGTGACCGCAAAAGAATTGACTATTACAAAAAAGACAGCAGATACACTTCGCGTAATATTGGAAATGGCTAATTCCGTTTTACCCAAATGTTCCACCGCCACAAAAAACAAGAACCACGGAGCCACGCTGATAAAGGCATGAAGCATGCTCCATACCGACAAGCTCAGCACATCCACCAACAGCTTTCCGTCATATACCGGTTTCAATCCATATTTCCCTTTATCTATTTTCAGCCATACATAGAAAAGAAGCATCACCAAAGAACCCATCTCTGCCAGAGAAGAAGCAATGGCAGCTCCCGATATTCCCAGTCCTCCAACAATTATCAGAATATAATTCAAAGGAATATTAATCACTATTGCAACGGCAGCAGCCCACGATAATGCCCGAGTGCATGTTATTCCCACAAGAAAAGAACGGATAACCAAAAACGGAAACGAAAACAGCAAACCGAAACTGCGCCAGTCCAAATATTGAATTACAGCCCGATAAATCTCCGGCGAGGAAATCAACCTTCCCAATATGAAAGGAGAACTTGCCTGCATCAGCAGACAAAGCAAAATGGCCAATCCCGATAAAAAGAAGAAACCTTGAAAAAATATCTTCCCAGCCTTACCATAGTCACATTCTCCATTCCTTCGGGCAATCATCACCTGCAATCCGATACTAAACCCAAACCCAAGCATGTAGACCGCCAAATAATAAATCCCCGCAATGGCAGATGCTCCCAATTCCACCTCGCCAACGTGACCTAAGAAAACAGCATCGGTTATATTTATCAGCTGCTCCATCAAAATGCTCATCATTACCGGAAAGTTGATAAGCCATATCTGTTTATATGTATAATGCATTGCTCAACAATAAAATAGCACAAAACAACACACTGTACAAGTACAGCATGCCATCCTGCAAATTCATGAATAAAAGGATACACAATCTCTGTGGCAAACGGGTCATCGCTTGCCAGATAGCTGAATAGCTTTATCAAGCAGGGCTATTCGTTGAGCGTAGCTATATACAGAGCTTCATAAAAGGTGAATATGTTTGTTCATTCAAGATATAGTGCAAAAGTACAGAAAAAATGTGCCAAAGTTCAGTTTAGGGCATAAAAAAAGGAGTACCGCTGTACTCCAACCTTTGTTAACCTTAAATCTAATACTATGAAAAACACATTGCAAAGGTACGGACTTTTGGGACATTGACAAACTTTCCAAGAAAAAAAGCATGTTTCATAACACATTTTAATAAGATAAATGCTCGTTTTCACGTCCTTTTTCACTTTTTCTGCTTCAAAATAGAAAAGGAGGTATAGCATCACGTAAAAAAATAAGCAAGTTCTTTCCATTATACTCCCAGTTTGCATTATCTTTGCACTAACACGAAGATAAGCTGCACCTCAGCATAAAAAATGAACGAGTTCATTTTATTCTGCATTCGGTTTGCACTATCTTTGTAATGAGATTAACAAGAACTTATATATGCCAGACTATGATTTAATCGCCATATTAGGGCCTACCGCCTCAGGAAAGACTCCATTTGCAGCCGCCTTGGCCGCCGAACTCCATACGGAAATCATCAGTGCCGATTCACGGCAAATCTACCGGGGGATGGACCTGGGCACCGGCAAAGACCTTGCCGACTATACCGTCGACGGGAAACAGATTCCCTATCACCTCATCGACATAGCCGACCCGGGCTATAAGTACAATGTTTTCGAGTATCAGCGTGATTTCTTGAATGCTTACGAGACTATTAAACAAAAAGGTTGCCTGCCCGTTGTATGTGGAGGAACCGGAATGTATCTCGAATCAGTGCTGAAAGGCTACCGTCTGCTGCCCGTACCCGAGAATCCTGAGTTGCGCACCCGTCTGGCGGACAAATCGCTGGAAGAACTGACCGACATACTGAAAGGTTACAAAAGCCTGCACAATACTACGGACGTGGACACAGCCAAACGTGCCATACGAGCCATCGAAATCGAAGAGTACTATGCCCATACCCCAGTAGACGAACGTTCCTTCCCCCAGATGAACAGCCTCATCATAGGTGTGGACATCGACCGGGAATTGCGTCGGGAGAAAATCACCCGCCGCCTGCACCAGCGCCTGGAAGAAGGAATGATAGACGAAGTGCGCCGTCTGATAGAGCAAGGCATCCAACCGGATGACCTCATCTATTACGGACTGGAATACAAGTATCTGACACTTTATGTCATCGGCAAGTTGACCTATGAAGAGATGTTCACGCAACTGGAAACAGCCATCCACCAGTTTGCCAAACGCCAGATGACCTGGTTCCGCCGTATGGAACGGCGTGGATTTACCATCCATTGGATGAATGCCCGGTGGCCGATGGAAGAAAAGATAGCTTTTGTAAAGAAGAAGTTGGAAGGATGATGAAATGATAAAGTGACCGGGTGATTTAAATCGTAAATAGTAAATAGTCAAATTGTAAATAGAATCATGAGTGCAGAACCCGAAAAGTTGGGAGTGATATACAACCCCAAAGCCGGAACACGGAAAGTGCAGAAACGGTGGAAAGAAATCAAAGAATACATGGACAGCAAAGGTGTGCCTTACGACTATGTGCAGTCCGAAGGGTTCGGTTCGGTAGAGCGTCTGGCAGGCATCCTCGCCAACAACGGCTACCGCACCATTGTTGTAGTAGGCGGTGACGGCGCACTGAATGACGTCATTAACGGCATCATGCTTTCCAATGCACCGGACAAGGAGAATATAGCCATCGGCATCATCCCCAATGGTATAGGAAATGACTTTGCCGACTATTGGGAAATGAGTTCGGATTACAAGAAAGCGGTGGATTGCATTATCAACAACCGCCGCCGGAAAATAGACGTGGGTACCTGCTATTATTACGACGGTGAAAAGCATCTGACACGCTACTTTCTCAATGCCATCAACATAGGCCTGGGAGCCCGTATCGTGAAAATCACCGACCAGTGCAAGCGTTTCTGGGGAGTGAAGTTCCTCTCTTACTTCATGGCACTGCTATCCATTATCTTCGAACGGAAGCTGTACCGCATGCATCTCAAGATAAACGGCGAGCATATACGCGGACGCATCATGACTGTCTGCATAGGCAGTGCGTGGGGATACGGACAAGCGCCTAGTGCAGTGCCCTATAATGGCTGGCTGGATGTTTCCGTCATTTACCGTCCCGAATTGCTGCAACTATGGTCGGGATTGTGGATGCTTATCCAAGGGCGGATTCTGAACCATAAGGTAGTGATGCCCTACCGTACGCAAAAAGTAAAAGTGCTGCGTGCGCAAAATGCCTCTGTCGATTTGGACGGACGTATTCTTGACCGTCATTTTCCACTGGACATCAGCGTACTGCATGAAGCAATAACATTGATTATACCCAATTGAAAATACTTAATCAGTAACAACCTATGATTGAATTAAAGAATAATCCTGCCGGAAACTTCTTCCTACTGGCAGGTCCATGTGTCATCGAAGGAGAAGAAATGGCAATGCGCATTGCCGAACGTATCGTGACTATCACCGAAAAACTGCAAATCCCCTATGTATTCAAAGGGTCGTACCGCAAAGCCAACCGCTCCCGCCTGGATTCCTTTATGGGCATCGGCGACGAAAAGGCGCTGAAGATACTGCAAAAAGTGCACACCACCTTCGGAGTACCTACCGTGACCGACATTCATGCAGCCGAAGAAGCCACCATGGCTGCCGAATATGTGGATATTCTGCAAATTCCCGCCTTCCTCTGCCGGCAGACAGACCTGCTTGTAGCCGCCGCCAAAACCGGAAAAACCATCAACATCAAGAAAGGGCAGTTCCTCTCTCCGCTTGCCATGCGCTTTGCGGCTGATAAAGTAGTGGAAGCAGGCAATAGGAACGTCATGCTGACGGAACGCGGAACTACTTTCGGTTATCAGGATTTAGTCATCGACTATCGCGGCATCCCCGAAATGCAGACCTTCGGTTTCCCCGTCATCCTGGATGTAACCCACTCCTTGCAACAGCCCAACCAGACCAGTGGCGTCACGGGAGGTATGCCGCAACTTATCGAGACCGTAGCCAAAGCCGGTGTTGCCGTAGGTGTAGACGGACTGTTCATCGAAACCCACGAAAATCCCGCCGTAGCCAAGAGTGACGGCGCCAACATGCTGAAACTCGACCTGCTGGAAGACCTGCTGACCAAATTGGTCCGCATCCGGGAAGCAGTCAGATAAATTCCATTTATCCGGAATGGAATCCGAAAAAAACAACAGAAGTTGTGATTTATCCAAGGGCTGTCCGACAGATAGTTCAAGAACAATTTAAATTCATAATAATATGAAACATCTATTACGTGGTTTATGGATTGTAGCGTTAATTCTTTGCTGCAATTTTCAGCAGGTATTTGCACAGCAAATGCCGCCTATCCCGGTCGACAAAAATGTCCGTATCGGAAAGTTGGACAACGGATTGACCTATTATATCCGCAAGAACAGCCAGCCTGCAAACCGGGCCGACTTTTACATTGCCCAAAAGGTAGGCTCCATTCAGGAAGAAGCCGACCAGCGCGGCCTTGCCCACTTCCTGGAACACATGTGTTTCAATGGAACGACCCACTTCCCCGGTGATGCACTGAAGCAATACCTGGAGCGTATCGGGGTGAAATTCGGTGAGAACTTGAACGCCTATACTTCCGTAGACGAAACCGTATACAACATTTCCAATGTGCCGGTCACTACTCCGGGAGCCATCGACTCCTGCCTGCTGATTCTGCACGACTGGAGTAACGATTTGACCCTGGACCCGAAGGAAATAGACAAAGAACGCGGAGTCATCAACGAAGAATGGCGCACCCGTATGAGCGCCATACAACGCTTCCAGGAGAAGATGCTTCCAGTCATGTTCGAAGGAACGAAGTATGCCACTTGTTTCCCTATCGGAACGATGGAGGTCGTTATGAACTTCAAACCGCAAACTTTGAGAGACTACTATGAAAAGTGGTACCGTCCGGACCTTCAGGGTATTGTGGTAGTTGGCGATATAGATGTGGACGCCATCGAAGCCCAAATCAAGAAAATGTTTTCTGATATTCCCGCCCAGCCCAATGCTGCCAAACGCGAGTACTATCCGGTAAACGACAACAAGGAGCCTATTGTATTGGTTTATCAGGACAAGGAACAGTCCAATGTACAAGCCCTCATCTTCAACAAGCACGAAGCCACTCCTGACGAGCAGAAAGGCGACATGGGCTATCTGGTACAGAATTATGCAACCACGCTCATCAACAATATGCTGAATGCGCGTCTGAACGAATTGGTACAGACCGCCAATCCTCCTTATATATATGCCGCCACTTATGACGATGATTTCTTTGTTGCCAAAACCAAAGATGCCTTCACCGGTGTCGTTGTCTGCAAGGAAGATGCCATAGAAAATGGAATAGCCACTCTCCTGCGCGAAACAGAACGCGCCCGCCAATTCGGCTTTACGGAAACGGAATACAACCGTGCCCGTGCCGAATATCTGCGCCAACTGGAATCTGCTTATAACGAGCGTGACAAACGCAAGAATGAAGAGTACGTGGATGAATATGTCCGTCATTTCCTCGATAACGAACCGATTCCGGGCATCGAAAACGAATACGCCATCATCAATCAGATAGCTCCCGCCATTCCGGTTGCCGCACTGAACCAGATGATGCAAGCCCTCGTGACAGACAGTAACCAGGTAGTCGCAATTCTCGGTCCGGATAAGGAAGGATTGAAAATGCCGACAGAAGATGCAATCAAGAAGATTCTGAAAGATATTAAAGCTGAAAAACTGACTGCCTACGTAGACAAGGTGTCGGATGAACCTTTGATGGCCGAAGCCCTGAAAGGCGGAAAGATTGTATCCGAGCAGACAGATGATACATTCGGCACTACAACGCTGACACTCTCCAACGGAGTCAAGGTCATTATCAAGAAGACAGATTTCAAGGCAGACGAAATCCGCATGAAGGGAGTCAGCCTAGGCGGTAGTTCCCTGTTCCCCGACTCGGAAATCATCAACATCAACGGACTGGATGCAGTGAGTGTCGGTGGTCTGGGTAATTTCAGTGCCGTAGACCTGGAAAAAGTTCTGGCCGGCAAGAAAGCTTCCGTCAGCTATGGTATCGGTGACAAGACAGAAACCGTCAATGGCAGCTGTTCACCGAAAGACTTCGAAACAATGATGCAGCTCACTTACTTGACGTTCACCGCTCCACGCCGTGACGACGATGCCTTCGCATCCTACAAGAACCGCAACAAAGCTGCTTTGCAGAATATGGAAATGAATCCCCAGGTAGCGTTCAGTGACTCTGTCTCGGCCGGTATTTACATGCACCATCCCAGAAGAGCCAGAATAAAGGCGGACATGATTGACAAGATGGATTATGACAAGATTCTGTCCATGTATCAAGACCGCTACAAAGATGCCAGCGATTTTACCTTTATCTTTGTAGGAAATGTGAATGTGGAGGAAATGAAACCACTCATCGCCGAGTACCTGGGTTCACTGCCTGCCATCAACCGCAAGGAAACATTCAAGGACAATAAAGTGGACATGCGCCAGGGAGTTTATAAGAACGAATTCGTACGGAAGCAGGAAACTGCCAAAGCGTCGAACTTTGTCCTGCTGAACGGTGACTGCAAGTACGACCTGAAAAATGACATCCTGCTGAGTATGACCAGCCAGATTCTCGACTTGGTTTATACAGCCAAGGTACGTGAAGACGAAGGGGGCACTTACGGTGTATATGTAGGCGGCCAATTAAGCAAATATCCGAAAGAAAAGGCTCTCTTGCAGATTGTATTCGAAACCGCTCCGGCAAAAAGAGAAAAGCTGATGCAGATTATCTTTGCAGAACTCGACAACATCGCCAAAGCAGGTCCGTCGGAAGGAGACTTGAATAAAGTGAAGGAGTTCATGCTGAAGAAACATGCCGAAGACTTGAAGGAGAACAGCTACTGGCTGGGAAGCATTGACGAATACCTGTTCACCGGTATGAATCCGATAAAGGATTACGAACAGATTGTCAACAGCATCACCGTGAAGGACATCCAGAAGTTCACCGACGACTTGTTCAAGCAGAAGAATGAGATTGAGGTATCAATGATTAGTCCTGAAACTCCTGACAAAGAATAAGAGAGCCATACACACAGAAGGCTGCGTTGTTCGATGAAAGGCAGCGCAGCTTTTTTTATACAAACTCTATATATACAAATACTATGAGTCTTTTCTTAGATTTGCGCAAGCACGGAAAACTGGCAGAAAAACGAAATCCGATGTACGAAAAAAGTAAATTCGGAAAATTCTGGATGTACTTCATGTTTGTCTTCTGGGCCGGTTACCTGATATTCTTCGGTACGACCTTTGCATTCGCCTTTGACGGCGGTGCCACAGAAGCCTATCACGTAATGAATTCCGGATTGATATTTGTCCTTGTGCTGGATTTCCTGATACGCCTGCCTTTCCAAAAAACACCCACCCAGGAAGTGAAGCCCTACCTGCTGCTTCCCATCAAGCGGAACCGTCTTATCGACTTCCTGCTGATCCGTTCCGGACTGGATGGCTTCAATCTGTTCTGGCTGTTTCTGTTTGTTCCGTTTTCCATCATCACCGTCACCAAATTCTATGGAATCAGTGGTGTGCTGACCTATTGCATTGGCATCTGGCTGCTGATGGTATTCAATAACTACTGGTTCTTGTTGTGCCGCACACTGATGGGTGAGCGCATCTGGTGGCTGGCACTACCGGTAGTAGTATATGGTGGCATTGCCGCCGCACTATTCATTCCGGACAACAGTCCGCTTTTCGACTGTTTTGTCAATCTGGGAGAAGGGTTCATCACCGGCAATATACTGTCATTCATCGGTGTACTGGCTGCCATCGCCCTCATGTGGTTCATCAACCGCACCCTGATGCAGAAACTCATCTACAATGAACTGAACAAAGTGGAAGATACACGGATAAAACATGTATCCGAATACAAATTCCTCGACCGCTACGGCGAAATAGGCGAATACATGAGACTGGAACTCAAGTTATTGCTACGCAACAAGATTTGTAAGCGTTCGCTCTATTCCATCACCGGTGTAGTGATAATGTTCAGTAGTATCATTAGCTTTTCCGATGTGTATGACGGAGGTCTGAGAGATTTCTTCGTCCTTTATAATTACATTATCTTCGGCATCATGTTCCTCAGCACACTGATGGGTTACGAAGGCAATTACATTGACGGACTGATGAGCCGCAAGGAATCTATCTACTCGCTGCTGCGTGCCAAATACATACTGTACAGCATTGCATTGCTCATTCCTACGATTCTGATGATTCCCGGTATGGTTACCGGGAAGGTATCCGTACTCGGTTGCATTGCATGGCTGATATTCATTCCGGGAGCCGTATACTGCTGTCTGTTCCAACTGGCAGTCTACAACAACAAGACTACCGACCTGAATTCAAAGATGACCAGCCGGCAGAATATAGGCACCGGTCTGCAGAATCTGATTTCAGGAGGTGCTTTCGGCATACCTTTACTGCTGCTTTTTGCACTGAATGCCATCTTTGGCAAAGAGGTCACCCCCTGGATACTTATCGGCATCGGCGTGGCATTCATCGCCACTTCCAAATTCTGGCTGATGAATGTATATCACCGACTCATGAAACGCCGCTACAAGAATATGGAAGGCTTCAGGGACAGTAGACAGAAATAGAAATCATTAAACATCAACCACTAACATGATACGCATCAACAATTTACAAAAGAATTTCGGCACAAAAAAAGCCGTAGATATAGAGAACTACACCATCGGGCAAGGCGATATGCTGGGACTGGTAGGCAACAACGGTGCAGGCAAGACCACCCTCTTCCGGCTTATTCTTGACTTACTGCAGGCAGACCGGGGCAATGTAACCATCAATGACATTGACGTCAGCAAAAGCGAGGACTGGAAGAACTTCACGGGAGCCTTTATAGACGACGGTTTCCTGATAGACTACCTCACCCCCGAAGAATACTTCTACTTCATCGGTAAGATGTACGGTCTGAAGAAAGAGGAGGTAGACGAACGCCTGCTTCCCTTCGAACGCTTCATGAACGGCGAAGTGATGGGGCAAAAAAAATTCATCCGCAACTATTCTGCCGGAAACAAGCAGAAAATCGGCATCATCTCCGCTATGCTACATCACCCGCAACTGTTGATTCTGGATGAACCGTTCAACTTCCTTGACCCCAGTTCACAGTCTGTAATCAAACACTTGCTGAAAAGATACAATGAAGAGCACGGAGCCACCGTCATCATTTCCAGCCATAACCTGAATCACACAGTGGACGTTTGTCCACGTATTGCATTGTTAGAAAACGGTGTTATTATCCGCGATATACGAAATGAGAACAACTCTGCCGAGCAGGAATTGGAAGCTTACTTCAACGTCGGTGTGGAGGAAGAAGCCGTGGTAGAAGAAACGGTAGTAGAAGCAGCCGTAGAAGAAATAACGGAAAAAGAAGATAAAACGGTAGAAGAAAAAAATTCGGAAGCATGAAAAAATATCTTTCTTATATAGTAGCTCTTACCATCATATTGATAGGTCTAAGTTCCTGCCATACTTCCGCGCCACGCCTGGACTACAAAGCCCTGGCGCAGGCATCCGTCCGTTTGGGAGTGGATATTGAACTGCAGGACAACCACAAGCTGTACATCCATGCCTCCGAATGGATAGGCACCCCCTATCGTGCAGGCGGTGACAGCAAGCGTGGAACGGACTGCTCCGGACTGGTATCGCAACTGTATAAGAAAGTTTACCACACCCGTCTGTCGAGAAGCACAGACGGGCAACTGAAAGAGAGCAGCAAAATCTCCCGCCGCAACTTGCGTGAGGGAGATTTGGTGTTCTTCACCAGCCGTGCTTCCCGCAAAAAAGTAGCCCATGTGGGTATTTACCTCAAGGACGGCAAGTTTATCCATGCCAGTACCAGCCAGGGAGTCATAGTCAGCAACCTCCGGGAAAAATATTACACCCAACACTGGCTCTGCGGAGGAAGAATAAAATGATACTAATTTTTCCCCTTCTTGTGATTTTCTTTACTCTTTCCCGACTGATAGTCCAGAAACAATTAAAAGAAGAAAGCAATGAAGAAACTTTTAGGCATCCTCTTATTCATCAGCATTGCGCTGAGTGCCAATGCACAACTTTTATGGAAAGTATCCGGTAAAGGATTAGAGAAACCATCCTATATTTTCGGTACTTACCATCTCTCTCCACTCAGCATCAAGGACAGCATCGCCGCCATGCCGCAGGCCATGAACGAAACCACCCAAGTCTACGGTGAGGTCGTGATGAGCGAAATGGCGACTCCCGCCTTCATGCAAAGCATGCAACAGCAGATGATGATGCCCAAAGACACCACGCTGCAAAACCTCTTTACTCCCGAGCAATACGAAGAAGTGGGTAAAGTTGTAAAAGAGAATATGATGGTAGACATCGCCATGCTTGCTCAACTGAAACCGGCTGCCATCAACCAGCAGCTTGTCGTCCTGCTCTACATGAAACACACTCCGGGCTTCAACCCGCAAGAACAGCTCGACACTTACTTCCAGCAGCAGGCCGGACAGCAAGGCAAGAAAGTTGGCGGTCTGGAAACAGCCCAGTCACAAATAGACATTCTGTTCAACAGCCAGACGCTGCAACGCCAGGCAAACCTCCTCTACTGCGCTATCAGTGACATCGAGAAAGGTATCGAGCAAAGCAAGCGCCTGATTGCCGCTTATGAAAAGCAGGACCTGGATGCCATGCTGCAACTGATGGAAGAGCGCGACGGCAATTCATGCGACCCGCTGCCTGGAGAGATGGAAGCCATGCTGGACAACCGCAACAAGGCATGGGTTGAAAAGATGCCTGCTATCATGACAGAAGCCCCTACCCTTTTCGTAGTCGGCGCCGGACACCTGCCCGGAGACAATGGAGTGTTGAACCTTCTGAAACAACAAGGATATACGATAGAAGCCATGAAATAAATCCTCTAACAATTCTCTCTAACAACTTTTAATGGCAAGCTATACAAAGCGTGACGGTCAAATACCATCACGCTTTGTTTGCATATACACTTTATTCTCCTCATCATATCGTACATCCAAAAAAAATATACTACTTTTGCACCAAAGTCTTGGCAGTTATAGTGATAACGGCCATTTTTGACTTGATTCGATAAGAACGCAAGAAGCGAAAGTTATTATCCCTGCCTATTCGGAATCTGGAAAATTCAATAAACGTCATGGGATGATAGCAACAGTTTCTTCACGTCTATGTTATTATATACTTAGGCGTGGGGACTGTTGTCTATTTATGACGTGGGCATTTTCCAGAGCCTCGAATGCAGATAGGCAATAACAGTCCTCGCGCTTTTTATATAATAACCTTCGTCAATGGGGACAGACGAAATGAAAGACACCGCGTATGCATCTTACATTATTTGGAGAAGTACAGTTATTTCTGTTAATTGCCGTTACATCTGCAAGCTTTCTATACTGGATAAATCATAAATACAAAAGTCTGAACAGACAGATTATCCGGGCAATAGACATTCCAGTATATCTGCTGAACAGACAAGGTATTGTCGTAAAACTACTTAATACACCTACCGAAAAGGCAAACAGACTTCCGTTCCTGAATCCGGGAGTTCTAAATATCAATAATTTAGTGACAGATGCCGATGAATGCCGGAAATACATGACGTCGCTGTTACGCGTACTGAATACCCGCACTTCGGACAGCCTGACCCTAAAGATAAGAATAGAAAGTGGTGAGAAACTATATATCGCAGTGCGCATGGTCTACCTCAACAGAAATTATGTCATAGCCTTCATACGCGACATTACGGAAGATGAAGTCCAACGCCGGGAAAACGAAAAATACCGTTTCTTCCTTGAAAGTATTCTGGAGAACCTTCCCATCGCCACGACAGTAAAAGACAAAAACGATGAAGGACGCTACCTGATATGGAACAAAAAAGCGGCAGAGATGATGGAAGTCCCCGCTGAGGATATTGTGGGACACTATGAAGAGGAGTTCAAACCCCTAATGCAAGATAATTTCATCCAAGAGACAGATAAAGAAGTTGAAGAGTCGGAAACTCCCCAGTCCTACATCAAACACTTTGTCAATCCCAAAGGCAGAGAGTATATTCTGTCGTTTCACAAAACGCTGGTGTCCTACAACAAAGGGAAAGAGAGGTGGATTGTCAGTTCTGCACTGGACATCACCGAACTGCTGGCAGCCAAAGAGAAAGCAGAAGAAGCCAACCGCCTGAAATCGGCTTTTCTCGCCAACATGAGCCACGAGATACGTACTCCGCTAAACGCCATCGTCGGATTCTCCTCCATACTTTCCGATTATATACAAGACGAAGATACAAAGGAATACATACATATCATCGAAGAAAACACCCAACTGCTGCTGCAACTGATTAATGATATTCTCGACCTGTCACGCATCGAAGCTGGCATTCTCGAATTCACAGAAGGAGATATGGATGTAAACAAGACGCTTGATGAAATGCAGACGATGGCAAAACTGAAACTTCCGTCCGAAGTCAGTATACGTCTCCTGCCCGGTGCGGATTACTGTATTATTCACACAGTCCCCAAACGGGTAAGACAAGTACTGAACAACTATCTGTCAAACGCCCTCAAGCATACGGAAGAAGGTTTCATCGACATTGGTTATCACCTGCCGCAAGAAGACAGGATTCGCTTCTTTGTCCGTGATACCGGTTGCGGCATTCCTCCTGAAAAGCAAAAGGATGTATTCGAACGCTTTGTCAAGCTAAACAGTTTTAAACAAGGCACGGGTCTCGGACTCTCCATCTGCACCATGATTGCCGAGAAAATGAACGGAAAAGTGGGCGTCAGCTCTATTCCGGGGAAAGGTTCCGAATTCTGGTTCGAAATACCCTATCAGCCTGCCGGAAGCCAACCTGCATAGAAAAGCCCGCCACTGACATGAACTCTGTCAACGACGGGCAACCTAAACCATCACCGATGCTATCCTGACTCACAATACCTATCGAAGCCTAAATCGCAGTTTTCCACTCTGCACCAGTTCTTCATGAGTGATACGATATCGGGACAGTTTTTTTCCTCCCAGTTCCATTTCACGGATATAAAGCGACTCTGCCGACGGGCGTTCCGTCTCTATCACCAGTTGGTCGCGTCCCCAATACTTAGGGTCGAGCTTTATGGTCACCTTATCAAATACCGGAGTAGACAGCGTATAAGCCGGTTCTCCGGGACAATCCGGATAAAAGCCCATCATATTGAAGATAGCCCAAGCGGACATCGTTCCGGTATCATCATTGCCGGGAATTCCGTCGGGGGCATTCTTGAAATACTTCTGCAAAAGGCGGTGCAGCTCTTTCTGCGTGCGCCACTCCTCACCCTTGAAATAAGAAAAAAGATGGGCGTATGCAATGTCCGGTTCGTTGGCAGGGTCGTACAGTCCTTCGTCGAACACACGCTGAAGCTTGTCTACGAACGGCTTCTTTCCACCCATGAGCCGGGCAAGCCCTTTCACATCGTGGGGAACATAGAAAGTATAGTTCCAGGCACAACCTTCGTGAAATCCGGGGTTCGGCTCAAAGTTCTCTCCCTGCCTCGGGTCGAAAGGAGCATAGAATTCACCGTTAGGCAGGATAGGACGGAAAGTACCGTACTCCTTACAGTAATAATGCTTGTAGCCCAGCGAACGTTCGTGGAACAGACGGGCATCCTCCTTCTTGCCAAGCGCAGCGGCTATGCGCGACAAAGCATTGTCGGCAATATAGTATTCCAGGGCATGCGAAACGGAATTGTCATACTGCTCCCGCAGGGGCACATATCCCAATGACACGTAGTCGTCATTGTCCGGTCGGAGCAGATTCTCCGCTCCCGGCAGGGTGGCTCCCTTGCGCATGGCTTCGTAGGCCAGTTCTATATCAAAGTCGCGCAGACCTTTCAGCCAGGTGTCGACGATGACGGGAATGGAAGGGTCACCTTCCATGGTCAGCGTCTCACGTCCGTAGAGTTCCCATTTGGGAAGCCAGCCGTGTTCGCGGTACATGTCGAGCATGGAACGCACCATCTGCAATTGTCGTTCGGGATATACCAGCGTAAGAAGCTGGTGCACATTGCGGTAAGTGTCCCACAAAGAAAAGACGGTATAACGGTCGCCTTGGGTAGTCAAAATCTTATCACTCTCCATAGCGGGATATTCCCCGTTCACATCTTGCAGGATATTGGGATGTATCAGCGTATGATAGAGTGCCGTATAAAAAACGGTTTTCTGTTCTTCCGTACCTCCTTCCACAAGGATGCGCGAAAGGTCATCGTTCCAGCGGCGACGAGCTTCTTCCAGCACTTGACCGAAGTTCTTTCCCTGCTGCTCGGTATCCAGATTGAGGCGGGCATTCTCCATGCTCACAAAAGAGACTCCCATCTGTACTTCCACCTGCTCGCCTTCTTCGGTATCGAATGTAAGATAGGCGCCGATATCATCTCCCGCCAGTTCCTTCTGGTAGCGGGTGTAAAGTTTGTAGCGTCCGTTATCGGGGTCCCATTCGGCCTCTACACCGGTCATGGGGCGCTGCTTCTTCCAGTAGCCCGAAGCGGCGGGCTGCTTGTTGACACGCATCACAAAGTAGATGGGAAAAACGGCTTGTGGGTTGTAGCAGAAAGTACCCAGCAGCTTCATACCTTCAAACTCGCATTTACCCGTCTGGCGCAGAAAAGCTCCCGATTCATTGGTCAGGCCTTCGCCCAGGTTCAGCAGCACATGGCTCTGCCCGGCAGGAAAGGTGAAACGCGCCACACCCGTGCGAGGAGTTGCCGTCACTTCCGTCTTCACATTGTAGCGGGTCAGGAAGTTGCTGTAATATCCGGGGGATGCCTGCTCGTCCTTATAGCGGCTTCCATATTCCTTATAATCTACGGACAGCTCTCCCGTAGTGGGCATCAGCAGCAGAGAACCCAATTCCGGACAGCCCACACCGCTCAAATTGACATGCGAGTATCCGGTAAAGAAACAATTGTGATACTCATAGGGAGTAGACCACCAGCGGGCATCTTTATCGTATTTGTTGTCCTCCGAACCCATCACGTTGAAGGGCACTACGGACATCATTCCATTGGGACAGACGGCTCCCGGATTCGTGGTACCGAAGTTGGTGGTACCGACAAAAGGATTCACATAGTCCGCAGGATGCTTCTCCGCAGCCATAGATGCCGTGAGCATTCCAAAGGAGATGATACAGAAAGTAATCAGTCGTTTCATAATATAGTAAGGATTTGTTCTTTATTAGTTAGTGAGCACGCTACCCATGCCGGTGTCATTGCATGCACTCTGCAAAGTTATTGCAAACGGTCTGCAGTGACACTGCAAACTACTTTGCAGTAGCACTGCAACAGTTTTGCAGTGACGCTGCATCAGCTTTGCAGTGGCGCTGCAACGGCTTTGCAGTAGCACTGCAAAAAGCATGCAGTATCTTTGCAGTGATATTACACTAAGTATAAGGCAGTTACGGCAGGCGCTTTTCAGCAATACCGAGCGCCTGCCAACTGCTTGGTACTTACAAAATACTTGTGCGCTTCGTGAACTCCAGAATCTCGCGGATATACCCAAAGGCAAGCCCCACTACCGTATCGGCTGCACCGTAGTATACAGCTACACGTTCTCCATCTTGCAACGCTGCGCAAGGGAACACCACGTTGGGAACATCACCTTGCAACTCATAAGGAGCAGCAGGCGCAAGCAGATACTCACGGGTGCGGTAGAGCAACTTGGCAGGATTGTCCTTATCCAGAATAGCTGCTCCCATGGAGTAACGGAAACCGTTACAAGTGGTTATCACGCCATGATAGAACATCAGCCAACCCTCGTCCGTGAGGAACGGTACCGAACCTGCCCCTATCTTGGTACACTGCCAGGCACTTTCGGGGAAAGGCGTAGGAGCCATCACATGGCGGTGTTCGCCCCAGAATTTCATGTCAGGGCTGAAGCTAATGTAGATGTCGCCAAAAGGAGTATGTCCGCTATCGCTGGGACGGCTCAAGAGCGCATATTTGCCATCGAACTTCTGAGGCAACAACACACCGTTGCGGTTGAAAGGCAAGAAAGCATTCTCGCACTGGAAGAACTCCTTGAAATCGAAAGTATAGCCGATGCCGATGGTGGGGCCGTAGTAGCCGTTGCACCACGTAATCCAGTAGCGGTCCTCAATCCATGTCACGCGCGGATCGTATTTATATTCGGACTCTATCATGTCCGTATTCCCGGCCTTGAACTTGATTGGCTCATGCTCTATTTCCCAGTGGATGCCGTCCTTGCTGAAACCGGCAAAGATATTCATCTGCACCGCCCGGTTGTCACAACGGAACACACCGGCATAACCATCCTTAAACGGAACCACCGCACTGTTGAAAATGCTGTTCGACGACGGAATATGGTAGCGGTCTATTACGGGATTCTCCGAATAACGCCACATTACATCCTTACAGCCTGCCGGCCGTTCTTCCCAAGGCATTGTGATTTTGTTGCTCATAATTGCTCTATATTATTAATTGGTTATTGTTGTTTCTTCTCATCGGCATACGTAAATGGTATGAAGTACGTAATGAGGAACGCCGGAATGGTGGCAAACAGCGTGAAGGTAAAGAACGCCTCGTACCCCAACCAGTCGCTGACAAAACCGCTGATTGTGCCCGGCAACATCACACCCAGATTCATGATGCCCGAAGCAAAGGCATAATGTGCCATCTGGTGCTTTCCCGGCGCCACCTGCTGCATCATGAACAAAGTCAGTCCCACAAAACCAAAACCATAACCGAAGTACTCGAGCACGATGGCACTACCTATCAGCAACCCGCTTTCCGGCTGGTACATGGCAAGCAGGGTATACGCCACAAAAGGCAGATTGAAGATGCAGCACAGAGAGAACAGCGTCCGCCGCAATCCCCGGTGCGAAATGTAATAGCCTGCCAACAGTGACCCCAGCACAAAGGCGGCCGCCCCATAAGTGCCGTAGTACAAACCTATCTGCTGCTCATTCAGTCCCAAGCCACCTGCCGAACGCTCCGCCTTCAAGAAAAGAGGGACAATCTTCATGACAAAACCCTCGGCAAGGCGATAAAGGATAATGAACGCTATATAGTACCAGATGTGCTTCTTCAAGAAGAAATCCTTGATTACCGCCACCAACTGCTCCCACGTCTCTCTTGCCGACTTGGCGCCGGATGCGGCAGCACCGCCCGATGGCAGCATGCGCATGTGGTAGAAGCCAAGCAGCAGCATCACCGCCGCCAATATCAGCATCACCGTCATCCATGCATGCCGGGTAGCCTCGTGGCGGACTGCCTCTGTGGCCCCCTCCACCCCACCGAAACCTACCAGCAAGGCACCTGCCAGCCAGACCAACCCGCCGGACGCCACAATCTTCGCTATATTGTAGAAGGCTCCCTGCCAACCGATATACTTGGCCTGGTCCTGCTTGTTCAGTTCCGACATGTAGACACCATCCGTAGCCACATCGTGCGTGGCTCCGCTGAAAGCAATCACTGCCAGCAGCGCAATGCATATCGCAAAAAAGAACGGTAACTGCAACGCCAAAGCCACCAGAGCAAAACCTGCTCCGGTAACCATCTGCGTCAGTACCACGAAAAACTTCTTCGTCTTGAACATTTCAAGGAACGGACTCCAAAGGAACTTCAGCGTCCAGGGCATCATGATGAGCGACGTCCACAGAGCAATCTGCGCGTCACCGATACCCATCCCCTTGAACATCAGCACAGAAACCATGTTCAGCACCACGAACGGCAATCCCATGGCGAAATATACGGTGGGGACCCACGATATAGGATTATGATTTTTTCGGCTCATCCCTTCTGTATATTATCTGTGTCACTTCAACGGTTCACTGCCCATAGTCAGCTCCAGCGTACCGCCGTCCACTATATCCTGATGCGTGAAGAATGGAGTCTCCAACTTATTGCCGTTCAGCACAATGCTCCGCACATACTTGTTGTCGCGGCTGTTGTTGTGGGCTATCACCTTGAACGACTTGCCGTCTTTCAGATGAACGGTCGCCTCGTTGAACAGCGGGCGTCCGATGGAATATACCGGCTTGCCGGGGCATACTTGATAGAAGCCCATCGCATTCAAAATGTACCATGCAGACATCTGTCCGCAGTCTTCATTGCCCGAAAGTCCGTCGGGGTTGTTGAAGTAAAGCGTATGCAGCACCTCATCCACAATCTCCTGCGTACGCCAGGGCTGGCCTACGTAGTTGTAGAGATGGGCAATGTGATGGCTTGGCTCATTGCCGTGGGCATACTGGCCTATCAGACCGGAAATATCCACCGAGGTCGATTCACCTTCCAGCTTGGAATCGGCCGTGAACAGAGAATCCAACTTGCCGATGAAGGCGTCGCGTCCTCCCATCAGTTCCACCAGTCCGTCCACATCGTGGGGAACGAACCAAGTCCACTGCCATGCCGTACCTTCGCAATAGTCATCGTTACGGTGATTGGAAGCGCGGGGGTTGAAAGGCGTACGCCAGTTGCCCTCACTGTCCAGTCCGCGCATGAAGCGGGTACTCGGATCGAAATAAACTTTATATCCCTCGGCAAAAGCCGCATACTTATCGCGGTTGGCTTCGTCGTCCAAGGCACCTGCCAGTACGGAGATACACCAGTCATCGTAAGCATATTCCAAAGCTTTAGCCACAGATTCATTGTCTTTATCGCAAGGCACGTAGCCAATCTTGTTCTTCCAGTACTTGGCCTGCGGCATCAGATGCGGCACAACCAAAGGATGGGTGATAATACCCGTCGTATCGTATTCTGCCGTACGGAGGCAAGCCTTGTAAGCCTCCTGCACGTCGAAGTTACGGTATCCCTTTACATAAGAATCCGCTATGAGGGAGGCTGCATGATAACCAATCATGGTACCCGTATAGTTTCCGGCCAGTTCCCACATAGGCAGGACGCCGCCCTCGCGGGACTTCTGGATGAGCGAACGGATGAAAGCCTCGTTCAGTTCAGGATCAATAATCGTCATCAGCGGATGATAGGCACGGAAAGTGTCCCATAAAGAGAAAATGGTGTAGATAGGCTCGTCCACCCTGCCTTGATGGGGCTTCAAGTCCATACCAAAGTAACGTCCGTCAGCATCGGTAAACAAGTTGGGCTGCATACCCGTGTGGTAAAGTGCCGTGTAGAACATGGTACGCTGGTCGTTGTCCTTCGTATCGATGTCAATCTTGGAAAGATAAGTGTTCCACTGCTGGCGGGCAGCACGGCGCACACCGTCAAAATCCCATCCGGAGATTTCGGCTTCCACATTCTTGCGGGCACCGTCCATATCCACGGCAGACACACCTACCTTTACCAATACCTCCTCATTGGGCTCCGTCTGGAATTGCAGTAAAGCTTTAGCTGTAGGCAGAAGCGGACCGCCTTCGTCCAATGCCATGGAGTCCGTGACCAGCGTATAGGTGAATGGTTTGGAGAACTTGGCATAGAAGTTGATATACTGGTCGAAAGCCCAATATACAGTCTTCTTGCGTCCACGGATTTCAGTATCACTGATTACTTCCAGCTCCATCTGTTCATTCTTCTGGCGCTGGATACTGTAATCCAGGTCGAGGATAAAACCTGCATCTTCCGCTTTCGGGAAGGTATAGCGATGAATCGCCGCACGTTTGGTAGAGGTCAGTTCGGCTTTCACCCCGTAGCGGTCCAAAAATACGGAATAATATCCCGGTTCGGCTGTTTCATTCTCGTGGGAAAAGGCAGAGGCGTACGCCATCTGCTGGCTCTTCGAGCCCATGGAGTGGTAATCCTGCCGACCTACAGTGGGCATCAGCAGCACATCCCCGTAATCGGCACAACCCGTACCGCTGACGTGGGTATGTGAAAATCCGTTGATAGTAGTATCTGCATAGTAATATCCGGAGCAGGCATCCCACTCGTAGATACGCGTGTCGGGGCTGGGCTGAATCATCCCGTTGGGAACTACCGCTCCGGGATAGGTATGCCCATGTCCACCCGTACCGATGAACGGATTGACGTAAGACGCATAGTCCGGTGCCGTCTGGGTACAGCTGCAAACCGCCCCCAGCAGAAAAAGTCCGCCCAACAGTATGGAACTAGATTTCATGTTTTTCTTCATATTGTTTATTGTATAAGTAGGTGTATAGCTTCATAATAGAATCTTGTTATATGAGAATGCTTGAGGAGGGCCGCCCTATTACTTTGAGCAAAGCCCTCCTTTGTTTCATGTATGAAAAGGTTCAAGCATCCGTTTTCCGAAACCTCAGTTTACGGAAAACACGGCATCAGCGTACCTTCTTCATCGTATAGTTCTCACTCACGAAGTAAGGAACATCGGGGAAGATGTCGGTCTCAATCTCACCGCCTACATACTTATAGGGATTGATAGCCCATCTGTTGCCCAAGCCATAGATATGCATATCACCGTTAGGAGCAATAGCACCATCCATATAGTAATCATCATAGTTAGGATATGCTTTCCACTGGAAATTCTTGCTGTAAGTACCGAAATGCATCTTGTAGGTAGCAGGGTCTTCAGCATCGCCCTCATGAATGGTTTGCGGATAGATGAGCAGTGCACCGTTATAGTAATCGCAATGCATCGGATACTTACCGGTGATTTCGGGGAAAGTGCCCCAGTTGTAAACCACATATCCGGTACCTTCTTCATCCTTCTCTATAATTACATTCTTCTCAAACTCCTGACTGCCTTTCCAATCCCACCAGCGAGGATTGCCTTCTTCATCCACATAGGTAAAGAGAGAATTGCTGGAAGTTACCTTCCACTCGCCGACCAAATCTTCATAACCCAACATTTTGCCCTGATAAGCTTCACCGATACGGCTCCAGTACTTGCCGCTCCACTCCACTTCATCATCAAAAAGTACTTTACTTATTTCCGAAAGCAACGTATAATACTGATACACCAGCGGTTTGGGATTGTAGAACATCTGAATGCCATAACCTTCATCTTTCACTTTCTGGAATTTGCTCTTGTCAAATCCACTCCAACCTCCGTTCAACTCATCATTAATCTTCCAAGGCAGCGGAGCATACTTGGATTTGGGCAGGTTCTCAAAATGAGACTCTTCACGGCCAAAGGCTCCCTCGGGATTCTGATTCTGGTAGTAACCGTAGGTCATATAGTCCACAATGTCACCTACCTTCATACCCTCTACCTCACCGTCTGGAGAGTCGAGCGAACCATATTCATACACACCGATCAGCTTGTCTCCAAATACCTGGCGGCACTCATAAACCAAACGCGCGAAGTTGGCACGTGAGCGTGTTTCGAAGCCGGGACCGGGATTGGAGTTGTTGTAGTTGGTGTACTCATCATCAAAGTCAATACCATCCAAGCCATAAATATCCAAGTAGGCTTTCAGTTCCTTGGCAAAGTCTTTGGCAGCAGCTTCCGAAAGGTTACCCATACCAGCCTCGTCATGGTTGCCAAGAATAGTCATCACCACCTTAATGCCCTTAGCCTGCAAAGGACGGATGAACTTATCCGCATTTCTCAGCAAGAAGGAAACCTGGTCATTGCAGAAAACATGTACGCGACCGGTCTTGCTATCCACATTGATGTTGGCAGCAAAAATGCTGACTACATCAAAGAAAGGCTTTCCGTCGCTCTTCATGGTATATTCACCCATATTCAAGATGTTCTCGTCATTTACTTCCACAAAGCAATGTGTAAGTATATCACCCTTACTGATACTCCCAGGAATAGCAGCCAAAGGCTTTACCAAGTAAATATATTCCTGATTGTTTGTAGAAACTTCCACACCGTTATTGGCAGATGCAGAAACGGCAACAGCATAAGTCTGTCCGATTGTGCCTCCGGCATTGATATTCAGTTCCACAGAAGCCGACTTCTGTTCGCCCGCCTTGATAGTGGCAGTTCCACCGTTCGCCAGGCTCAGCTTATCGGCGGGATACATTTTATAGCTTGTTCCATTCTTCTTATTGTAAGCCTCCAAAACGTCTTCGTCCACTTTGAAGGTCACCGTAACATCCTGCTCTGCAGCTTTGCTCAGTTCAAAATAGAGATGTCCGGTAGCAACCTTGTCGCCAAAAACAGAAATCGGAGTAAGTTCACGTGCACCGGCGGCAGACTTTACATAGCCATACACGCCATCCACAGTATCCAGCTTGTCACTGTTGCCGGTGTTGATGACAACATCATCTTCACAACCGGTGAAGCATATTCCTGCACATGCAAAAGCCATTGCCAGCAAGCCTGATTTTACATGATTCATATATTTCATAATCAATATCTTTTTATTTGAATTAAGGTATAACTAAATTATTTAGCGGGCAGTTCCACAGCAGTCCAAGTCAATGATTCCACTGCAGTAGCATTGTTCTCATTTCCGCTATAATCGTGAATGGCAGTACCGGCGCCCTCATCGAACTTCCAGTAAGAAACCAGTCCGTCAGCATCCGGCTCTACCTGGTAGAAGTGGTCCTTTGCATTGATTTCTGCTGATGTCAACACCTTGTTCCAGATACGCACCTCTGAGATATTACCTTCCAACCAACGGTCACGATTGTATGAATGGCCAATCCAGAATCCGTTACCTTCATCGGTCATGGTCTGGCCCCAGTTCACGACTCCGCAGTCCAAAGTAGTCTCCAGCATATTCTTACCATTGATGTAGATTATAACTGTTTTTGCATCCGCATCGTAGGTCACAGCGATATGTGTCCATTCGTTTGTCGGAATAACCAGACTCTCATCGGTCACATTGCCGCTACTTGTAGCCACCTGCAACTGGTTTTGAGGAATTCCGGCATCACCGATGCGGAGCAGGAACTTACCTTCGATACCCATAATGGAAGTCAGCATCTTGTCGAACTTGCTTACGCGAATCAACGCTTCTGCCGTCAGTTTATTCATATTATTGGCAACATCCGGATTGGTCCAAGTTACGTAAACCAGATTCTTGGTAATATCAGGAACCGTATTAATCAATGCAGCACCCTTCAGCACGTAGTACATGGTACCGGAGCTCTTCAAGACTCCGATGCTTGCCTGGTCTACCGTAACCGGCAATACATATACCTTCTCACGGTCCAGTTCCGTCAAGTTTTTGAAGCTGACAGTGATGTCGTCTGAAATGACAGCACCGGCCAAAATGGTAGCCTGCGGAGTTTCTACCGTATAATAGTTTTCCGGCAGAGCCTCGGCTGTGTCATAATAGGTAGCGTTATAAGTAGCTACCAGTGAAGGGTCCGCCTTCAAGGCAATAGTTATATCCTGTGATTCAGGGCGAGCCATTGAAATCCGGAATGAGCCTTCCGTATCGGAAACTGTGTTTTTCAACAACACAGTGCTGGTCATCGCCGAGCCGTTGATATACACCTGATTATCGAAATTCTCAACGTCATTATCATTACAAGCAGCAAATACACCTGCCAATAATGCCATCGATACTAAATATATACTTTTCAGTTTCATGATATTCTTTTATTTTTTAGGAGCAGGATTCATAATATTGATAGCTTCTCTCACGTATTGATAGGTATTGGTGGCATTGTAGTAATCATTCTGCATGTTCTCAATAGCCAGACCGGCTTTTGTAAACTCTGCAGACGGTTCTGTCACCCAATAAGCAGCTTCCGACAGAGCTCTCAAAGCATTGTAATATCCGGTAGTCTTATCTGTTGTATCCAGAGAGACGGTAGATGCCGATACAATGAAGCGGTCAGCCGGAACACCGTCTGCCATCAAGGCCTGAAGCGCTTCTATCCCCAGTTGGGCAACATCTGTGACATCATTTGTAATCAAGATGATATGGTCACAAGAAGAGAGCACAGACTGGCCTATCAGGTTGGCAGGATACCCCTGGAACACCAGTTGCTTACCTGAATTGGCACTCTTCCAGTTGGATATCACACCGAAGAAAGTATCCTGATTTGCCTTTGCTTCAGCCTTGTCGGCTTCGGACATGTAGATAGGATTGCTACCACGATACTCGGCTACAATACCGTCGAAAGGTGCTTCAAGAGCTATCAGTCTGTTCAGCTCAGCCGACAGATAAGCCGAGAATGCAGATGTTTCTGTTCCTTCTTTCACCTTGTCGGTATGTTCCTTCAAGATATTGTCATAGCTGATGGAATAGAATACTTTCGTTCCCTTCTCATGTACATTTGCAATATCTTCCAATTCGAATTCCGCCAAATCGGGAGTAGTTGCGATAATTACGTCCAGGCTGTCGGGAACATCCGACATGTGCTGCCCGCGGCTGAAAGGAACTTTCTCACTATTATCAAACCAGCCGTATACAATCTTATGGTCAGAATTCTTGTATTCCTGCAAGTTCTTCAGATACTTGGCATACAGTTCGGGAGACTGTTCGTCGATTCCGGGTTCTTTCAGTTTAATACTCTCTGAATCCGTCCAGTCGGAGCAGGCAGACAATGCCAATACGGAAAAAGCTGCCAGCGCGATTCCTTTGAATGATTTCTTATATAATTTCATAATTATTCAGCATTTATTGTTATTATTTGCGTGCCCACCATACGTCAGTAGCCATGTTGTCCGGTCCACCCAGATAGCTGTTTACTGCCTCTTGCACGTTTTCAGTATTACTTGTATATTCTTCAGAAGGATAAGGCATACGGCGTGCACCTTTCTCGCTATCAACAATTCCACCACTCAAGTTACCTTCACTGGTTGCAGGCAACAGTTTGGGATAGCCTGTACGGCGATAGTCAGCCCAAGCTTCGTTACCTAACGGCCAATTCGCAATCCACTTCTGGGTAATGATACGTTCCTGTTTTTCTTCCTTGGATGCCCCTTCATTCCACTTGACAGTAATGGCTGAAAGGTTCTTTTCATAAGTATTAAGACCGGCGGGATCTTTGTAAAGAGCAGGTACACTGCTTTCATCAGCCAGATAGCTGTCTACACCGGTAGCTCCCCACTGTTCGAAAGAGAGACGGACACCTTGTTCATAAAAATCAGCAGCGGTTCCTTTCATGTTGAAACCATAGATTGCAGTGGCTTCAGCACGCAAAAAAGCAACTTCTGCCGCATTCATCCAAAGCACGGGATCAGAAGAGGAAATCTTCACACGTGAATAATTGATGAAATACTCCTTCATCTTACTGAGGTTGATACCGCGACGTAATCCTACATAAGTCTCTCCAGGCCATTTTGATTCCTCAAAATAGCTGGCACGACGATTGTCGTTGTAACCGTTCATGTAGCAGATGATGTCGGCAGCAGGATGGGTATCACCACCTGAAGCTTCTTCATTGTAACGTACTGCCACAAACAACGGATTGCTAATTGTACCGAAATACTTCCATGTAGCATTGTCTGCATTTGTTTCAATCAGACCCAACTCGTGATTCACTGCACTTTCAGCCATTTCTTTAGCCTTAGCAGGGCTTACATTGGCAATACGGATAGCCAAACGCAGTTTCAATGAATTGGCAAACTTCACCCACTTCTGTACATTACCACTGTACACGAAATCTGCAGAAGCAACCAACGCCGCATTTCTGTTTTCAGTCAGCACCTCGATGGATTCGTCCAGTTCCTTGAAGAATGCGTTATATACTTCTTCCTGCGTATCATAAGGAATGGTAATCTTGCCATCCTGACCGATTTTAGAATAAGGAATAGGACCATACGCATCAGTCACGCGACTCATGGCAGCAACCTTTATGATTTGAGCAATGGCATAAGGAACCGGATTATTGGTATTCTCCGATACTTGTTTCACTGTGCTCAAGTTACCGTAAAGTGTTGAAATGATACGGTCACTTATCAAGAACACACGCGTCCAGTCATTTGTAGCATTAAAATTGGATATTGTATTGGACCAGCCGGCATTTGAATCGGCAAAATAACCTCCCAACGGTCCACCCAACAAACAATCAGTAAACTGTGCCGTATTGACATCTGATGAGATAACCGTACTTGCCAAGTTACTCATGGCAGAACCCAGTGCATAATCATCCGGAGTCAAATCACCCGGTTGATAAGGATTGGAGTTGATATCCATATAATT
Organism: Bacteroides sp. AF39-16AC; assembly: GCF_003602735.1. NCBI lineage: Bacteria > Pseudomonadati > Bacteroidota > Bacteroidia > Bacteroidales > Bacteroidaceae > Bacteroides > Bacteroides sp. AF39-16AC. Next base: position 423,833 of record NZ_QTLN01000002.1, on the reverse strand, counting down.
GCCGGTACAGGACATAAAGCCCATAACCAACGGAGCAACAATCAATTTATTTATAATATTTTTCTTTTTCATATCGTTTGGTATTAAAATTTAAAGCTCAAGCTAAAGCCGATGTTACGCAAAGCCGGCATCATGAAATAGTCTATTCCCTGATAAAAGTTATCGGTAGAAGCTACACTTTCGGGATCGAAAGGAGCCTTGCTGTAAATCATCCACAAGTTGCGGCCTACCAACGAAACCTTGATATCGCACACATCATTCAACAACTTTCTGGGGATGGTGTAACCCAAAGATACTTCCTGCAGACGAACATTGGTAGCAGAATAAGTGTAGTATTGGGGAACAGACGTGCCGCTACCTACTACACCGTACCATGTTTCGGGGGTTACCTTATCTCTACCATTCACCAACACGTAACCTAAATCACGTGCATCGGCAGAAGCCTCGGACACACCGTAATAGTCCAACATAGCTTGTGTACGTGAGTAAACCACACCACCCAAACGGGCTGAAATCAAGAAACCTGCTGTGAAATTCTTCCAAATGAAGTTATTACGCCAAGCCAAATTACCTTTAGGAAGTACGCTTCCCAACTTGATGTATTTATCCGGGTCCGTTATGGCTTCCGTAGCAACCGTTCCATTTTGGTCCACAAAAATCTGTCCATTGGCATCACGTTTCATATCTCGCAGTGAGTAAAGGTCACCCATGCTCCCACCTTCTTTCAGCAAGAAGCGGGCATCACCTAAGCCACCCATATTCAACGTGCTCAAAGAGAACAGCTCACCGGTAACGGGATTGATGGCATTGTCTGCCAAAGTCAGGATTTTATTCTTGTTACTGGAGAAGGTTATACCGGTATCCCATGTAAAATCTTTCCAGGTATTCTTGTAATTCAGCGACAACTCAATACCGGAGTTACGTACGGCACCAGTCTGGATATACATAGCCGACCAACCGCTGACAGGCAACTGCGGGTTGAATGTCTGGTTCATAGTCTTGGCATTGTAATATGTCACGTCCAATTCAAAGTTCTTGAGGAAACGCATGTTCAAACCGATTTCCCAAGAATTGGTACGTTCAGGTTTCAAATTGTACAACGGATATTGGGTCGTGATACTCCACTGGCCGGAACTTGAATTCCATTCATAGTGGGGATTAGCCAAATATCTGGAGAAAGCACTACCAACAGATGCCCATGAACCACGAACCTTTATAAAAGAAAGATAATCTTTGTTCAAGTTAGGCATTAACTCAGACAGTACAATAGAACCACCGACTGAAGGATAGAAGAATGATTTGCTGTTGGAGTTGGGACCTGCCAGCTGTGAAGGCCAGTCGTTACGTCCGGTCAGCGTCAAGAAGTAAGTGTTCTTGTAACCAAGCTCAGCCGAAGCGAAGAGAGACTGGGTCTGTTCACGCCATCCTTCCTGCAAACGCTGTGTCTTGCTGGCACTCAGGTTCTGGATGGCAAAGTAGTTGGTCAAACCTACCGGTTCGCCGCTGAAGGCATCGCCACCATCAGCAATCGGACCACGTGTTTTCATTGCATCCGAACGTATATCGGAGAATGAACCACCGACGTTGGCCTGGAGTGACCAATCTTCACCGAAATATTTGTTGATACTCACCAGGAAGTCTGCATACAACTGTTTGTCCTGCGTCTTGGTAATACCATAAAGACCTCGTGAAGAGCTCTCGGTGAGCTGTGTATTGGTAGAAGCATAGAACTTTTCTGTATAATCATTGTTGGAGTTATCCAAACGTACACGTCCTGAAACAGTCAGCCAGTCCAGAATCTTATAGCTCAAACCGGCATTCAGCATATAGCGGTCCTTCTTGTTCTGGCGCAGATTGCGGTAGTTAATCCAATAAGGATTCTGCATTACCATACCTTCGTCACCTACCGGCCAGTATTGCGTATAAATTTTACGGGCAGCGTCATAGCGCTCATACATGCTGATATCAGACCAGTCGTTGCTGCGCGGGAACAAATAAGCACCCACCAACGGGTTGTTGTAAGTACCCTGGTTCGTCATGTTCTGGTCATTCTGCAGAATATAGCTTGCACCGAAATCCAGAGTCATCTTGTCGTCCAGGAAAGTAGTGGTGTTACGTACCGTAAAGTTGTAACGGTTGTATTTGTTGTTGGAAACAATACCCTTGGAGTTTACAGCAGCAGCCGATGCATACGTCTGGTTTTTCTCTGTACCGGTTGACAAAGAAATGCTCTCTGTTCCTACAATACCCGTCTGGAAATAATCATCTCTCGGGCTGTAATTGTAGTTATTGGCTGCAGACAAAGGCGCTCCCCAGCTCATGGCTCCTGAAGTGCTCATCACACCACCGGTTCCCGTACCGTAACGGTTTTGGAAGCTCGGCATCACAAACGGATTGGTGAATTCAGTATTACTGCTGACAGTAAGGCTCACCTTACCTTCTTTACCTTTCTTTGTAGTAATGACAATGGCACCGTTGGCAGCTTCCGAACCATACAAGGCAGCAGCGGCGGCACCAGTCAGGACTGACATTGACTCGATGTCTTCCGGGTTGATATCGGCAATCGGTTCTGAAGATCCCTGGGAGTCGAACTCCTTACCTCCGGCAGTACCACGGCCAGAGAAAATAGGCACACCGTCAATTACATAAAGTGCATTGGAAGACTGCATGATAGATTTCGTACCACGCATCACTACCTTTGATACACCACCTACACCGGATGAAGAAGCATTGATGTTCACACCCGCTACCTTACCACTCAATGAGTTCACAAAGTTGGCATCTTTATTGGAAGTAATGGCATCTGTATTCACCTGCTGTACATTGTAGGACAATGCCTTTTCCGAACGCTTGATACCGAGTGCAGTAACCACAACTTCTTCAAGCTGTTGGGTATCTCCGGCCATCATTACATTAATCGGCGCATTACCTTTCACGGGGATTTCCTGCGTAGTATAACCGATATAAGAGAATACAATCACCGGATTCGCCTCCGTAGTGGTCAGCGTAAAGTTACCGTCGAGGTCGGTAATACACCCGTTGCTGGTACCTTTTATCAATACATTCACACCAATCAGAGGTCCCATGTCATCTGACACGACTCCGGTAATCGTCCGTTCTTTCCCTTGTTGGTTGCCCTCTTGAGGAGCAGCAGACTTTTCAGAAAGATAAACGATGTTATCCTCCACTTTATAGGAAATGTCTTTCCCTTTGAGAATAACATTCAAAGCATCTTCTATAGACGCATTGTTCACTTTGACGTTTTCTACCGGCAACGCAGCCAGTTTGTCGTCATAAAAAAATTGATACTTGGATTGAGACTTGATTTGTTCAATGACTGTCCCCAATGTGCCGCGAGACACATTCAGGTTTAACTGGGCAAAGCCCCACTGGATAGAAACTGCCATGAACAACAAAACTAATAAAGCCCGCATGAACGTCGAACTCCGAAAAGCATAATTGTCTTTCATAAACACAATTTATAGGTTATACAATAAATTACTTCGAGAGATTCATTCTCTCGCATTCCTATATAAAACAACAGACAATGAAAATACACTTACTGAAAAAGTATCTTTTTTATCATTAATCCTAAAAAAAAGAGTTACCCCGAAAACAAGTTGATATATCATTTTGCTCAATATTACTAACGAAGTAAATAATTATTTCCACCTGATTCAAGAAAAACACCTATAATACAGATAGTAAATAACAAAATGATATATCAACTTATTTTCGAGGCAACCCTTTTCTTACTATATTATTACTATTCTTTACTTCTTCAGTTCATTCGAGAAAGAATAAGGATAATCTTCCGGCTGCGTACCTCTCTTCATATTAGGCTGGCTGCCCATATCAAACCTCAAGGTACCGCCATTCAGCAAATCGCCATGCGTCAGATAATTCCTGGAATAATCCACGCCGTTCACCTTGAGAGACTCAATATACATGTTCTCCGGTGAGTTATCCGGAGCGTCAATTGTCAGGGACTTACCGTTCTCGAAATGGAGGGTAGCCTTACGGAACAGAGGGGCGCCCAGTACATACTCGTCCGTACCAGGGCAAACCGGATAGAAACCAAGTGCAGAGAAGACATACCACGCCGAAGTCTGACCGTTGTCCTCGTCACCGCAGTAACCGTCGGGACCGGCAGTGTACATGCGGTTCATAACCTGACGAAGCCAATATTGGGCCTTCCAAGGCTCCCCAGCATAATTATAAAGGTAAATCATGTGCTGGATGGGCTGGTTGCCATGGGCATAGTTACCCATATTCATCACTGTCATCTCACGGATTTCATGGATTACCTGGCCGTAGTAGCTGTCATCGAACAAGGGCGGGACAATAAATACAGAGTCAAGCATCTCTACGAAAGACTCTTTTCCACCCATCAGGTCTATCAGACCTTGAGGGTCGTGGAATACAGACCAGGAATAGTGCCAGCTGTTACCTTCAGTAAAGGCGTCACCCCACTTCAAAGGAGAGAAAGGAGACTGGAACTGGCCGTCTTGATTACGACCACGCATCAGCTTGCTTTCCTTATCAAATACATTCCTATAGTTCATGGCACGTTCCGCAAAGAGTTTCTGCTCCTTCTTCGGACGGTTCAGTTCTTTTGCCATGCGGTAGATGCACCAGTCATTATAAGCATACTCCAAAGTACGGGCAGTGTTCTCGTTGATTTTCACATCGTAGGGAACATAACCAAGCTTGTTGTAATACTCATAGCCGAGGCGACCCGTGGAAGAAACCTCGGGATGGACACTCTTAGTACCACTGATGAGACCTTCGTACAGTGTCTGCACGTCCTCCACCTTCACGCCTTTTAGATAGGCATCTGCCAGCACGGAAGCAGAGTTGTTGCCAATCATACAGCCACGGTGACCCGGACTTGCCCATTCGGGAAAGAAACCGCTTTCCTTATAGGTGTTGACAAGGCCTTCCTGAATCTGCCTGTTCACCGACGGATACATCAGGTTGAGGAATGGGAAAAGACAGCGGAAAGTGTCCCAGAAACCGGTATCCGTATACATATAGCCGGGCAACACTTGCCCATTGTAGGGACTGTAATGAATCGGATTTCCCGCCTCATCCAGTTCATAGAATGCACGCGGGAACAACAAGGAACGATACAAACATGAGTAGAAAGTACGGTACTGGTCAAGGGTTCCGCCTTCCACATCAATACGGCCCAGCACCTTGTTCCAGGCATCCTGACCTTTCTGAACCAGTGTTTCCAAATTGTCATTGCCAAGCTCCTTCAAGTTACGGTCAGCCTGCTCAAAACCGATGAAAGAAGAGGCTACACGGGCATGTACCACTTCACCCTTACGGGTTTTGAAACCGATAACAGCACCGGCATGTCCGGCTTCCTGCTCAACCTTATTCTCGCTCAAGACGCCATCGGCTACAGAAGCCTTATAAGTAAAAGGCTTGTCGAACTCTATCACGAAATAGTTCTTGAAGTTCTCGGGAACACCGCCGCTGTTACGGGTAGTATAACCGATAATACGATTCTGCTCCGGAAGTATCTTCACATAAGAGCCCTTGTCAAAGGCATCGACAACAATGTATGAATGATCATTTTCAGGGAAAGTGAAACGGAACAATACGGCACGGTCGGTAGGGGTGAACTCGGTAACCACATCGTGTTCGGCAAGATATACCTTATAATAATGAGGAAGTGCCACTTCGCCCTTGTGGGAGAACCAGCTTGCACGCTTCTCTTCATCAAACTCGGGTTTGCCAACCACCGGCATAATGGAGAACTGCCCGTAGTCGTTAATCCAAGGACTGGGCTGGTGTGTCTGCTTGAAACCACGGATCTTGTTCGCTGTATAGACGTATTGCCAGCCGTCACCCATCTTACCCGTCTGAGGAGTCCAGAAGTTCATACCCCAGGGACGTGCGATCGCAGGATAGGTATTACCGGTGGAAAGCTCGAAAGTAGACTGCGTGCCGACAAGAGGACTGACATACCGGGTAAAGTCTTTGGCATGCAGCCATAAAGCACTGCTCACAAAAAAAAACAATAGGATTAATTTTCGCATAATATTAGAAAGTTGTTAGTATTAAATAAATTCTTCTCGTCATATCTCGAATTTGTGCAGCCTTCCTACTTCGTTGAGGAGAGGAAAACACTGTTCCCCACAATTTTATACTCCAATGGAATGGCATTCTTTATCAGATTCAGCACAGCCCCTACACTCTCTTTTTTCTTCAGTGTACCCGAGTAAGTCTTGCTTACATCTATGTTCGGTGCCAGAATTACCCTCACCCCATACGAATTCTCCAATGTACGCGCAATGGTGTATAGGTCAGCCTTCTCAAAGACAAACTCATTATTGTGCCAGTTTTCGATTCCCGTATCCACCTGCTTCACCACCAGACGCCTAGTCATTCCGTTCAGCTCGGCTTTCTGTCCGGGGGCAAGGATAATCATACCCTCGCCATGATTACCTTTCACCTCTACTTCGCCTTTCAAAAGGGTAGCTACTGCAGACATCTTAGCCTTGTCAGACTTGAGGTTGAAAACAGTTCCCAATACTCTGACCTGCATGGCCTCACTCTGTACGACAAACGGTTTTTCCAGATTCCTCATCACCTCAAAATATCCTTCTCCTTCCAGATAAACCTTTCTTCCCTTCCCTGCAAACTCATGTGGATATTTCAGGGTAGTGTTTTTATTCAGCCAGACTTTGGTTCCATCCGGCAGTTTCAGTTCCTTAATCTTATCATGAGTGGTGACAGCCAGTAATGTTTCCGGCTGGCTATAAGTCTGATAAAAAAGATAGCCGAAAGTTCCCAAAAGGAAGAAGCCCACAAATACGGCCGCATACCGCATCCACCCAACCATCCTCCGTACCTTGTATTGTTTCGTCTTCTCTTGTTCCAGCCTTTTAAACAATCGCTTTTCGGCCTTTTCTATGTCTTGTGTATTCGAAGTATCCCCCAGTCTCCCCAAGTGGTAAATCTCCTCCAGCCTGAACAATTCGCGTGCATTCTCACCCGACCCTTCCAGCCAGGCGTTCACCTCACGAAGTTCATCTTCCGTACATTCACCCATAAGGAACTTGGCCAATATCTCCTCATTCAACTTATTCATTCTTTCCTTCATTATGATAATAAAACAACGCTGCTCGCAAAAACACTTACTTTCCCGATGAAAAACAGAGCCAACATCAGGTTCAGATACCCCAGTTTATCGCGCAGTAACTTCAAAGCTTTGTACATGTGAGCCTCCACCGTACGCAATGACACTCCCATCGTATCAGCTATCTCCTTATTTTTCATATCATGCAGATAGCTGAGTTTGAATACCATCCGGCACTTGTCCGGCAATTCATTGATGGCATCGGACAGCTTCCTCCTGAGTTCGGCATCCTCTATCCGTTTCACCACATCATTGCTGTCAGGTTGATAGAACTCAACCCTCTTTTTATGGATTTCGAGCATGACAGCCTCATAGCCACTCACAATGTCCCGATGCTTCAGAACGTTCAAGGCACGGGTATACACCGCCCTATACAGAAAAGCCTGAATCTGCTCTCCCACCTTCATGGTATCTTTCCGCTTCCACAGCTCCACGAAAACATCCTGTACCACATCTTCCGCATCTTCTTCCCCCACAATGCGTGTGGCATAGAACAGCAGGTTGGTATAATACCTGCGGAAAAGGGATTTATATGTCAAGTCGAAATGTTCATTCATATGTTAGCCGGTTATCGGGGACTGTACCATGCCTGACCTGGCTTATCCCCCATTTCAAATTCGAAAACACTTCCATCCATTATCTGTTCATGCGTAATATAACTTTTGTCATAGTTCTTACCGTTGAGTTTGACAGATTGAATGTAGCAATTTTCCTTGCTCACCGCCGGCGCCAGTACCGTAAAGGTCTTTCCACCGGGCAGGTGCATCTTCATTTCCGGATATAGGGGGGTACCGATTTCATATTTTCCACCAACCGGGTCTACCGGATAAAAGCCCATCGCACTGAACACATACCAGGCGGACATCTGTCCGCAATCCTCGTTGCCGCACAAACCGGCAGGAGTGTTCAGGTAGAGTTCACGCATCACCCGGGCTGCATATTTCTGGGTTTTCCAAGGTTGATCCACAGCATTGAACAGATAGATGACGTGATGGCTAGGCTCATTTCCATGCGCATACTGGCCAATCATCCCGGTGCTGAAAATAGGCAACTCATCATCTGCAGAAGGATTGTAAGTAAACATACTGTCCAGCTTCTGGGCAAACCGTTCCTTACCTCCGGTCAAAACTATCAAACCGTCAATATCCTGCTGCACAGACCAGAAGTATTGCCAGCCGTTGCTCTCGCAGATGTGCGGAGTATAGTCGTCCGGCGAGAAGTTCCGGATAAACTCTCCCTTGTCATCACGGGGCTGCATGAAAGAACTTACCGGATTGTAGACATTCCGGTAATTACGGGAACGCTTATAAAACTCGTCCGCAACCTCCTTATCGCCCAGCTTCTCTGCCATACGGGCTATACAATAGTCATCATATGCATATTCCAGTGTTTTAGAAAGTGACCAGTTTTCCGAATTATACTGATCCGTCACATTATAAGGAACATAGCCATATTTCTTATATAACCCAATGCCACGATAGGAATCGATATTGGCAGTAGCTACACAAGCCTCCAAGGCCTTTTTCGCATCGAAGTCCCCAATACCTTTCAGATAGGCATCTACAATAACCGGCACAGAGTGGTAACCTATCATCATATCTGTCTCGCCCCCCTGAAAATTCCATACGGGAAGGCGGCCGTTCTGTTCGAAGAAGGCGAGGAAGGACTTCACCATATCATTCACCCGTTCCGGCTCAATAAAAGTATAGAGAGGATGAGCCGCACGGTAAGTGTCCCACAAGGAGAAAGTACTGTAATTTGTCCAGCCCTCTACCCGGTGCACTTGCTTGTCGGGACCGTAATAGGCGCTGTCCACATCACTGTAAATGGTAGGAGCAATCATCGAATGATATAAAGCTGTATAGAACTTGACTTTCTCATCGCGGTCATCGCATTTTATTTCTATCCGGGACAATTGTTCGTTCCAATCATCCTGCACAGCAGCCAGGTATTTGTCGAAATCATCATCAGGTACTTCTGCTGCTAGATTACGTGCCGCCCCTTCCATACTTACACCGGAGATGGCAGTACTGACAAGAATCTGTTCTCCTTCCTTAGTCTGAAAGTCGAATCGTGCAATGACAGATGTCCCTATCCGCTTGCCTTCTTTCTCTATGGCAGCTGTATCGAGCTGCATCGCAGCAAACGGTTTGGAGAAACGTGTACGGAAGTAGAGGCGCTGGTCGCGTGCCCAACCGTCAGAGTAACGGTAACCTTGCACCGTTACCGAATCGACGGCTTCTATGTGAGAATCATTGGTAAAATCCCAATTCATGGCTTTCCGCAAATTCAGGAAAACGGCAGCATCGGCTTTTGGGAAAGTATACCGCTGAATGCCACAACGCTCGGTGGCCGTCAACTCTACATTGATATTATAATCTTTCAGACGCACCTGATAATATCCAGCGCTTGCCGACTCTTCCGAATGAGAGAACAAAGAGTGAATGCCGAGCGGAGCTTCCGCCTCCTTATAAGGCAATGTCACCGGCATAAAAGAGATGTCATACAAGTCACCAGCGCCGGTTCCGGAGAGATGGGTATGACTGAAGCCTGCAATGGTACTGTCCGGATAAAAATATCCGGAAATACGGTCCCAGCCCGGCAGTCCGTTGTCAGGACTGAGCTGCACCATGCCAAACGGCGCCTGGGCACCCGGATAGGTGTTTCCAGTAAAATCTGTACCGATAAAGGGATTCACAAACTCTGTATAAGACACACTCTTCACATCCGACACCTGCGAGGTGCATGCCAGAAAGGATGAAAAGACCACAAACAAACAACAAGATTTTATCAAATTCATAACATTATAGGGTTAACGTGTATAGTATAACAACCTAACCGGATAAAACACTTACACATCTTGTCACTTTTCTACAGAATTCATGCAAACAAAAGTAATACAAAATTCCGATTAATCCTCTTTTTTATTTTGTAAAAATATACTTTACACTATCTTTGTCACAAAAAGTCACAATGAATTACACGACCTATCTTTTCGACTTTGATTATACGCTTGCTGATTCTTCCCGCGGAATCGTCACTTGTTTCCGCAACGTACTGACCCGTCACGGATATACAGAGGTGACGGATGACGACATCAAACGTACTATCGGCAAGACTCTGGAAGACTCTTTTTCCATCCTCACCGGCGTGACAGATGCCGGACAACTGGCAGGATTCAAGGCAGAATACCGAAAAGAGGCCGATACGCATATGACTGTCAACACGGTGCTTTTTCTGGAAACCAAGTCCGTACTGACTGCACTGAAGGACTCCGGCGCTCGCATCGGAATCATCTCGACCAAATATCGATTCCGCATCAAGGAACTCCTCGACCAGCATTTTCCTGAAGATTTTATGGACATCATCGTGGGTGGTGAAGACGTGAAAGCCGCCAAGCCATCTCCCGAAGGGCTACTCCTTGCCATTAAGCGGCTACATGTCAGCAAAGCCGAGACCCTCTATATAGGCGACAGCACGGTAGATGCGGAAACAGCCCAAGCAGCCGGAGTAGACTTTGCCGGAGTCACCCACGGAGTAACCACTGCCAAAGAATTGGAGAAGTACCCACACCGGAAAATAATGAACACTTTAGAAGAACTGCTGGCAGTTCAGGAGGAGCATCCTTCCATATTCAAGATTGAAAATCCCATCCGGCCGGAAAACATGCATGCCACTTCTCTCCGGAAACAGAAAAGGATAAGTGTCTGGCAAATCCTCCTTCTAGTGACACTCTTCTGGTTGGCTATTGAAGAGCTGGACATGACCGACGACAGCAACTTCTTCCCGGTTGTCTTCATACTGACATTGTGGGGCATCCTCCAAAAAAGAAGGATACTACCCAACAAAGCAAGAACTTTCATCGACTCATGGTGGCACCCCTGCGCAGTACGCTTACGCGCATTTCACATCAAGCTGATACAAGGGAGAAAAACTCCTCCCGCTGGCAACGAAACCTGCACCTGCCTGAATTGCGGCACCACCTATACCGGCAACTACTGTAACCGTTGCGGACAAAGCCGTAACACTCCACGCTATCGGTTGAGTAACGCGCTTAAAAACATTGCCGGAGGCTTCTTCAATATAGATAATGGCTTTGGACGTACCCTTCTGGAACTCCTCTACCGTCCGGGGTACATGATTAGAGACTTCATCGGTGGTAAGCGTGTAGAGTATTTTCGCCCGTTCCAGACACTCTTCATTCTTGCAGCCCTTTATATCATGGCTGTGCAACTGGTAGACCCGGAAGCCCTAAGCAAAAAAGAAAAGACGGAAAAGACAGAGCAGACAGACAAAGAAGAAATCATTGCCGCTAAAGAGAAGCTTACCAAAAAGATGGAGAAAACCTATAGCAAAGAGGAAAAGCGAGCCCTCGCCATCACTATAAAAAGCCTGGAGAAAAGCTTGAACAAACTGGAAGAGAAGAACGACTCCACTTCTGCCACACAGGTGTCCGAACAGAACAGCGATGATGGCGACCTCATCGATGAATTTGTAAACGACACCTCGGAAGTGGGAGACAGACTGGAAAAAGTCTTACAGAACTCTCCTTTCCTAATGAAAGTATGGAATCTGATGAAGAGCTGGGGACACGGAAACAAGGCATTCCGCATCATTGCCACACTGCCTTTGTTTGCACTTGCCACCCAACTTGCCTTCCGACGCCGGAAATATAAGTTAAACTACAATACCACGGAGCATGTGTTCATACAAGCCTACATAGCTTGCCAGATACTCCTGCTGAGCATCATCGTGCTGCCTTTCAACGGGTACGCAAAGGTAGACGATTTGTATGAGCTGCCTTTATGGCTTATTTTCGTCCTATTCTGTTGGGATTACAAACAATTGTACCGCTGCACCTGGTGGAGAAGCTTTTGGCGCACTATCCTCATGCTGACTTACAGTCTTGTGCTACTCGTCATATTCGCGTGTCTTGTAATGGCGCTGATGCTGGCCGGTATCTATGTTCTGAAATTCATTTTGTAACAGAAACCATCCCTACACGGACTGTTTCTCCTTGATGAAACAGTTTTTCTCCAATAATCTAAAAGTACAATCTGCATTAAAAGAACAAAAAAGCAAAAGAACATTTGTCCATTTAGAATAAAAAGAGTACTTTTGTGCCCGATTATTCCGCACCGGGTTCGACCAAGTGCTTTCTAAGTGATTAGAGACCACCCGACGGAGCTAACTTATACATTATATATAAGAAATGTACGCAATTGTAGAAATCAACGGTCAGCAATTCAAAGCAGAAGCTGGCAAAAAGCTGTTTGTACACCACATCCAGAATGCAGAAAACGGTGCAACAGTAGAGTTTGACAAGGTTCTTTTGGTAGACAAAGACGGCAACATCACCGTAGGTGCTCCCACAGTAGAGGGTGCAAAGGTTGTTTGCCAGGTCGTATCAAACATGGTAAAAGGCGATAAAGTTCTTGTTTTCCACAAGAAAAGAAGAAAAGGTTATCGTAAGTTGAACGGTCACCGTCAACAATTCACAGAGTTAACAATTACAGAAGTAGTAGCTTAATCAATTAAAACAGTAAGAAGAAATGGCACATAAAAAAGGTGTCGGTAGTTCTAAGAACGGCCGCGAATCACAGAGCAAGAGATTAGGCGTTAAGATATTTGGTGGCGAAGCTTGCAAAGCAGGTAACATCATCGTTCGTCAAAGAGGTACTGAATTCCACCCGGGTAATAACATCGGTATGGGAAAAGACCACACTCTTTTCGCTTTAGTAGACGGAACTGTACAATTCAAAGTGGGCAAGGAAGACAGACGTTCAGTTTCTGTTATCCCTGCAGAAAATGCAGAAGCATAAGTTTCCGAACAAGAAATAAGGAAAAGGGATGCAATCCGAATAGGTTGCATCCCTTTCTTTTATGTCAAAAGCAACACTTTATTTGTTTTTTCCATATCTTTGCACTCACAAAACCGAATAACATAAAAACAAGTATAAGATATGCTTACCATCAAACAAATTACAGAAAACACCGACGCGGTTCTCCGCGGACTGGAAAAGAAGCACTTCAAGAATGCAAAAGAAACCATTGCACAAGTGCTGGACTTCAATGACAAAAGAAAAGCCAATCAAACCATCCTAGATAAAAACCTGGCAGAAGCCAACTCACTCTCCAAATCCATCGGACAACTGATGAAGGAGGGCAAGAAAGAAGAAGCAGAAGCCGCCAAAAGCCGCGTGGCCGAGCTGAAAGAAGTCAACAAGGACTTGCAAGCCAATATGGACCAGGCTGCCAACGATTTGCAGACTTTGCTTTATACCATCCCCAACGTTCCCTACGACAGCGTGCCTGAAGGCGTAGGTGCCGACGACAATGTAGTAGAGAAAATAGGTGGTATGGAAACCGAGCTGCCCAAAGACGCCCTGCCCCACTGGGAACTGGCCAAGAAATATGACTTGATAGACTTTGACCTGGGTGTCAAGATTACCGGTGCCGGCTTCCCCGTATACAAAGGCAAAGGCGCACAACTGCAACGCGCACTCATCAACTTCTTCCTGGACGAAGCACGCAAATCCGGCTATACGGAAATAATGCCGCCCACAGTGGTGAACGCCGCTTCCGGCTACGGCACGGGACAGCTGCCTGACAAGGAAGGGCAAATGTATCATTGCGAAGTGGACGACCTCTACTTGATTCCTACCGCCGAAGTCCCCGTAACCAACATCTACCGTGATGTGATTCTGGACGAAAAGCAGTTGCCCATCAAGAACTGTGCATACACACAATGTTTCCGCCGTGAAGCCGGTTCATACGGGAAAGACGTACGTGGCTTGAACCGCCTGCACGAATTCTCCAAAGTGGAACTGGTACGCATCGACAAACCGGAACACAGCAAACAATCCCACCAGGAGATGTTGGACCACGTGGAAGGTTTGCTTCAAAAGCTGGAACTCCCCTACCGCATCCTGCGCCTTTGCGGTGGCGATATGAGCTTCACGGCTGCCCTCTGTTTTGACTTTGAGGTGTATTCCGAAGCACAGAAACGCTGGCTGGAAGTAAGTTCCGTCTCTAATTTTGACACTTATCAAGCCAACCGTCTGAAATGCCGCTACCGTACGGCAGAAAAGAAAACAGAGCTTTGCCATACGCTGAACGGTTCCGCACTCGCTCTGCCACGCATTGTTGCCGCCTTGCTGGAAAACAACCAGACTCCAGAAGGAATCCGCATACCAAAGGCATTGGTTCCGTATACGGGATTTGAAATAATAGACTAAGGCCATAATAGTCACGTGCAGCAATACGCCTTTGACACTTTCTTTCGGGCACGAATTACATGAATTTCACAGTTGCGGTTAGCAAAAAACGTGAAATCCATGTAATTCGTGCCCGGAGTTTTATCATGACAAGCTTCTCCTGCGCAACTACAAAGTATTCTTCAAAATACGTGCAAACACCTCCTCGCGGAAATTACGTGCCACCGGAACAGTATGCCTCCCAACTATAATCCGATTGCCATCTATCATCTCAATCTTTTCCAAATTTATCAGATATGATTTATGGACTTGCTGAAATACTCCACCAGGAAGAGCCTCTATCATACGCTTCATGGTAGAACGTACAAGCAGCTTTGTGCTTTCCGTATAAATACAGACGTAATTTTCCAGCCCCTCCACCACCAGAATATCCTTAAACAACACCTTATGCATCTGACGGTCTGAACGGACAAATATAAAATTATTAGCTTCATCCGGCCATTTCTCCTGCTGCAAAAGACCATGTACTTTATTCACCGCTTTCAGGAACCGGTCAAACGAAATCGGTTTCAACAGATAGTCCGTAACATCAAGTTCATAACCTTTCAATGCATACTGCTCATAAGCGGAAGTGATAATCACATGAGGCGGATGGGCAAGAGATGCCAAGAGTTCAAGCCCCGAAAGATAAGGCATTTCAATATCCAGAAACAACAAGTCCGGCTGCTCAGTCTGCAAAAGAGTGTTCAACTGCATAGTATCTTCACATACACCCATTAAAGAAAGGAAATCCACCTTTTCCACATAGCGTTGCAATCCTTCACATGCAGTAGGCTCGTCATCGGTTATTACACATTTTACCTGTTTCATCCTATAATTCTATCACAAGTTTTACTCTAAACAAAGTATCTCCTCTATTTATGTCCAGCGTATGACGCTCCGGATATAGCAGCTCCAGCCTGCGCCTCAGATTTTCTATGCCGATTCCATGTTTTCCTTTCTGGTGCACTAATGGTTCCGGTATAGAATTTTCAATACTAAAACACAACTTGCCTTCTTTCAGACACATATCCATAGCTATAAAATAGTTCCCTCCCACATATTTGAAAGCATTCTCCACCAACGGTACAAACAACAATGGATAAATCTCAACCTGCGCCTCCATTTCATCGAAATGCACCTGCAACTGCAGCCGCTTCGTAGCACGAAGTTTACATAGGCTGATGTATTGTTTCAGATATTCCACTTCCACACGGACTTGCACTTTCTCCCCATCATTGTATAATTGGTAACGAAGCAAATCGGACAATTGCTCAAGAGTATGCCGCGGAGCCTCATTATTCTCATCTATCTGAAAATAAACCGTATTGAGTACATTAAAAAGAAAGTGTGGATGATATTGCGCTTTAAGGAATTTCAGTTCTGTCTGGAGCTGGTCATTTTTTATCTTCTCCAACTGCAGGCGTTGAGCTTCATTTTCCTTCTGTATCATCTGATTACGCAAGAATATATAAAAGAAGCCGCCAAGCAACATACTGACTATGGCCGGAACAGGCACATCGTATAAATCAAGACTTACCCCCATCAAAAAGCGGATGACCCACATCGTCAGAAGACACCAGACGGGAACCGTCAGGACAACTACCCCGTATTCCTGCCACCATACCAACTTCCGCTTCCGGCACAAACGAAGCCAATACTTCAATAGAAAAAAGATAGGATAAGACATGAAGAGTACCACAAGCATATCCTTCAGCATGAAATTCCACTCATTACTTTCCCAATAGTATTCATGTTTCGGAATATCATTCGCCACACGAATACACAGAAAAAGAATCACGGCAAATAATGCCGGCACCAGCCACTTGTTCCACAGTCTGCCCATAACAGTTACAAATTTACTCTTTTTGTTTCATCTATTTCTTTTTTCCTTCTGCTTTCTTTTGTCTCGCTGCCTTTTTGAAAACGCCAGGCGAAAGCAATACCCAGCACACGTTTGTTGTGCCGTTCGTCAACAAACGCCTGCACACCGGGAGATTGAATATCTACTTTTTGATAATTGGTGTTGAATACATCCTTGGCAAACAAGGTAACGGTGCATCTGTTACGGAACATCTTCTTTTGGATGCCGACATTCACTTCCAGCGCCGGATGTACTGTGGCTTGTCCGTAGGCCATTCGTCCATTATAATTTGCCGAAAGTTCGGCCGACCATACGGAAGTGAAAGCAAACTGGTTCATGCAGCCGAATATCGGGGTAAACATACGGTTTTTCATTTTCTGCCCTTGCTCCGTCCAACCATAATTATTATAAATACCGATAGCGGTCAGATTCACCTTCCAAAAAGAAACAGGTGAGAGGTTGGCGGCATGTACACGCATACCCGTCTGTACATAGGAAGACAGATTCTGGGGCATTACATAGATACGCCGCCCCTCCTGTTCGCGATAGCTCTTCATGATAGCATCATCTGTATGCGAGAAAAAGAGCACTGTCTGAAACCAGTCACGATACACATACCCCAACTCTATATTATCAGAGAAAGAAGGATGCAGCTTCGTATTTCCCCCTTCATGGGTATAGTCATCAAATATATAGGTAAAAGGATTCAAATCACCATAATTGGGGCGGGTAATACGCCTGCCATACGAAAGCTGAAACAGATGTTCCGAAGTCAAACCGTATTGCAAAGCAATAGTAGGAAACAATTGGAAGTAATTCGTTGTAAACGAAGAGTCTTTCTGTTGTGTATTTCCTCCAAAATCCCCGTGTACATGGGTATGTTCCAACCTTAGACCCGCTGAGATTTTCAAGCGGTCTTTCTCATAGCCGACTTGTAGATAAGAGGCATTGATATTCTCATCATATACGAATCGGGAACCAAGTGCCCCATCCGGCAGCCAGCCGGAAACCGACGGACGCATATAACCTGCCGTATTGTCTATCGTAACAAATGAGGTTTTGACTCCGGCCTGTAACTTCCAAACCTCACTCAATGGATAAACCGCATCTATCTGTCCGACATATAAGTCGGTATTTCCCTTCATATCCCCTTTCAATGTATCGGGCTTAAAACTATCCATCAACTGGTTTCCAACACGGTAGTAATGGAAATAATCAAAAGAAGCGCTGAGTTCTCCCCCTTCTCTTTTCAGCTTGTGCACCATACTGGTTCCGGCAGAAACATTATTCCGGTTTTGCTCCGCATGGCTGTAAGTATTTCCCGCAACTCCGGTTTCTCGGATTTCCGTAAACATGCCTGCATTTTCCCTTTGCCGGGAAAAGTTTCCACCCAATGAGACTCCCCAAACTGTCCGCTCATTGAGATAATAATCACATCCGGTACGAAAATAGTGCGAATAATTCCTACGCTTCCGGTAAGAGTCCTGCATCATCCTTCCTCCATCCCGTTCGAACGCACGGTCGATAAACAAGTCTATGACATCCTTCCCCTGATAATACGAATAGTTCAAATAAAGATTGAACTTATTCTCCCGGATATTCATGGAGGCACCTCCATAACCGCTACCCGTCCGTCCAAGACTGCCATTGCCGTTCAAGGCCAGATTCACACCGCGCAGTCTGATTTTTCTTGTACGGATATCAATCAACCCGGAGCTTCCCGCCGCATCGTGGCGTGCGGAAGGCTGGGTTATCAAGTCTATCTTATCAGCATTAGTTGCAGGAGTAGATTTCAACAGACTCATCAATTCATCTCCCGAAAGATAAGTAGGCTTGCCATCCATCAGAATCGTCGCACCGCTTTGTCCGTTCAGCAAGATATTACCATTGGAATCTATCACGACTCCCGGCAGGGAAGCAAGAACATCATAAAGACTTCCCGTACTTTGAGTGACTGACGCATCCATCCGGTAACTTGTTTTACCGGCAGATATTTCTACCAACGGGAGTTTAGCAGTTACCATAATTTCTTCCAAACGCTGGTCGGCAATCGTATCCTGCTGCGACCAAACCACCAAAGGCATACTCAATAAAATTGCCCCTAAAAAAACATTTCGATACATACTCTTCCTCATTTTTTATTTCAAAAGTAGGCAGGCTGTAGAAAGTGAACAAATTATAGTGACAAAGGAATGTTATCCAGTGACAACATGCAGTTTTACCCTATTCTTCTTTTGATATTACCAAATAACCCCTATCTTTGCAAAATCTATCAATCTGACAGTAATTGCGTAATTACACCAACAAAATTATTAGATAATGAATAAAATCATTAGCAAAGAACACTTTTCTGAAAAGGTCTTTAAGTTAGTCATTGAAGCACCATTGATTGCCAAATCACGTAAGGCAGGGCACTTTGTCATTGTACGTGTGGGCGAAAAAGGCGAACGTATGCCGCTTACCATTGCGGAAGCCGACCCGGTAAAGGGAACCATCACACTGGTGGTTCAGGAAGTCGGGCTCTCCTCTACCCGTCTTTGCGAACTGAACGAAGGCGATTACATTACGGATGTTGTCGGCCCGTTGGGACAAGCCACGCACATTGACAACTTCGGTACTGTGGTCTGTGCGGGAGGTGGTGTAGGCGTAGCTCCCATGCTCCCTATCGTGCAAGCGCTAAAAGCTGCCGGTAACCGCGTCATCACCGTGCTGGCTGGACGCACCAAGGAACTCATTATCCTTGAAAAGGAGATGCGCGAAAGCTCCGACGAAGTCATCATCATGACCGATGACGGCTCTTACGGACGCAAAGGACTGGTGACGGAAGGCGTGGAGGAAGTCATCAAGCGCGAGAAGGTAGACAAATGTTTCTGTATCGGCCCCGCCATCATGATGAAATTTGTTTGTTTGCTGACAAAGAAATACGAAATCCCCACGGATGTATCCCTGAATACGATTATGGTAGATGGTACCGGCATGTGTGGAGCTTGCCGAATCACCATCGGAGGAAAGACCAAATTCGTATGCGTGGATGGTCCTGAGTTTGATGGGCACCAAGTGGACTTCGACGAAATGCTGAAACGCATGGGTGCCTTCAAGAGCATCGAACGCGAAGAGATGCACAAACTGGAAGAACCTCAGACCTGCCAAGCCACCCATGAGAACGTGCAGGAAGCGGACGAGAAAAGCCGCAATGCCGCCTGGCGCCAAGAACTACGCAAGTCCATGAAAGCCAAAGAGCGTACCGCCATTCCACGTGTAGAGATGAACGAACTCGATGCGGAATATCGTTCGCACAGCCGCAAGGAGGAAGTCAATCAAGGCTTGACGGAAGAGCAGGCACTGACCGAAGCCAAGCGTTGCCTGGACTGTGCTAATCCGGGCTGCACGGAAGGCTGTCCCGTAGGTATCGACATCCCCCGCTTCATCAAGAACATTGAGCGCGGAGAATTCCTCGAAGCGGCCAAGACACTGAAAGAAACCAGTGCACTGCCTGCCGTCTGCGGTCGCGTCTGTCCGCAGGAAAAGCAGTGTGAATCCAAATGTATACACCTGAAGATGAACGAGAAGCCGGTAGCTATCGGTTATCTGGAACGCTTTGCCGCCGATTACGAACGGGAGAGCGGGCAAATCTCCGTACCGGAAATCAAGGAAAAGAACGGCATCAAAGTTGCCGTCATCGGTTCGGGTCCCGCCGGTCTGTCGTTTGCCGGAGATATGGCAAAGTATGGCTATGACGTTACCGTTTTCGAAGCACTGCATGAGATTGGCGGTGTATTGAAATACGGCATTCCGGAGTTCCGCCTGCCCAACAAAGTGGTGGATGTGGAGATTGACAACCTTGCCAAAATGGGAGTGGAATTCGTCAAGGACTGCATTATCGGTAAGACGCTCAGCGTGGAACAACTGGAAGAGGAAGGATTCAAGGGCATATTCGTAGCTTCCGGAGCAGGACTGCCCAACTTTATGAATATCCCCGGCGAGAACTCCATCAATATCCTCTCGTCCAATGAATACCTGACCCGTGTCAATCTGATGGATGCCGCCAGTGAAGACTCCGATACTCCGGTTCCTTTCGGCAAATGCGTAGCCGTGATAGGTGGTGGAAATACAGCCATGGACTCCGTACGTACCGCACGCCGTCTCGGTGCAGAGCGTGCCATGATTATCTACCGTCGTTCGGAAGAAGAAATGCCGGCACGTATCGAGGAGGTGAAACATGCCAAGGAAGAAGGTGTAGAATTCCTGACCCTCCACAACCCAATCGAATACATTGCCGACGAACAAGGAAAAGTGAAACAAGTGGTGCTTCAGAAAATGGAACTGGGTGAACCGGATGCCAGCGGACGCCGCAGTCCCGTACCCATTCCCGGAGCCACGGAAACCATCGACATCGACCTTGCCATCGTCAGCGTAGGTGTATCTCCCAACCCGATTGTCCCAAGCTCCATCAAGGGATTGGAATTGGGCCGGAAGGGAACGATTGCCGTCAATGATAACATGCAGTCGTCCATCCCGACCATCTTTGCCGGAGGCGACATTGTCCGCGGAGGTGCCACCGTAATCCTTGCCATGGGAGACGGACGAAAGGCAGCAGCAGCGATGAACGAGCAGCTAAAAAAATAAGAATCTGTCATGAAAGGTGGAGACATACGAACTCCACCTTTTTTATTCTACTACAACCTCTCCCTCTACTTTCCCCTTCTAGCATACAATTTAAATATTTCAAGAATATGAAACGTATTTATCTATCCCTCCTTCCCTGTCTGGCTTACCTATTGGCAAGCGCCCAAGAGCCCCTAAACGGGGATTCCCTTGCCTCAGACTTTCGGTATCTGGTAAAAGAACTGGCAGCAACCCATCCCGACCCTTACAGCGGCTTCGGAGGAAAAGTATTCTTCTACGAACAAGCTTTCCATCTGGAGAACGAGTTACGCCGGACTCCCGGTACGAAACAGACCTTTTTTGACAAGGTAAGCATTTTCCTATCCAATCTGCAAGACGGACATACCTACCTTTTACCTCCCACAGCCAATCAACAAGCAAATCAGCGTTACCTGGCACTGGAAGTACGCACCATCCCCGACGGCATTATACTTCAAGGAATCCCTGAAACGTACAAAGACTTGTTAGGTAGCCGTATCACAACCATCAACGGAGATTCTTTAGAAGAGGTACTGGCCCGCACTGCCGCTATCCAAGCCAGTGAAAACCTATATGACCGTTATGCCAATCTATGCAGGTCCATGCCTACGGAACATTTCTTGAGACAGCTTTTCCCTGAAATGAAAGACAACCTTCACCTCTCACTTCTTACTCCCGACGGCAAATCAAGAGGATTAACCCTTCCCTTATTGTCAAGGCAGGAAGTGCAAAACACACCCATGCAACACAATAACAGTTGGAAAGCTTATACAGACAAACAACTGGCCTATCAGTTCATAGACAACGACAAGCAAATAATGCTCATCAATATCAACAGTATCATGGCACGGGATAATTTTGAGTATATGCAAAAACAAGGGCTGAAAGATTTATACCGGCAAATAGGATTCTATTATCGGGATATCCTGAAACAAGATATGCCCGCCGATACCCTGCAAGCCATTCGGCAACTCCCGTCCCTTTCCGAAGTTTTCGCCCATATGCTGAAAGAGATGAAGAAGGAAGCCTCCTCCACCCTCATCATAGATTTGCGCAACAATAGCGGTGGCTGGACTCCAATTGTCCTACCCACACTTTACCAACTGTTCGGCGACCACTTCCTGCAAACGGATATGGATATAGAATTCTATCGTATCATCTCTCCCCTCTACATGCAAAAACTACAGACAAACTTACAGGATTTCAACCAAGCATACGGAACAGACTATGCCTACGGTGACTACACTTTTAGTACGGACGAAGCAGACACCACAAACATAGAACAGCGACGGACCGACTTCATCAAGAACTGTATGTCCAGTGTGCCGGAAGAACTGAGAAAGCAACAAGGAAAGGCGCTCTATACTCCGGAACACATTTACGTCATTACCAACGAACGTACCTTCAGTGCAGCTTTCCACTACACTTTCTATCTGTGGAAAATGGGTGCTACCCTTGTAGGAATACCCAGCGGACAAGCCCCCAATACCTACATGGAACAAACCTTATTCCGGCTACCCTATACCGGTATGCAAGGCTCTATCTCCAACTCCATACAAATATGCTTTCCGGGCAAAGACCGGTGTGCCCACACACTTTATCCAGACTTGATGCCCACCTATCAGGATTACCAAAGATATAATTTCGATGTCCAAACTGAGATTCTGTATTTACTCGACAAGATTAAATCGGCTCCTCATTCTCATACGAACCCTGCGGAGAAGAATCAGAAGTAAAACAAAGCCCCGTTTACAAATAAATTGCAAACAGGGCTTTATTTCCATATTTCAATAAAGAGACTACTTCACCACCTTGTTCGTTGCCGGGTCGGGGAAAATCACCGTCGGCTTGAACGACTTGGCTTCTTCAAAGTCCATCAGCGCGTAGGACATGATAATAACGATGTCATCAGGTTGCACCTTGCGGGCTGCCGCACCGTTCAGGCAAATTTTGCCAGAGCCACGCTCGCCTTTAATAATGTAGGTTTCAAAACGTTCACCGTTATTATTGTCGGCTATATACACCTTCTCGCCGGCAATCATGTTGGCGGCATCCATCAAATCTTCATCAATCGTAATGCTTCCCATATAGTTCAGGTTCGCTTCCGTGACGCGGGCACAATGGATTTTCGACTTCAACACTTCAATCATCATATCTTTATAAATTACGAATTACTAATTATAAATTACAAGGCAGCAGGCTCTTTGTACTTGATATTATCAATCAGACGAACTTCCCCACAGAATACTGTGATGCAACCCACAGCATAAGAAGTTTCCTCCCAATCGGTAATCTTCTGTAAGGTATTGCCATCCACCAGCTCAAAGTATTCCAAACGCAATCCGGGGGCGGCTGCGATGGTGTCTTCCACAAACTTCTGTGTCTCAGCTACCGTATGTGAAGCTCCAAAGGTACGACTTTCAAATAAAGTCTGCGAAATTTTCAGTGCATTTTTACGTTCTTCGGCAGATAAACGGGCATTGCGACTGCTCAGAGCCAACCCGTCTTCCTCACGCACAATCGGACACCCTACAATTTCCAAAGGATATTTCATCTGGCGGACCATCTCGCGAATAATTGCCAGCTGCTGGAAATCTTTCTCGCCAAAGTAGGCACGATCCGGCTGCACAGCATCAAACAGTTTGCTCACAATCTGGCAGACACCGTTAAAATGTCCCGGACGGAATGCTCCTTCCATCACTGTGTCCAGCGGCGCATAGCTGAAACGGCGGGCATCCGGTTCCGGATACATCTCCTCCACTGAAGGTGCAAAGACAAATGCCGCTCCACACTCCTCCAGCAAACGGCAATCAGCCTCCGGCGTACGGGGATATTTCACTAAATCATTCTTGTCATTAAACTGGGTCGGATTTACAAAAACGCTTACTACGGCAGCGTCATTTTCTGCCACACAACGTTTCACCAATGAGGCATGACCGGCATGCAAAGCACCCATCGTAGGCACCAGACCTACCTTCTTTCCCTGGGCTCTCAAAGCCGAAAGTCCGGCCTGCAAGTCCTTGATAGTATGTACTATTTCCATTTTAATTGGTTATATAATAACTTGGTTGTTCGCAAAAGCGGTGCAAAATAAACCATTATTTAGCATATAAAGAAGAAATATCGCAAATTAATGCAAAACTCAGTACACTTTCCGGCAATTCCAGAAGCAGCTGTCTCACTGAATAACAAGCAGTTAACAATTCATAAGGAATTATAGACGGGCTCCGTTTGCTTTATTGCCCGATTTTTTTTATATCTTTGCAGAATAATTGAGAACATTGTTATTATGACAAAGGCGAACAAGGTTTTATTTATAACCCAAGAAATTACCCCTTACGTTTCAGAATCCGAAATGTCCCTCGTAGGCAGAAACCTACCTCAGGCTATTCAAGAAAAAGGCAGAGAAATCAGAACGTTTATGCCCAAATGGGGAAATATCAACGAACGCAGAAACCAGCTGCATGAGGTGATACGACTCTCCGGCATGAACCTCATCATTGACGATACCGATCACCCGCTCATCATCAAGGTTGCCTCTATCCAGTCTGCACGTATGCAAGTATACTTCATCGACAACGATGACTACTTCCAGAACCGCTTGCAGGTAACAGACGAAAATGGTGAAGAGTATGAAGACAATGATGCCCGTGCCATCTTCTATGCCCGCGGCGTACTGGAAACGGTGAAGAAACTGCGTTGGTGTCCCGACATCATCCACTGCCACGGCTGGATGACCGCTTTAGCGCCTCTGTACATCAAAAAAGTCTATAAAGACGAACCTTCCTTCAGAGATGCCAAGGTCATATTTTCCCTTTATGAAAATGACTTCAAACAACCTTTCCACGCAGACTTCTCTAACAAGCTATTGTTGAAAGGCATCGCCAAGAAAGATATTGCAGGATTGAAGGAACCCATTGACTACACAGCACTTTGCAAACTGG
Source organism: Bacteroides sp. AF39-16AC (assembly GCF_003602735.1). NCBI lineage: Bacteria > Pseudomonadati > Bacteroidota > Bacteroidia > Bacteroidales > Bacteroidaceae > Bacteroides > Bacteroides sp. AF39-16AC. The sequence continues at coordinate 398,972 of NZ_QTLN01000002.1, read as the reverse complement.
CTGCTGACTTCTCCGACGGCATTATCCAGCAAAGCGAACACGTCAATGAGGAAGTACTGAACTATGCCCGCGAATCCGGAAAACCGGTATTGGAATATCAATCTCCCGAGAACTTTGCTGAAGCCTGCAATGACTTCTACGACAAGGTATGGGAAACAGAACAAAAATAAAATCGATTTAGACAGTTAAAACTATGAAAATAAGATACCTGGGAACATTGCTTTTGGCAGTCCTGACTTTCTTTGGATGCGATGACAACACCGGAACATTAGGTCTGGGTATGTTGCCCGATTCTGACGGCATGTCAGCGCATACTACTACTTTTAATGTAACAACACGTTCATTTGCCGTTGATTCTGTATTTGCCAAAACGAGTACCGGCTATATAGGCAAGTTTTCCGACCCGGAATTCGGTTATTACGAAACAAGTTTCCTTACGGAGCTGAACTGTACGGAAAACTTCTCCCTTCCGGAAGTGTATAAAGTGACCGAACGGGACAGTGAAGGAAATCCAATCAAGGCAACTGGTACAATGACTGCCGACTCGGTAGTTTCAGTGCAACTTGCAGTCTATTATTCCAGTTGGTTCGGCGACTCCCTGAATGCATGCCGGATGAGTATCTATGAATTGGACAAGAAGCTGGACAAAAATCGCTATACCAATATCAATCCGGAAGAGTACTACAACAAGTACGACCCCAAGTCCCTGCTCGGACGTAAGGCTTATTCAGCTTTCGATACGTCTGTTCCGGACTCTGTGAGATTTGAAAAAGACAATAACGGTTATTACACTTTCTATCCCAATGTGACGTTCCCATTGGACAAGAAAACTTTCGGCGAAGACAGAATATTGAAGGTTTATCGCGAGCATCCCGAATACTTTAAAGACGCCGCAACTTTCATAGACAAGATTTTCAAAGGAGTATATGTAAAGAGCGATTACGGAGATGGAACCATCCTCTATGTGGATTATGTGGCTTTAAATATGCAATTCCGTTTCCACCACGTAAATGATACTACCGGTGTAGCACTGAAGAAAAAAGATGGTACAGACTCTTTGTTCTATAGCATGCAGACTGTATTTGCCTCTACCAAAGAGGTTATCCAGGCAAACCAGTTCATGAATTCTGATTTGATAAAGGAAAAGGCTGCCGAACCCCAACACACTTATATCAAATCTCCTGCCGGTATCTTCACCGAAGCTATCATGCCATACGATTCAATATACAACAAACTGACCAATGACACCCTGAATGCCGTGAAGCTGACTTTCACGAATTACAATATAAACAGTGACTACGAATATAGCATGAGTGCTCCCAATGACGTGCTGTTGATACGTAAACAGGACTTGAAGAGCTTCTTTGAAGAGAACAAAGTCAGGGATAATATTACCTCATTTACAACCACCCACAATGCATTTGCTACTAATCAATATGTATTCAGCAACATAGCCCGTTTGGTTACCACTTGCATCAACGAAAAACAAGCTGCCAAGAAAGCCGCCAAAGACAAAGCCGGCAGTTCTTGGAATGAGACAGAGTGGGAGAAAACTTGGAACAAAGAAAATGAAGACTGGGATAAGGTATTGCTGATTCCGGTTTCCATTACCTATGACAACAGTACAAGTAGTAGCGGTAACAAAACCATGACCGGTATCCAAAACGACCTTAAGCCGGGATATGCCAAACTAAAAGGCGGCCCGAAAGAGAATGCAAAAGGTGAAGTGGAATCTCCGCTGAAAATAGAAGTTACATACACCAGTTTCAACAAGTAACTGACAGATATTCCATAAAAAAGCCTTCCACTCATTGTTGAGCGGAAGGCTTTTTTGATTGATGGGACAAGCTGCCGATATTATTCAGCAGCCTTTTTAGTTGTTTTCTTTGCGGCAGGCTTTTTGGCAGGAGCCTTGGTCTTTGCCGGTTTTTCTGCGGCAGATTTAGCTGTAGCCTTGCTCTCTTTCTTTTCTGCAGCCTTTATCTTCTCTAACTTGGCCTGTGCTTTCTCCAATTCCTTATGCAGTTCCTCTATCTCGGCACCTTGGTTCTGGATAGTGGTCAGCAATGCATTCAGTTCTTCATTATCTATATCCACCGGATAGAGAGAATCGACACGTTTGATAAAGTCACCAAGAATATTCATATAATTGGTAAAAGCATCAAAAGGAGATTCATAAATGCCACGGTTCAAACCGACACCGCTTTGCTTGGTAGTCATGAAACGGAAGTTGTTACTTGCCTGCAGATAATCCCAGTCTTGCTTGATACGGCGGTCATCACAGAGATGGACACGTTCGGCAACACTATACAGCTTGTTGAATGCTTCACGCTGCATCACATTACCCAGCCAACAGCTGGTATCTCTTTCTTCGTCCACCCAAGACATCGGGTATGGAACATCCAACTGGGAAACAGATTTCAGTTTGGTAACGATTTCCGTCGGTGTGGAGAAAGTAATCCCCTTTTCCTTGGCACAGTATGGAAGAGCCTTCAGGAATTCCAGAATATTGGAAGACAACGGCTGTGCCATACCCAGAGCAGAGAGTTCCATAAAGACATTGATGACCTGCTCTTCCTGCGGCAGAGCGTCAATCCAGTTGATGTACTTGTCGGCAAACAAAGGATACTCGTTCCACTCGGAGTTGGAGAAGCGCAGGCTGATGTCGTCAGACAGCTTAAAATCACGCAACAGTAACTTCAAGTTAGGATTCATAGAGCAATGGTATACATAGTGCGGACTCTTCCAACCCAGAACATGCTTGGCTCCTTCCGTCAGCATACCCTTGAATCCCAAAGCTGCCACCATCGCACCAATCTCATCATTATAAATCAGGCTGGAATTACGGAACACCTTCGGCGCCTTACCGAACATTTGCTTCATCTTAGCGCTCTGACGCATCACCTCTTCCTTGAAGCAATCCTCGTTGGCCAGAGAAGAAAGGCCATGGGAATAAGGCTCGGCAAGGAACTCACAGCAACCGGTATCATTCAGCTGGTGCAACAAGTCGATGACAGCCGGTGCATATATTTCCAACTGCTCCAGCGCAACCCCCGAGATGGAGAAAGCCACTTTAAACGCACCTCCGGAATTCTTCACCATTTCAATCAAGGTGTTCAATGCCGGGATATAAGAGCGTTCGGCTACATCATTGATACTGGTTTCATTGGCATAATCATCGTAGTAATAATGATCGGTACCTATATCAAAGAAACGGTAACGTTTCAGATGAATGATTTGATGTATTTCAAAATAAAGACAGATAGTTCTCATTTCTATTATTGTTTTTGTTATTTACCATAGTTTCTTAACACATCCTCGTAGAGGGCGCGGATTCTCAAGCCTACTTTTTCCCACGTGATTCCATCCACTTCTTTCCTGCCTTCCTCCTGCAGATATTGGAAGAGAGCGGGATTAGTGCAGAGGGAATAAATGGCATCGGCCATTGCATGAATGTCCCAATAATCGGTCTTAATGACCTTATCAAGAATTTCACCGCATCCCGACTGCTTGGAAATGATGGAAGGAGTCCCACACTGCATGGCTTCCAGCGGAGCGATACCGAAAGGCTCGGAAACGGAAGGCATAACGAATACATCACTGTTCTTGTAAACCTCATATACCTGCTTTCCCTTCATGAAGCCCGGGAAGTGGAACCGGTCGGCGATGCCCCGCTCGGCTGCCAGATTAATCATGGCATCCATCATATCTCCCGAACCGGCCATAACAAAGCGGATGTTGCGGGCACGCTGCAATACCAGCGAAGCTGCTTCCACAAAGTATTCCGGTCCCTTCTGCATGGTGATACGGCCCAGGAATGTCACAATCTTCTCTTTGGAATGGTCGGGACGTGGAATGTCCTGGTATTCCTGCGAGAGAGGATAGACGGCATTGTGCATGGCAAACACCTTCTTGGGGTTCTGATGGTACTGCTCAATAACCGTGCGGCGGGTCAGTTCGGACACGCACATGATGCAGTCGGCATAATCCATACCGTTCTTCTCCATAGAATAGACGGTAGGATTGACTTTTCCACGTGAACGGTCAAAGTCAGTAGCATGGACATGGATGCAGAGCGGCTTTCCGCTCACCATCTTGGCATGCACTCCGGCGGGATACGTCAGCCAGTCGTGGGCATGAATAATATCAAATTCCTGCTGGCGAGCCACTACTCCGGCAATCACCGAGAAGTTGTTTATCTCTTCGTGCAGGTTGCCGGGATAACCGCCGGCAAAGTCCATGCAGCCTATGTCATTGACGTGCATATAAGAGAAATCCGAATAGATATGGTCACGAAAAGAATAATAATCTTCCGGCGTCATGTTGCGCGTCAGCCTCGACTTCAAATAATTGTAATCGACATCACGCCACACGATAGGCACCTGGTTCATGCCCACTATCTTCAAGAAGTCCTCTTCTTCGCCCGTCGGCTTGGGCATGCAGAAAGTAGTTTCCACATCACCCTGCAAACTTAATCCCTTAGTTATTCCATAAGAAGCAACCGCAAGACCACCATATATTTTGGGAGGAAATTCCCATCCAAACATTAAAACTTTCATCTTCGTTCCTCCTATTATAAATTATACTTAGACAATAACTTCAAGATACGCAGGATTTCCGCCGTATTCATGGCAAATGACACCGCCCCTCTTCCAACAAACGGAGGATTACCATCGAAGAGTTCGGGCAATGCGCCAATACAGTGGGAAGTCATTTCATCTTCCATACCGATGAGGTATCTCTCTACAAACGACACGCCACTCACTTTATAGATACGCAGATATGCTTCCATGTAGAAACCCATCAGCCACGGCCATGCCGTACCCTGATGATAGGCATAATCTCTTTGAATCTGAGGACCTACATAATTCGGATTGTATCCGCCACTCTTGGGGCTCAGTGTACGCAAGCCCTTCGGAGTCAACAGTTCTTTCGTCACAATATCAAGCACCTGTTTCTTCTGGGCCCTATCCAACGGAGAATAGTCAAAGGCAACGGTAAATATCATGTTGGGACGTACGCTCCAGTCCATCATATAACCATCCACATAGTCGAACAGATAGCCATACTCATTGCGGAAGACGTCTACGAAAGACTTTCCGGTGATTTCTGCCTGAGCGTCCAGTGTATCGGCAAGAATTTCATTGCCCCCCTCCCGAACCATATCGGCTACAAAACGCAGGGCATTGTACCACAGTGCATTCACTTCTACAATGTAGCCCGTACGTGGAATAACCGGGCGGCCATTGGCGGTAGAGTTCATCCAGGTAACCGCTTTCTCGGTGCCATTGGTATACAACAGTCCGTTTTCGTGCAGGAAGAGATTGTCATGCCTGCGTTCATGGATATAGTCAACAATCTCCTCGAGAAGATTACCGTACATCTGCCGGCAATTTTCACGCGAAGTCTCCTTGGCATACTGCTGTAAAGCCCAGACAGCCCACAGCAGCACATCCGGATGCTCCATCTCGTATATCTTATAGGAGGAAGGTTCTCCATTGATAAACTCACGGATAGCCTTTTCGGCTGTTTTCATCACGTCTTCAAATTCATCTTGCTCGCCTAAGGCCAAAGTAAGACCCGGCAGGGAGATGAACAAGTCACGGGCGCGACACTTGAACCAAGGATAGCCTGCAAGCACATAATGCTCCTCCCCCTGCTTGTTGTGAAACTGGTGCGCCGAGTTTTTCAGACAGTGGTAAAAACTGTCACGCGGAGTGCGGTCGGCCACCTCGGACTCAAAAGTCTGCTTCAGCTTGCGGGGAGAAATCTCGGAGATACCGGCGGAGAAGACAACGCTTTCCCCTTTCTTTATATCCACTTCAAAATATCCCGGCACATAAAGGTCTTCGTTGAAGTCATATCCGCGTTCCTGTTCTTTGGGATACTCGATACCACGATACCAGTCAGGCTGGAAGTGGAACTCATTCTTTTTGTTGAGCTGCATGAACAACTCCGGATAACCGGGATACATGCAGGTTTTAATGCCATTCTCTACCAACTGGTAGTCGCGGCTTGCCTGCGCATTTTCGTGCGTGTACTCGCGCACACTGCGGAATGCCAGGAAAGGGCGGAAACGAAGTGTGGTTGCCGAATGGGCATCGACCAAGGTATAACGAATCAGAATCCGATTTTCATGGTGTACGAAAATCTTTTCCTTACGAAGGATGACGCCTCCTACACGATAGGTAGTTGTGGGGATATTTTCACAGTCAAACTCTCGGATATACTTGTGCCCGTTAGGACTGAAGTGGTTTCCTTGATACTTATGCAACCCCAGGTTGAACTCCGCACCGTGCTGAATTACAGTTTCATCCAAAGAAGACAGCAGCACATGGTTTTCATCATCGAGGTTGGGGACCGGTATCACCAACAGACCGTGATATTTGCGTGTGTTACAATCTACAATTGTTGTACAATGATAGGCTCCCGACCTATTCGTCCGCAATATCTCCCTTGGCAAAGATTCTTGCAGATTAATCATCAGGGTCTTGTCAAATCGTAAATAACTCATAGTTGTGCATTATTTAAAGGTTAATTATTTCGGTATATGCGCTACAAGCCATGTAGCGATGCCCAAAAATACGAATTAAAGCTTATAGGCAAAATAAAAAGTCAGTTTTTTTTCGGTTTTCGTCAAATATTCCGTAGTATTGTACAAAAATAGCAATCACTGTACGAAATATGAAGCATGATATACGCAGAATGGCATTGGCGGCGGTTATACCCCTATTCCTGCTATTCATTTTATACATTTTAAAGTTTTTGGAGACAGGCATGGATTGGAACTTCACACGACTGGGAGTATATCCGATGGAACAGCGGGGCGTGTTCGGAATTTTCGCACATCCACTGGTACACAGCAGTTTCAAGCATCTGTTCGCCAATACGATTCCACTCTTTTTCCTGATGTGGTGTCTGTTCTATTTCTACCGGCATATAGCCCCCTACATCTTCTTTGCCATTTGGATAGGATGCGGTGCGCTTACCTTTCTTATAGGGAAACCGGGATGGCATATCGGAGCCAGCGGCATCATATACGGACTGGCTTTTTTTCTGTTCTTCAGCGGCATTCTGCGCAAACATGTACCGCTTATCGCCATTTCACTGTTGATAACGTTCCTATATGGCGGCCTGGTATGGAATATGTTCCCACAATTTGCCAAAGCCACCACTTCCTGGGAAGGACACCTTAGCGGAGCCATAGCAGGCACGCTATGCGCCATAGGCTTTATGGAATACGGTCCCCAACGGCCCGATCCGTTTGCCGGAGAGGAAGACGAAGAGGAAGACGAAGATGAGGAAAACAATGAGGATGAGGACGATAAGAAGGAAGAGGAGAAGGATGAGGATTCGTCTACAAGGATTGAATAGCACGTTTAAGAAACAATAAAAAAAACAAAAAGAGGGGCAAAGAGTTTACAGTACACCTTGATAATATCTACTTTTGTTTCAAAACAAGAAGAAAAAGCATTATGAATACAATGTTTGATACATTACTGCAACTGCCACTCTTTCAAGGACTCGCACAAGAAGACTTTACCAATATCCTGGGGAAAGTCAAGCTGAGCTTTACAAAGCATAAAGCCGGCGAAGTTATCGTGAAAGCCGGTGACACATGCAGTCAACTGATATTCGTATTGAAAGGTGAAATCTCCTCATGTACTTCATCTGCGAATACATCATACAGCTCCACGGAATATTTTCAGGCACCTTATGTCATCGAGCCACAATCTCTGTTCGGGATGAGCACCTCCTACGTCTCGGCCTATACCGCCCAAACCGAGACCCACACAGTGAGCATCAGCAAGGCTTTCGTCATGAGCGAATTGTTCAAATATGACATATTCCGCCTGAATTACATGAATATCATCAGCAACCGCGCCCAAAGCCTAAACAGCCGTCTTTGGGCAGAAAGCACCGACAACCTTGAGAAACGTATCGGCAACTTTATCCTGACACATATCGAACGTCCGTCAGGCAGGAAAATACTGAAAATAAAAATGGAAGAATTGGCTCAGGTGGTCAATGATACCCGTATGGGAGTATCAAGAGCGTTGAACAGCATGCAGGAGAAAGGCCTGCTCGAACTGCACAGAGGCGAGATGATGATTCCCGACGCAGAAAAGCTCTTATAGGCCACCTGAACCGAGATTTCCTACAACACCTTGTCTATCGCTTTCTTTATCAAGGCTTCCATCACTTTATACCCTTCTAGAGTGGGGTGTACCCCATCCCGGGTATACGAGGAGTTCAGAGCCTTATTGTCGCCTTCCACCATCTCACTGTAATAGTCGACATAAGGAATCTTGTTTTCCTGGGCATACTTCCGGATTCTGGCATTCAGCTGCATTATCTTTTGCGGAGCATCCTTCACCGAAGGATTCCAGCCAAAGGCAGCGGCAGGCAACACAGACGTCAAAATCACCTTTATCTTATTGGCCCGTGCCAGCTCTACCATAGACACTATATTTCCAAAAGTGTATTCTTCATTATAAGCGCCTGCATTTTCCGCAATGTCATTGGTACCTGCATTTATCACGACCAGCGCCGGAGCAAGCTTGATGACATCTTCGCGAAAACGGAGCAGGAAATGGGAAGAAGTCTGCCCGCCTATACCACGGCCCACATAACCGTTGTCTTCAAAGAAAGCGGCATCGTTTGCCACCCATCCTTCCGTGATGGAGTTGCCCATAAAAACCACCCGGTCCTTCTGTTTTCCCTTCCGTACCAGTTCCTTGTTTGCCTCTGCATAGCGTTTCAAATTTCCCCAGTCCTGCTTCTGTGCGTCAGAGGCTACCCAGGGGATGCACAAAAAGACAGCAATCATACATAAAAGTTTCATTGTTCTATTCTTTGTTGTTTTGTTATAAAAAAAACAGCCCCACCGTTTTTAAGGTGAGGCTATCATTATCATTGGTCAATCTCACTCCCACTCGATAGTCGCATTGGGTTTCGGAGACATATCATAACAAACGCGATTGACGGTTTTCACTTCCTTGAGAATACGGTCGGTAATCTTCATTAGGATGGGCCAGTCCACCGGCTCAATGGTAGCGGTCATGGCATCCACTGTGTTGACGGCACGGATAATGACGGGCCAGTCGAACGAACGTGCATTGTCGCGTACACCCACAGATTTGAAATCGGGCACCACAGTGAAATACTGCCATACCTTCTTATCCAGGCCTGCCAGTTGGAATTCCTCACGCAGAATGGCATCCGACTCGCGTACAGCCTCCAAGCGGTCACGGGTAATGGCTCCCAGACAACGTACTCCCAATCCGGGACCGGGGAACGGCTGACGGTAAACCATCTCGTACGGCAATCCAAGCTCTACACCGCATGCACGTACTTCGTCCTTGAACAGCTGGCGCAACGGCTCCACCAATTCAAACTGCAAATCCTCGGGCAGACCGCCTACGTTGTGATGAGACTTCACCATCTTGGCTGTTTTTGTGCCACTCTCTACAATATCGGGATAGATGGTACCTTGTCCCAGGAAGTCGATACCGTCCAGCTTGCGGGCTTCTTCCTCAAAGACACGGATAAACTCTCCGCCGATAATCTTGCGCTTTTCTTCCGGGTCAGCCACGTTTTCCAGCTTGGAGAGGAAACGGTCTGTAGCATCCACGTATATCAAGTTAGCTTTCAGCTCCTTGCCAAAGATTTCCACCACGGCTTCCGATTCGCCCTTACGCATCAGTCCGTGGTTCACGTGTACGCAAACCAGCTTGTCTCCGATGGCTTTCAGCAGCAAAGCGGCCACCACGGAGCTATCCACACCACCGGACAGTGCCAGCAGCACCTTACGGTCGCCCACCTGACGACGTATCAACTCCACCTGGTCGTTGACGAAATTCGTCATGTTCCAGTTCGCCTCAGCCTTGCAAGTATCGAATACGAAAGATTTCACAGCCTCCTTGATGGCTTCCACATCATCCGTAAACTGCGGCAGCTTCACTTCGCACAGCGCCTTGTCGTGTCCGGCAGCCATTACGGGGAATCCCGCTTCGTAAATCTCGGGCAACACGTCGATGGACACCCCGTCAACCACATTGTTGGGGCCGCCGTTGATGATGATGCCTTTCACATTCGGCAAGGCCTTCAGTTCGGCGGCAGTAATGTCGTGCGGGTAGATTTCGCTATATACTCCCAACGCACGAATCGCCCGGGCAAGCACTGTGTTCTCATGGCTTCCCAAATCCAGAATCACAATCATATCCTGCTTCATTCTTCTATATTGTTTTTAAGTTAATAATTTCAGTAGGTCTTATTCCCATTCTATTGTGCTGGGTGGTTTTGAAGAGATGTCATAGGTCACGCGGTTCACACCTTTCACCTTATTTATAATGTCGTTGGACACCTTACCCAGGAATTCGTAGGGCAGATGCGCCCAGTCGGCTGTCATGGCATCGGTGGAAGTGACGGCACGCAAGGCCACTGCACGTTCATAGGTGCGTTCGTCGCCCATCACGCCCACACTCTGTACGGGCAGAAGAATGACGCCCGCCTGCCAGACCTGATGGTAGAGCGATGTCTCGTTGCCGTCGGCATCCTGCACTTTCCAGTCACGCAAGCCCTGAATGAAAATATCGTCGGCTTCCTGCAAAGTATGCACCTTCTCCGGTGTTATATCCCCCAGGATGCGGACAGCCAGTCCCGGACCGGGGAAAGGATGACGGGTAATCAAATGTTCGGGCATTCCCAATTCGCGTCCCACGCGGCGTACTTCGTCCTTGAACAGCCACTGCAACGGTTCGCACAGACGGAGGTTCATCTCCTCGGGCAGACCGCCCACGTTGTGATGGCTCTTGATGGTCTTGCCCGTAATGTTTAGGCTCTCGATGCGGTCGGGATAAATGGTGCCTTGTGCCAACCAACGGGCATCGGTTATCTTGTGCGCTTCGGCATCGAAGACCTCGATAAAATCGCGGCCGATGATTTTACGCTTTTGCTCAGGCTCGGTCACTCCCTCCAAATCCTTGAAGAACTTCTCGCTGGCATCCACGCCAATCACGTTCAGTCCCAGGCATTCGTAGTCGTGCATCACATTCTTGAACTCATTCTTGCGAAGCAGTCCGTGGTCCACAAAGATACAGGTCAAGTTCTTGCCAATGGCACGATGCAGCAACACGGCGGCTACCGAAGAATCCACACCGCCACTCAGTCCCAGGATAACTCGGTCGTTGCCAAGCTGCTCCTTCAGTTCGGCCACAGTAGTATCTACAAACGATGCGGCGCTCCAGCTCTGGCTGCAACCGCATACGTCCACCACGAAGTTGCGCAGCATCTGCGTACCGTCCTCGCTATGAAATACTTCCGGATGGAACTGCACTCCCCACATCTCCTCGCCGGACACCTGGTAAGCAGCAATCGCTACCTTGTCCGTAGAAGCTATAATCTTGAAGTTGTCGGGAATGGCTGTAATCGTGTCTCCATGGCTCATCCATACTTGGGTATTCTTCCTTACCCCTTTGAAAAGGACATTCTCCGAATCGAAAGAACCGAGATGGGCACGTCCGTACTCGCGGGTTCCTGCCGGCTCCACCCGTCCACCGTTGCTGTAGGAGATAAACTGCGCACCGTAGCAGATACCCAGAATGGGGTATTTCCCACGAATCCCGCTCAAATCTACCTTGAATGCACTCTTATCATAAACAGAAAAGGGGCTACCCGAAAGGATAACTCCTTTTACACTCTCATCTCCGTATGGAAATTTGTTGTAAGGTACAATCTCGCAATAGACATTCAATTCGCGCAGCCGGCGGCCGATGAGCTGCGTGGTTTGCGAACCGAAATCAAGAATAATAATCTTCTCTTGCATATAAATCCGTATAGACTTTAATAAATGATTTGCAAAAGTAGAAAAAGTAAAGGAATTATCAGGGATAATGTGACAGAAAAACGTTTTTTTACTAAAAACAGCTTTAATTTCAGGCTAGAACTATCCACAAGGATACTAAAAGCTATTCTTACTACAACCGTGCTGTTTTCTTACCACAGCTATGCAACTTGCTTACCACAGCAATGTTATTTTCTTACCACGGCTGTGGTAAGATTACTGCTTAGTATAAAAAGGGACAGTTTCCGGCGGTACCGGGGAGAGTTAAATGCATTAGGGAATGTATCAAAAGCCATGAACGCTTTCATCATGTTATAATATTAGGCGCGGAATTCTAAGACCTACGCAAGTTTCCTGTGCAAAAACTTGTGTAGGTCTTAGAATTCCGCGCCTAAAAAAAGCGTCAAGAGGGTTTTGACATCCCTATGAAGTTCCGCTTCGATATTACTTTTCTTTCAGCAAATCACGGATTTCGGTCAGCAGCACCTCTTCCTTGCTCGGGGCAGGGGGAGCCGGAGGAGCGGCAGGCGCCTCTTCTTTCTTCTTTTCAGTCAGCTTGGTCAACAACTTTATGAACATGAAGATAGAGAATGCTATAATCAGGAAGTCGAAGGTGACCTGCAAGAAATTACCGTAATTCAGGGTCACGGCAGCAATTTCTTTTCCGTCCACCATTTCGGCAGGTTTCAGCACCCACTTCAAGTCTGTAAAGTTGACACCGCCCACCAGCAGCCCGATAGGAGGCATAATCACATCTGCCACAATGGAGGAGACGATTTTTCCGAATGCCCCACCGATAATCACACCGACGGCCATGTCTATCACATTGCCCTTCATGGCAAAAGCCTTAAATTCCTGTAAAAATGAACTTTTTCCCATCTTTTCAATTATTTAATTATGATTTTGGTTACGAATATAAAAACATTTTCTTACTTTTGCACCGCAAATCAGAAAGAATTGCAATTAGTAAGCGAAAGTTTATTTTTAAACATTATAAAACCCTTAAAAGTTTAAACAAAATGATTAAAGTAGGTATTAATGGATTCGGACGTATCGGACGTTTCGTATTCCGCGCTGCAATGAAGAGAAACGATATTCAGATCGTAGGTATCAACGACCTTTGCCCGGTAGATTACTTGGCTTACATGCTGAAGTATGACACTATGCACGGCCAGTTCGACGGTACTATCGAAGCTGATGTTGAAAACAGCAAGCTGATCGTTAACGGTCAGGCTATCCGCATCACTGCAGAAAGAAACCCGGCTGACTTGAAATGGAACGAAGTAGAGGCAGAATACGTTGTTGAATCTACTGGCTTGTTCTTGAGCAAAGACAAAGCTCAAGCTCACATCGAAGCCGGCGCAAAATATGTTGTAATGTCTGCACCTTCTAAGGACGACACTCCGATGTTCGTTTGCGGTGTTAACGAAAAGACTTACGTTAAGGGTACTCAATTCGTATCTAACGCTTCTTGTACTACCAACTGCTTGGCTCCTATCGCTAAGGTATTGAACGACAAATGGGGTATCACTGACGGTTTGATGACTACTGTTCACTCTACAACTGCTACTCAGAAGACAGTTGACGGTCCTTCTATGAAAGACTGGAGAGGTGGTCGTGCTGCTTCCGGCAACATTATCCCGTCTTCTACCGGTGCTGCTAAGGCTGTAGGTAAAGTTATCCCGGCATTGAACGGCAAACTGACTGGTATGTCTATGCGTGTTCCGACTTTGGACGTATCTGTAGTTGACTTGACAGTTAACTTGGCTAAGCCCGCTACTTACGCTGAAATCTGCGCTGCCATGAAGGAAGCTTCTGAAGGCGAATTGAAGGGTGTTCTGGGTTACACTGAAGATGCAGTTGTTTCTTCTGACTTCTTGGGTGACACTCGCACTTCTATCTTCGACGCTAAGGCTGGTATCGCTTTGACTGATACTTTCGTTAAGGTTGTATCTTGGTATGATAACGAAATCGGTTATTCTAATAAGGTTCTTGACTTGATTGCTCACATGGCATCAGTTAACTGCTAATATACAGTTAGAAAATAATAAAAAATAGGTGACTTCTGCAGAAGTCGCCTATTTTTTTTGCAATTTTGCAGCTAGTTCGTTTTTTATCAGACCCTTTAAACATGATGAAGATTATACTAACTCTAATATTGCTTTGCTTTATGAACACTATATCGTCTCAAAATCCTTTTTTTGAAACATACTCCACGCTGCACGGCACTGTCCCGTTCGACAAGATTAAGACCGGAGATTACGTACCCGCCATCCGCGAAGGCATCCGCCGCCAAAATGCGGAAATAGAGGCCATCATCCGCAATCCGGAAGTCCCGACATTTGCCAACACAGTGTTGGCCTACGAGAAGTCCGGTGAGATGCTCCACCGTGTCAGCACTGTATTCGGCAATCTGCTCAGTGCCGAAACGGACGATGACCTACAGGAACTGGCCAAAGAAATCATGCCGATGATGAGCGAGCATGAAAACAACATCAGCCTGAACGAAGAGCTGTTTGCACGTATCAAAGCTGTTTACGAACAGCAAGACAAAGAAACATTGAGCCCGGAACAGCACAAACTGCTGGAAGACATTTATAACGGCTTTGTACGCAACGGTGCCAACCTCCTGGGAGAAGATAAGGAGAAATACCGGGCTTTATGCAAAGAGCTCAGCCTGCTGACGCTGCAGTTCAGCGAAAACAACCTGAAAGAAACGAACGACTACAAGCTTGTCATCACCGACAAGTCACAACTGGCCGGGCTGCCCGAGAGCGCGGTAGAAGCCGCTGCAGAGACAGCCGGGGAAAAAGGCGTCGAAGGCTGGGTATTCACCCTGCAGGCTCCCAGCTATGGCCCTTTTCTGACCTACGCAGACAGCCGTGACCTGCGCCGTGAGCTATATATGGCCTACAATACGAAGTGTACGCATGACAACGCCAGCAATAACCTGGAAATTGTAAAGAAACTGGCCAATGTCCGTATGGAGATTGCCCAACTCCTAGGCTATGACAACTTCGCCGAATACAACCTCCAGAAGCGCATGGCACAAAACAGTGAGTCCGTGTATAAGCTGCTGGACCAACTGCTGGAGGCTTACACGCCTACCGCCAAACAAGAATATGCAGAAGTGCAAGCCCTGGCACGCCAAGCGGAAGGAGAAGACTTCGTCCTGATGCCGTGGGACTGGGCGTACTATTCCCATAAACTGAAAGACCGGAAGTTCAATATCGACGATGAGCTGCTCCGCCCTTACTTTGAGCTGAACAACGTGAAGCAAGGCGTATTCGGCCTGGCAACCAGGCTGTATGGCATCACCTTCAAGAAGAATCCGGATATTCCCGTTTATCATAAGGATGTGGATGCCTACGAAGTCTTCGACAAAGACGGGAAATTCCTTGCCGTGTTCTATACCGACTTCCACCCCAGAGCAGGCAAGCGCTCGGGAGCCTGGATGACCAGCTACAAGGAACAGTGGATTGACGAAAAGACCGGTGAGAACAGCCGTCCCCACATATCCATTGTGATGAACTTCACCAAACCGACACAGGACAAACCTGCTTTGTTGACCTTCGGCGAGGTAGAAACCTTCCTGCACGAATTCGGACACAGCCTGCATGGTATGTTTGCCAATTCCACCTACGGAAGCCTAAGCGGGACCAATGTGTATTGGGACTTTGTGGAACTCCCCTCCCAATTCATGGAGAACTTTGCCATCGAAAAGGAATTCCTGCATACGTTTGCCCGCCATTACCAAACCGGAGAACTGATACCGGACGAACTGGTACAGCGCATTGTGGATTCCTCCAACTTCAACGCGGCATACGCCTGCCTCCGCCAGGTTAGCTTCGGCCTGCTCGATATGGCTTGGTACACACGTAACACCCCGTTTGAAGGTGACGTGAAAGCCTATGAAAAGAAGGCTTGGGAAAAAGCACAGATTCTGCCTTCTGTGGCAGAAACCTGCATGAGCACACAATTCTCCCATATCTTTGCCGGAGGATATTCTGCCGGATACTATAGTTATAAATGGGCAGAGGTGCTGGATGCAGATGCTTTCTCGCTATTCAAGCAGACGGGCATCTTCAACCCGGAGACTGCCGCCTCCTTCCGAGAGAATATCCTTTCCAAAGGCGGAACGGAACATCCGATGACGCTCTATAAACGCTTCCGCGGACAAGAGCCTACAATCGACGCATTATTAATCAGAAATGGAATAAAGAAATGAAGAGACTTATAAGGAACATCTTTTGCATGTTGCTCATGTTTTCGCTGCTCCCCCTGCTAAGCGGTTGCGACAACGAGGACGATGTTATCGGAATATTCACCGGGAAGACATGGAAGCTCAGCCGACTCACCAATAAAGGCAGCAATGCCCAATTCTATCCAAACCTTTGGAACAACAATGAGGAAGAGATGAAGAAGAGTCTGGACAAGCTATATAATCAGAAAAGCACCTTCACCCTCAATTTTGAAGGTACTGAACTGGATGGAGAACTGATGGGCACCACCGTCAACGGACAAGGCATCAACTCAAGCGTCAACGGCACTTGGAAAGCCGACGGAGCTTCAGGCTCGCTCAGCATCAGTGTGAAGGTTACGGGGGCTGCAGAAAGCGATGCACTGGCCAAGGCATTCATCTCCGGATTGCAAAACGTGTACAAGTATGAAGGGGATGCCAATTCACTGACCCTCTATTTTAAAGACGGACCGACAACCAGAGTCATGGGATTCACCCCGCAACGATAAAGCATAAATATGATGGACGATTCTACAAAAGACAAACAAGAAGCATTGGATAGGCGTTATATACGTATGGCAAGCATTTGGGCCGAAAATTCGTATTGCCAACGCCGCCAGGTCGGTGTACTGATTGTAAAAGACAAGATGATTATCTCTGACGGCTACAACGGTACCCCTTCCGGTTTTGAGAATGTATGCGAAGATGAGAATAACGTCACCAAACCATACGTGCTCCATGCCGAAGCAAACGCCATTACCAAAATAGCCCGTTCAAACAACAGCAGTAACGGTGCCACCATGTACGTCACTGCCTCCCCCTGCATAGAATGCTCCAAACTGATTATCCAGGCAGGCATCAAACGGGTAGTCTACTCCGAGAAATACCGCCTGGAAGATGGTATCGAACTTTTGAAACGGGCAGGCATCGAGGTAGTGTTTATTTCAATGGATAATGAAAAGTTGAAAATGGAAAGTTGAAAGTTGCATGCGCAGCCAAATAGTCAATTGTAAATAGTCTAATAGTAAATAAACATCATGAGTACAAAAAATACTTCCCGCTTTATGCCGCTCATCATCGCAATCAGCGTAGTCGCGGGAATCCTTATCGGAACGTTTTATGCCAGGCATTTTGCCGGTAATAAACTGGGAATCATCAATAGCTCGTCCAACAAGCTGAATGCCTTGCTGCGTGTTATTGATGACCAGTATGTGGATACCGTCAACATGACCGATTTGGTAGAGAAGGCCATGCCACAGATATTGGCGGAACTCGACCCCCACTCCACCTACATCCCCGCACAGAAGCTGGAAGAGGTAAACTCCGAACTTGAAGGCAGCTTCAGCGGTATAGGCATCCAGTTCACTATTCAAGAAGACACGATACACGTAAACAGCGTGATTCCCGGCGGACCGTCCGAGAAAGTGGGCCTGATGGCAGGCGACCGCATTGTGATGGTCAACGACAGTCTTTTTGCAGGCAAAGGTCTGACAAACGAAAAGGCCATGCGCAACCTGAAAGGTCCGAAAGGAAGCCAAGTGAAGTTAGGCGTCAAGCGTGCCACGGAAAAGGAGTTGCTCGACTTCACCATCACACGCGGTGACATCCCGCAAAACACCATTGACGCAGCCTATATGCTCGACGATGACTACGGATATATACAAATCAGCAAATTCGGACGTACCACACACGTGGAGCTGCTGAATGCGATTGCCCAACTGAGCCACGAGAAGTGCAAAGGCCTGATTATCGACCTGCGCGACAATACCGGAGGATACATGGAAGCCGCCACACGCATGGTGAACGAATTCCTGCCAGAAGGGAAGTTGATTGTATATACCCACGGCCGCAAATATCCCCGCATGGAGGAATATGCCAACGGTACCGGCAGTTGCCAGAAGCTGCCGCTGGTGGTATTGGTAAACGAGAGTTCCGCTTCGGCCAGCGAAATCTTTGCGGGCGCCATTCAGGACAATGACCGCGGAACCATTGTAGGACGCCGTTCCTTCGGCAAGGGACTCGTACAGCAACCCATCGACTTCAGTGACGGTTCCGCCATCCGCCTGACCATTGCCCGCTATTATACCCCATCGGGCCGTTGCATCCAGCGCCCCTACGAGAACGGCAAGGACAGTAAATACGAAATGGACTGGATTACCCGTTACGAACACGGCGAGTTCTTCTCCAAAGACAGCATCAAACTGGACGAAAACCTGCGTTACTCTACCGGCTTGGGCAGACCCGTATACGGCGGCGGTGGCATTATGCCGGACGTATTCGTTCCGCAAGACACCACCGGAGTATCTTCTTACCTGATAGAAGTGAGCAACAAGGGATTGATTCTGCAATTCAGCTTCCAGTATACCGACCGCAACCGCGCGAAATTGAGTGAATACGACAATGAAGAAGACTTGTTGAAGTACCTTCGCCACCAAGGTATCGTGGAGCAGTTTGTACGTTTTGCAGACTCCAAGGGAGTAAAGCGGCGCAACCTACTTATCCACAAGTCCTACAAGCTACTGGAAAGAAGCCTTTACGGCAACATTATCTATAACATACTGGGAAGGGAGCAATACATCCGCTACATCAACCAGAGCGATACTACCGTCAAGAAAGCATTGGATATTCTGGAACGTGGCGAGGCATTCCCCAAAGCCCCGGAAGCGACACCAATCATAGAGGATACAAAAGATGATGGAAAGGAAAAAAGAACTGCGCAGGCAGGTAGCTTTGTTGAAGACCCGACACAGCTCTTCCACTACGCGTCAGTCTGCTGAAATACTTGCCGCCCTCGAGGCACACCCTGCTTTCAGGGCGGCAACCACCGTACTGCTTTACCACTCTCTCAAAGACGAAGTGGACACACACGAATTTATCCGGAAGTGGAGCCGCGAAAAGCGGATACTGCTTCCGGTAGTTGTAGGTGACGACCTGGAACTGCGGCTGTACACCGGACCCGAAGACTTGAAACCTGGCGCATACGGCATCGAAGAACCAACCGGCGAGCTATTTACCGACTATGCAGACATAGACTTCATAGTGGTTCCCGGCGTGGCATTCGACCGTAACGGCAACCGCCTGGGGCGCGGTAAAGGTTACTATGACCGGCTTCTGCCCCGCATCCCATCAGCCCACAAAGCCGGCATCTGCTTCCCGTTTCAACTCGTAGAAGAAGTTCCTGCGGAACCGTTTGATATACGCATGGATGAAATCATTACGCAATGAAAACTAATTATCATACACACACCACACGCTGCATGCATGCCACCGGAGATGACGAAGACTATGTGCTCAGTGCCATCAAAGGCGGTTACCGGATACTCGGGTTTTCAGACCATACTCCCTGGAAATACCGAACCGACTACGTAGCCGACATGCGGATGCTCCCCGAGGAGCTCCCCGGCTACGTGGAGAGTCTCAAGACGCTCCGTGAGAAATACCACGACCGGATAGACATCAGAATAGGACTTGAATGTGAATACTTCCCCCAATATATCCATTGGCTGAAAGAGCAAACCAAGAAGTACCAACTGGACTATATCATCTTCGGAAACCATCACTACCACACCGATGAAAAGTTCCCCTACTTCGGCCATCATACAGACAGCCGCGACATGCTCGAACTTTACGAAGAGAGCGCCATCGAAGGTATGGAAAGCGGATTATTCTCCTGCCTTGCCCATCCGGACTTGTTCATGCGCTCCTATCCGAAGTTCGACCACCATTGCACTACCATCAGCCGGCACATCTGCCGTACTGCTGCACGCCTGAATGTCCCGTTGGAATACAATATAGGCTATGTAGCCTACAATGAAGCGCACGGCTTATCCACCTACCCGTGCCCGGAGTTCTGGCGAATCGCTGCCAATGAAGGCTGTACAGCTATCATCGGACTGGATGCGCATGACAACAAGGATTTGGAAACTCCGATGTATTATGACCGGGCAGTCCGGGAATTAAAGGAACTGAAGATTGAAAGAATAGATGAGCTGAGGATGCTCATCTGAATATGATATTCGTTATGACCTGGGCCCCCACATGACGATTCAAGTTGCGCACCAGCAACTCGCGCCCCATCATCAGTTCCTGGCGCAAAGCAGCAGAAGTGAGGTGCACATAAAGCACCTGGTTCTTTATATAAAGTTCACGGGTGTAGGAGGCAATGGTAGGCCCCAGCACTTCGGGCCACGCACTGATAAGCCGCCGTTCATTCAGCGGAGACTCCAGACTTTCCTGCCTGAGGTAATGACGGATAAGTTCACCTATCTGTTCGGCATTATTGCGCTTCATGCCTCTTCCTCCTTCATTTCGGCAACCGTTCCCTGCTCCACACGGAACATCTTATAATCACTGCCCACTTTATGCAGAATACGGTCCAGGTGTTCGCGGTTGGTATCGGTTATAAAAATCTGTCCAAAACTGTCGCCTGCCACCAACTTGATGATTTGCTCCACACGCGAGGCATCCAGCTTGTCAAAGATATCGTCCAACAACAACAAGGGAACAGTGGTCCCGGTACGTTTCAGGAAATCAAACTGTGCCAGCTTCAACGCTACCAGATAAGTCTTGTTCTGTCCCTGCGACCCTTCACGCTTGATGGGGAAATCTCCCAAAAGCATATTCAGCTCGTCCTTGTGCACACCGCGCAACGAATAGCCCATAATCTGGTCGCGAGCACGGCTTTCCTTCAGCACTTCCAGCAAAGAGGCATCGCGGGCATGAGAGTCATAGCTTAATCCCACCTTCTCCCTATCTTGCGAAATGAATGAATAGAAAGACTGGAAAATAGGAATAAACTCACGGATAAAGGCCTCACGTTTGCGGAACACCACTTCACCGGCTTGTGCCATCATCTCCTCCCAGACCAGAAAGAGCTCTTCCTCCACCGGCTGTTCACTCTTCAGTAAGGTATTCCGCTGCACCAAAGCTTTATTGTATCGTATCAAAGCATCCAGATACTCTTTGTCGTACTGCGAGATAACCACATCCATAAAACGTCGGCGTTCATCACTGCCTCCTGCTATCAACTCCGAATCGGCAGGCGAGACCATGACCAAAGGCAGGAAGCCGATATGGTCCGACAAACGCGTATACTCCTTCTTGTTTCGCTTGAACTGTTTCTTCTGGCGCCTCTTCATACCACAGTAGATTTCCTCAGGAGTCCCATCGGCAGCCTCATAAAACCCTTGAATAACAAAGAAGTCGGCATCATGGCAGATATTCTGGGAATCAATGGGATTACCGGCACTTTTACAGAAAGACAAAAAATACACCGCATCCAGCAGGTTCGTTTTCCCCATGCCGTTCTGTCCGAAAAAGCAGTTTAACTTGGGCGAGAATGAAAGCTCCACCTGCTCCAAGTTCTTATAATTGAGTATAGATATACGTTTCAGTATCATTATAGTAACGATGAGTTCGGTTACAAAGATAATGCAAAACCGAAAGCAGTACAAAATAAGCCTGCTTATTTTTAATACAGAGGTGAAGCCCGGCTTATTGAAAAGTAGAAATAATTTCGGTGTTTTCTGATACAAAACAAAAAAAGATGCCGCTAAATTTCGTTGATAGCTATAAAAAACTTACTTTTGCGGGTCGAAATAGATAAATAAGAATAATAACAAAAAGATTATATAAAAATGGCAGAACAAAAAAAGACGAATGAAGCCTTAAACGTGGAGGATGCACTGACACAATCGGAGGCCTTTTTCATTAAGAACAAAAAAGCAATCATCGGCACTGTAGTAGCAGTAATCATCATCATTGCCGGTGTAGTGATGTACAAGAACCTTTATGCAGACCCCCGTGAAGAAAAAGCACAAGCTGCCTTATTCAAAGGGCAAGAATACTTCGAAGCAGACGCTTATGCACAAGCACTGAACGGTGATAGTATCGGTTTTGCCGGATTTGTAAAAGTGGCAGACGAATACAGCGGCACAAAAGCAGCCAATCTTGCAAAAGCCTATATGGGTCTCTGCTATGCACACCTCGGTAAATATGACGAAGCAGTGAAAGCATTGGACAGCTTTGACGGAGACGACCAAATGGTAGCTCCTGCCATGAAAGGTGCTATGGGTAACTGCTATGCGCAGCTCGGCCAACTGGACAAAGCCGCTTCCATGCTGCTGAAAGCCGCCAACGAAGCCGACAACAACTCCCTCAGCCCCATCTACCTGCTGCAAGCTGGAGAAATCCTGGTAAAGCAAGGTAAGTATGACGATGCAATCCAGGCGTATACCACTATCAAGGATAAATACTTCCGTTCATACCAGGCAATGGATATCGATAAGTATATCGAACAAGCCAAACTATTGAAGAAGTAATATACCTTATTATAAAAATATCTCAGGCACGGATTACACGGAAAACACGGAAAGACACAATAGCCGTGAATCCGTGTAGTCCGTGCCTCTTTTATCTCTCCTCTCCCTTTAATTTTCAATTATTAATTCTTAATTCCTTATTTATGGCAACAGCTTATCACAATCTTTCAGACTACGATTTCAGTTCTGTACCCAGCGCGGAAAAAATGAAATTCGGCATCGTTGTATCTGAGTGGAATTATAATATTACCGGCGCTCTCCTAAAAGGTGCCATAGACACCTTAAAAAAACATGGAGCCAAAGATGAAAATATTCTGGTAAAAACAGTACCCGGCAGTTTTGAACTGACTTTCGGCGCCAACCAACTTATCGAATACAGCGAAGTCGATGCAGTTATTGCAATTGGTTGTGTAGTCAGAGGAGATACTCCACATTTTGACTATGTTTGCATGGGTGCTACCCAAGGAATTACCCAATTAAACGCAAGTGGCGATGTACCAGTAATTTACGGATTAATTACTACCAATACTATGGAGCAAGCAGAAGACCGCGCCGGTGGCAAGCTGGGTAATAAAGGAGACGAATGTGCAATTACTGCAATAAAAATGATAGATTTTGCTTGGAGTTTACAAAAATAGTCGTATCTTTGCACCGCAATTGAGAAACAAACCTACTCAATGAGAGAATTGAGATAGAATCTTAAGTGCAAAAGGGCAAATACCAGAGTGGCCAAATGGGGCAGACTGTAAATCTGCTGGCTTACGCCTTCGGTGGTTCGAATCCATCTTTGCCCACAAAAAATTGCGGAAGTAGCTCAGTTGATAGAGCATTAGCCTTCCAAGCTGAGGGTCGCGGGTTTGAGCCCCGTCTTCCGCTCTTCTGAAAATCAGATAGTTATCGTAAGATTTCTATCTGATTTTTATTTTTAGAGAATGCTGAATTTAGTGTGGTTTAACCGAGTGAGTTAAACCAGGAAGTCAACCGAATGACGCAAAGCACAAATTCATGGTTATTTAAATAAGATATTTCTGAGAATATCATCTAACCACGGCTCTTTCATCTTTTCCACAAAAACATCATTCTTTAGTTGAAAAGCCTTTTTGTAAACACTCTGCATTTTCAAATTATAGCGCACCGTATCATAGCGGACTACTGACTGGTAAAATCTGGTATCAACAGCGACAATTTCATTTTCTATTCTCAATGTATCCTCAGCTGTATCGGAAACTCTTCCAGTCTCCATCTGTGCGAATGAAATGCAGCTACCTCCGATTAGAGCCAATAATGTTACCAATATTTTATTCATACGCTACTGTTTTCTACAAAGATACAATATTCAAAGAACAAACATCTCTTTTACAAAAAAAATTCCATTATACCATAAACGCTTATAAGGCAACGCACACATTTGTATATCAAAGTTCAGTTTTAGTTAATAAAATTATGTAAGTTTGTAAACGAATAAAAAGCTCCCCTCCAATGAACAACATCATTCATAAAATCAGGCAGATTTATCCGGTTTCCGAAGAAGCTCTTCAGGCATTGCTGATGAATATGCAGGTAAGACACTACCCTAAAGGAACTTATATAGTACAAGCAGGAGTGACAGACCGTTTGGTTTATTTCATTGAGGAAGGGGTCACCCGTTCCGTATTTCATCACGACGGACAAGATACCACCACTTGGTTCAGCCAGGAAGGTGATGTAACCTTCGGAATGGATTCACTGTACTATCAGCAGCCGTCAGTAGAAAGCATTGAAACTCTTTCGGACTGCAAAATCTACGTCATCCACATAGACAAGTTAAATGCTCTCTACGAAACATATATTGATATAGCCAACTGGGGCAGAATACTGCATCAGAACGTAAACAAAGAGCTCAGTCATATGTTTGTGGAAAGGCTCCAACTGCCTCCCAAAGAGCGGTATGAACAATTTAACCGCCGTTACCCCAGACTGATAAATCGGGTGAAGCTAAAATATGTGGCAGCCTTCTTGGGTATTTCCATCTATACTCTCAGCCGGGTACGCGCAAAAAAATAGAAGATTGCCGTTCTTTTTTGCTTTTAAGCAAAAGAACTTCGCTTCGCATGGCGTATCTTTGAGATCCGAAAACATTAACCAAACAACAGAAAAAAAACAGATGTCGCACATTTCATCTTCTGCCTTTTCAGACACCAAAGCACATTATGACCTTCTCGACGGGCTCCGTGGCGTAGCAGCCTTGATGGTTATATGGTATCATATATTCGAAGGCTATGCTTTTGCCGGTGGTAGCATTATCGAAACCTTCAACCACGGCTATTTAGCTGTAGATTTCTTCTTTATACTATCGGGATTCGTTATCGGGTATGCTTATGACGACCGTTGGGGCAGGAACCTCACAATGAAAAACTTCTTTAAACGGCGCCTGATACGTCTCCATCCGATGGTCATTATGGGAGCTGTCCTGGGTGCCATTACTTTCTGTCTTCAAGGATGCGTACAATGGGACGGAACACATATTGCCCTCTCCATGATTATGCTGTCCCTTCTTTGCACTATATTTTTTATTCCCGCAATGCCAGGTGCAGGTTATGAAGTCCGTGGTAATGGCGAAATGTTTCCTTTGAATGGTCCATGCTGGTCCTTGTTTTTTGAATATTTAGGCAACATCCTTTATGCCTTGTTTATCCACCGCTTATCAAACAAAGCCCTTGCCGTACTGACAATATTGCTGGGAGTGGCATTGGCATCATTCGCCATTTTCGACATCTCCGGATACGGAAATATGGGGGTAGGCTGGACACTGGACGGAATAAACTTTGGCGGCGGATTGCTGAGGATGCTTTTTCCTTTCTCCATGGGCATGCTTTTGTCGCGCAACTTCAAGCCTATCAAGGTGAAAGGTGCTTTCTGGATATGTGCCATTGCATTGGTTGCCTTGTTTTCAGTGCCCTACTTGGAAGGTGCAACACCGGTCTGTACAAATGGCATTTATGAAGCGTTCTGTGTAATCATCGCTTTTCCGGTTCTCGTCTGGTTAGGAGCTTCCGGTACCACAACGGATAAAAAATCGACCCAGATATGCAAGTTCCTGGGAGATATATCCTATCCAGTCTATGTGATACATTATCCATTTATGTACTTGTTCTATGCATGGCTCATCAAGAACCAGCTCTTCACGTTGGAGCAGACTTGGCAGGTTGCCTTATGCGTTTATGCATGGAATATATTGTTAGCCTATCTATGCCTGAAATTCTATGATGAACCGGTACGGAAATATCTGGCCAGACGCTTCTTGAGCAAAAAACAATAAACAGTCCGTCACGGAGATTATGCTGATTCGCACAGATACAAATTCCCGATATAAATTCAATCTGCGCAAATCAGTATGATCTTTGTGGCGAACTGTTATTCCAGATAAAGCGGTTCCACTACTTCCATCACATTCTCATGGAACCACTCATCCAATTTTGCCTCTACCTTATCCTTTATCTGTGGAGTGATGTATTTCTTCATTTTCTTATAAGCATAGATTGCAGCAAATCCCTTCCCTACCATAAAGACTTGTCCCAAGAGGTCTTCTATACCGGCAGGAAACACAATGGCCACCAAAGCAATCATGATATTTGTCCTTTCACTCTCTGGAGTAGAATCAGCAGTCAGGACATAATAAGCTGTCAGTACGGGACGACCAGCTGCCCGACTACCTTTCTTTATATACTCCTCTACTTTAAGACGAATCTCGTCCATAGAAAAATTCATTTTCATATTCATAATCTCCTCTTTTTATTTATTAGACGCAGAAAGATGAAGTTTGGTTGCAAAAATCTGCAAATAACATAAAAATAGTTCTGTGGAACAATCACAGCCCCACAGAACTCTCATAAAACCATCTAATCTATACATGTAAATCTTACAATACTACAAATTTCACAATTTGTATATAATCAAGAACCTTATCCAAACTATAATTGAATTTCCTTACCGGAAACGATACATTTCTGTACATCTATTACCCCATATTTCACATCTATAAACGGCTTTCCTTCCTTAAGTCCAACATTACCAAAACCCGTTTCCGTAGACAAGAATGAAGTGAAATCATCTCCAATCCGCGAATCTATATACAAAATTTTGTCTACTGCATCATAGCGTATTCCCGTAAGGCCTTCTAGCATAGCATAACTGGCCATTGCACGAGCATACCATGCTCCACACTCATATTCATTAAACGGATTACGAACACGACCATTATAACGATCACGGCAAGTTCTCACTATTTCAAGCCCTTTTTCCACTTCTCCTTCAAACATAAGATGAGCAGCCACTTGATATTCAATTCCAGTCCACACTTCGTTACTGTATACAAAAGGCAATTTTAGCTTACCACCTTTCGGCCAGGTACAAAGTAATAATCCCCCATCCTCTCCCAATGCAAAGGTGGAACGTTGAGGGTTGACATGGTTACTTAAGCTCTTTTTAAAGTTATACTTATGGACAGAAATCAAATGACTTTTTACTTTCAGACGATCGACCACCTCCGGCATTCCACATACCAATGTCATCCAAGAGCCCAATATTCCGTCAGACAAACAACCTTTACCATACTGATATTTCGGACCTTCTTCTTGTAGGATTTTTAAAGCTTCTGGCGTATAATGGGTCACAAACGATTGGGCATCAACTGGGTCTGGAGCGTCCAATCCAGTCCATTGAATGTTCTGAATAAAATACTCTCCATCAAAAAGTTTGCTCTCCAAATATGCTTTACTTTTATTCATCAATTCTTCATAACGGGAAATATCATCGCCTACCGTTTTACCCATCAAGCAAATAGCTTGTAATGCTCCTACATAAAAACTGGTAATCATCCCATTCGCGCCCCAAAACTCTATATCATACGTATTATGGTGAGGTTCTTCAACAGCTCCAACCTCTCTCGGATCCCAAGTACGGATACAATAATCCATACTTTTCTTCACAGCTGGATACATCATCTTCAGCCAATTTATATCACCCATAATTCTCCATTCACGATATACCTTCATTATACCTCCTAATTGCCCATCTGCCGCCGAATGAAAATCATGGACAGTAGGACTGATAGGCAGATTCGTACGGAACACTTGATGTCCCCTTTTATCCTGGCTCACAAAAAATTCTGTTTCACGTAATGTACGTTCTAATTTTGGGAAAAGATGAGATACAGCTTGCGCATAATTCCAAACATGCGTGCATGAACCATGACAAGAGCCCCAATTATCATGACTTCCCTCCCAATTCCACATACGCCCATCGTATTGGCGAAGTACTGTAGTAGATTTCAATATACTCAAATTAGCAGCAACAGCCTCCTTAACTTCAGGTGGAAGAGTAGAATCATAGAAAGCATCAGTGAACAACTGAGTATTCTTTTTCAATGCATCATAATTATCCAACCAGTAGTTTGCAACATCTTGTATACTGCCAAACCTACTGCTATACCAAGGGCGGTAATTCCCTTCAAAATTATTCTCATAAGTATAACAGTTACTCAATTCATCTGGACAAACTGGTGCATCAGGGATATCAGTATCTGTACGTGGGATTCCACCTATTCGTTCTTGTGAATAAGGGACATACCAAGCCATGTACAACCTTATATTACGAGTCTCACCAGGTGCTAAAGTAAACGGCACATATAACGAAGCTCCCACTGCTCCTTCCAAGCCTGCTGGATTCTCTTCCATTCTGCCCTCTTCCAAGTTATCCCAACAAATGCTCAATGGGTCGAACCAACCTCCACGAAACCAGTTATGATTAACTACTGTCTGGGGATTGTCAGTATAAATCATAAAATCACCTTGACAGAAAGGTTCATTCTCTGTGCCTGTCTGTCTTAGAATGAATCCATTCTTTGCTGCATCTATATACGCTTTACCCCTACCCGGAGTTTGCATAAAATTCATACTATTATATGAAAAGACGGCTTGTACTTCCTCATTACTGGTATTATGAAACTCATATTCAAACCCAGCAACCGGTAGACTTGAATTATCTTCATCCGTTGGTATAAATGGATTCCAGGCAACCAGTTTCACATCTATAGGGACATTCTGATCTGCCAACTCTACCTCCGCAAAAGGGAAACGTGACTGGAAACTATACTCCTTAAACCGGGGCATTCCCCATGAGCCGCCGTCTCCACGGCTGGAATTAGGAGCACCAAATTTTTTCCATTCTGGAACCGGCCCTTCCAGAATTCGTGTACCATGCTCATAACCTTTCACATGAATTGCAGCAAACATCGTTGGTTCATTGAAAACATTCGGTCTATGACGTATAGACATATTACTCAATGCTCCTGTTCCTTCAATACAGAACATGCCCGTGCCTATACCTCCTATAGGGAAAGCTATTTTACGCGTATATTCACCTATATACTTCTCATTATAGCCACGTTCAACCGCACTCTCATGATGCCAGCACCCTTGAAAAATCAGTGCACAAACTACCAGACATACTAATAAATATTTCGTCATAAATACTGTATTTATTATCAATTTTTTATTTTGTATCAGGAGCTACAACTGTATAGACAGCACTACTTCTACCGGAAGGAAGGCGGAGATAACATTTTATATTTACTCCACTGAAAGATAAAGGTAACTGCAATGTATCCGTATAGAGTTTTCCATATAAACGAGGATCGGTACCATCTGTGGTATAATATATATCAGCACCCTCTACTGACGGCTTCAAATCCACTATCGCGTTACCGCCTCTAACAATAGCTTTATCCCAACCAATCGGTTCGGGAATACGGAAAGTAACCCCTTGTCTATCCAGTTCAGCCAAACATCCCGCTAATCTTTCACGGAAATCTGCATAATTCTTCTTTTCCGCAGGTGACCAACCTATTTCTGAAAGGGCCATAGCCCGAGGATATGCCATATAGTTCACTTTATCAGGATGATGTATAAATTCTCCCCAAACATTGGCTTGTACCCCCATTATATAACCACATTGCTCTTTTGTAAGCTTAGGCGTATAAGGTTCATAGCTGTAGATATGTTCCAACGTAACCAGTCCTCCTATATTTAAAGGCTCATTAGTACAATCCTCACTCTGATAATAATCAATATACATATAGTTATTGGGAGCCATCACCACTTTATGCCCCATTTCCGCTGCAGCAATTCCACCGTTTTCTCCTCTCCAGCTCATTACAGCAGCATTCGGTGCCAGACCACCTTCTAAGATTTCATCCCAACCAATGATTTTTCGCCCCTTCCCCGTTACAAATTCATCCAAATGATGGATGAAGTAGCTTTGTAATTCATGTTCATCTTTCAATTTATTTTCCTTAATGCGTCGTTGACACTTCGGACATTCTTTCCAACGTCTTTTAGGTGCCTCATCACCGCCTATATGAATATACTCACCGGGAAACAAATCTATCACCTCGGATAAAACATCTTCTACAAACCGATAGGTTTCATCATTACCGAGACAAAGAACTTCCTCCTTAATACCCCAAGTTTCCGGTATCCGAAATGGTCCGCCCGTGCAAGACAGCTCCGGATATGTAGCTAAAACAGACATTGTATGTCCTGGTAAATCGATCTCCGGAACAATAGTGATGTACCTATCTGCCGCATATTGGATAATCTCCTTAATCTGCTCCTGAGTATAGAATCCTCCATGTGGAATACGATCTTGTTCTGTCGGATTATGCCCCCACTGAGTACTATTACGCCATGCCCCAATTTTGGTCAATTCTGGATACTTTTTTATTTCAATACGCCACCCGGCATCTTCTGTCAAATGCCAATGGAATCTATTTATTTTATAACGAGCCATTAAATCTATATACTCTTTTACATATTCCACTGAGTAAAAATAACGTGCAACATCCAACATCAAACCACGATAACCAAAACGGGGTTCATCATTTATCATAATATACGGAAGCTGTATGCATCCATTTCCCTGATCAACAAGTAACTGCTGCAATGTCTGAATTCCATAAAATATTCCAGCTTCACTTCCCTTGATTGTTACTCCCTTATCATCCACAACTAATGAATATGCCTCTAAAGGCATTTTCTTGTCTATCTGCAAATGAATGGCATTCTTTCCTTTCGATCCTTTCTTCAAAGTCACCCCAAACCGTCCATCTAAATAATTATTAAAGAGACTGACTGTTTTGGTAAGCGCATCATTACTGTAATTTATACGTGTATCGGCAGATACATCCCAAGAACCTTCTCCCATCACCATTTCTTTTGGCATAGGAATTACTGACTGTGCATTACAAGGTAACGTACCGAGAATAATACATATTACCAATATGTATTCCCATCTGATTTCGTGTTTAATCATGACTGTAATTCAATTTTATATCTATATCCTTTTGTTTATTCACCTTGATATTTACTGTCTCGAATCCTTTGGCAGAAATCGTTAGCACATCGTTTTCTACAGTCAGAATGGAATATCTTCCGCCTTCCTTACTTATAACCGTTCTACCAGAATAATTAGATTTGATTTCAATTCCACTTATAGGGGTTGCTTGTACATCTCTGACACAACCAGCAACCTTTATCTTTCTTCCTGGATTCTTCACAATTTCATCCATGCAGAAGTCGTTATGACCAAGACTATTACTAGTCACCGGCTGTCTGCCAACAAAGATTGTCCTTCGTAATCTGATATCATCTGAGGCTGTTCCTATCTGTATTTCATACTCCCCTTCTTCTACTACTTTTTTCATGCTCAAATCATATAAGGCCAATTCTTGTATTGGTAGCTTCAAAACAACTGTCTGCATTTCGCCTGGTTGTAAGAATGGTTTTGAGAATGCCTTCAGTTGCTTGACTGGAGTCACAACCGAACTGACCACATCTCGAACATAAAGCTGTACTACCTCCTTTCCCGCTACACTACCCGTATTCTTCAAAGATACACTGACAATCAAGGTATCAGATGGATGTAATAACTCTGCAGAATAATGAGCATTCAAATACTCAAATGTAGTATAACTCAATCCATGCCCAAAAGACCATAACGGAGCTGGTGAAGAAAAAACATAATCACGTCCAGGTTCATTTGGTCTACCAGGACGACGATAGAATCCTTTGTCCGTTGGCAAATGATTATAAAAAACCGGTAAATGTCCTACGCTCTGCGGAAACGAGAATGGAAGTTTGGCTGAAGGATTAATATTTCCCAATAACATATCAGCTATTGCATCTCCAGCTTTCTCACCACCGTACCATTGTACAACTATGGCTGGAATATGTTCTTTTATCCAAGAAATAGAAAAAGGCTTACCTGTAACCAATACAACTATAACAGGTTTTCCTATTGCATAGATTTCTTCCACCAATTCTTCTTGTACACCTGTCAGATCCAGAGAAGAGAGGTCAAACCCCTCCCCACATGTAGCATCTGAATAGTCACGTGCCAGTGAAGCACTAGAAGAACCAACAAATACAACAGCCATGTCACTCGCTTTTACAGCAGCTACAGCTTCATCAAATCCGGATTTATTATCTGTAATAAGATCACATCCTGCCGCATAATTTATTTTTATCTTATTTCCAACTCGTTTCTTTAGGCCTTCAAGTGGAGTAACCCCATCTTTATTACTCCGGCTCCATGTATAATCCCCGAACTGTACTTGATTAGCATTCGGCCCAATCACTGCTAATGATTTTATTTTATTCAAATTTAAGGGTAAAAGAGTATTTTCATTCTTCAATAAAACAATCGATTCATCAGCTACTCTGCGCGATAGCTCCACCGCTTCTTTAGTACGCATGGCTACTCCCGGCATGTCAGCGCCCTGATATGGATTCTCGAACAATCCTAATTCAAATTTAACACGTAAGATACGTCCAACAGCCAAATCCACATATTTTTCATCAAACCTGCCTTGCTCTATCAATTGATCCAAAGCCCAATAGCAATTACTGGAAGCTTCCAAGTCCACCCCCGCAGTCAAGGCTTGGATAGCCGCTTCACTATCATCCTTAGCTGTATGCTGAAAATCCTTCAACATAGCCACTGCCCCCCAATCGGAATATACATATCCTTTGAATCCCCATTCATTGCGTAAAATATTCGTCAGTAAATAAGAAGAAGCAGAATTAGGGATGCCATTCCAGGAATTATAGGAGGTCATCACCGCCTTCACTTCCGTATTCCGAACAGCCATCTCATACGGCTTGATATGGATATTACGTATATCCCGTTCTCCACTCTCAACTGAAGCCAAGTTCAGCCCTCCCAAAGGAGCTCCTCCCGGTCCAAAAGGTTTCAACATTGGAGATATTCCTCCGTCAATATAACCTTTCACTTGTGCAATCCCCATCTGTCCCACTAGCCAAGGATCTTCACCAAACGATTCCTCAACACGCCCCCATCGCAAATCCCGAACAACATCCAATCCTGGTGAAAGAGTCTGAATTACCCCTTGGGACCTTAATTCTGTAGCAATTGCTTTAGTCATCTGATAAGCCAAATCTAAATTAAAAGTACTACCAACGGCTACAGATTGAGGAAAAATGGTAGAACCATCATGTACCGAGCCATGTAAAGACTCAGTTACTGTAAAAACTGGGATTCCCAAGCGTGTCTCTTCAACCATATATTTCTGAATTGCATGAAATGCTTTCCGCACATTTTCACCAGTAAGATTGAATCCCTCAATACAGCCGTAACTAATATCACCAGCTGCATCTCTTAATTTTTGGTAATCCACCTCTTGACCATTGTATAATTGATAACCATGCAAATGACTTAATTGTGCTATTTTTTCTCGTAATGTCATTCTGCCCAATAAATCTGTAACCCGTCGTTCAACAGACATACTAGAATCCTTGTACACCGGAATGCATTGAGCTATGGAATCTACGGCAATAAGAACCGACAATATAAAAGGTAATAACCATTTTTTCAAAATTCTATCTTCAAGTAACATATTTCAGTAATTCAAAAAGTAAATATAAATATCAATCTTATGGTATAGCTTGATGGTCTGTATCACGCATTCTATACCAATCAACCAACTTTTCTTTCTCTGGTAATTTGAACGCCAGAGGTACAGCTTTGTCTTGATACCAGAAAGCCGCCGAAGAGAATTTAAAGGGCCGGGTCTGCTCCGGTTTACGGGGATTTATAAAATCAAAAATAAAACTTTCATTGAAACAGATTGCATCTTGCTCATGATAACGATACATACTCACCATCGAACGGAGCGGATCCTTTATAGGAACTCCATGCAACTCTCCACAGAATTCACCTTCCCTAAAATACCAGCCACCATTAAAATAATCTTCAAGTCCAGAACCAACTATAGTCGGTACACTTTTGTCTTCCGTATCGATATAAATAAACTCGGGTGCTTCCAAATATCCCAAGTAGTTTGGAAGCCAACTCTGCATGGACAAGGAACAGCCAATAAAATGTCCATGTCCTTTAGTCTGCAATATGGTTAATGGTTCATAACCAGGATTGGTACCAGCATTATATAAACAATGGAATCGTCCCATATCCTCAGGTAAACTCTCCAATTGATCATAATTGGCATTTAAGAAAACGCTTGTAGTCAAACGGTGATGAAGATTTTCCACTTCTATCCTTACCTTTTTAAATGGCATCGGAAAATAACAATAGAAACCTCCACTGGACATACCTATATATTTGGACATATAATGCTTATATTCACAATGCCCTATACCAAAGAAGTCACCAATCGGACATTCTACAGAAGGATAGTCCTCACCATCCCAATAAATACGCAAAATCAGCATTTTCAAAATAGTAGGATCAGGCCACCGCTCCTTACTTAAATCCCAATTTTCCCAAAACCAACCATTAATAGTAAACCACATACGGGTAATTACACCAGGAGAAGTGTGATCTACCAGTACGGATTTCTCACCCGGTCCAACCAAATGGGCTTTAATCTTAGTATTCAAGTCAAAAGTCGTAAACTGACGAGATACAGCGTTACGCATAGTATGGATAGATGTAAAAGCAGAGGTTTGAATGTCTCTCCGTTCTTTCTTGATGGGATTCAATGCATGCCCTACACCAGGTAATGCTGCCAATCCTACGGCACCTGCCATAGTAGCCAATGCTTTACGACGAGACATCTTTTGAGGGCTGGAATCCATATTGCCCGGAATTTGTTTTCTCTTCATCATATTATGTATTAACAATTATCCTTGCGGTTCAATCTCTAAAATAGAGCCTTGTATATGTCTAGTACCTTTGGCTCTGTCAAAGTTTATATAGTATACCACCAATACCCTCTTCTCATCCAGCTGTACAGCCCATGTATATCCGACATCTCCATCATCCGCATCATCTCTTATGATAATCTCAGGAGCCGTGGCAAAATCTGTACATTCTGCATTAAGAATTCTGGCTCTAACTCCACAAGGTTCATGACGATAACCATATGTCAACAAAACTCTATTGTCTGGCAGCCTCATTGCCTGGAGAGGATGTCCTTTGAACCCCATACTTTTCCATTCACCAAATGTTTTCCCACCATCTATGGACCGTGCAATACAAGCTTGGTCACCAAACGCTTCCGAACGCATAAAAGCAATCAAATCCCCATTAGGCGTTTCATACATGGAAGTCTCATTAAACGAGACCTTTTTATCTTTAGCAATTTTCGTACCGTATTCCCATGTTTTTCCTTTATCTTTGGATATAAGCAAATAGACCGACGTATTTCTTAAAGCTTCTGTATCAGAAGCTACTACTGCCCAAAAAATACGTCCATCTTTTCCTTCATACAAAGCGCCACGATTATAAGCCGGCAATTTACCTCCCAATCCACTATAATTTATTTCAGACGGAACGCTACAAGGTATAATCAAATCATTCCAAGTTCTACCATCATCATAAGAACGGAGCAAATATCCTCCTGCAAAAACAGCGTCTGTATTCTGTACGAACAGTTTCTTAAGAACAGCTAAACCATCCGGACGAATAAATGTCCACAAATAACTAGCACATAGCAGTGTTCCATCTTTCAACTTCAACAAACATGGATCTTGTGAGCCTCCAAACGGATGGGCATAAAGCAGTTCCGGTTCCTTGGTCCAATGTTCGCCATCTTTGGATCTCACTACTACCAGATAACTATTCGGGTCCAAATGATTATTCTTCTTCTCCTTAAAGACTTTACGGTCTGGAGCTCTTCTGAACGATACCAGTATCTCTCCATTCGATAATCTTACAGCTGAAGGAAAAGCGGAGTAAAACATGGTATCCTTATATATTATTACATCCTTTATTTTCTTGACACCTGGTATCAAAACGTCATTCTGTTGAGCAAACAATGTTGTCGCAGAACACAAGTAAGCAAGCAGACAATAAAAGAGAAATATAGATTTCTTCATATATTTTATTATGTTCGTTTATCAATCTTTCCAATATGCTGTAAAGTTACAACATATTGGAAAGATTTCAATAATATACTTCATTTATCCCAACCAGGATTTTGAGTAACTATATCAAACAATATACAACAACTATTCCCCATGTTCACTAATACATAGATTAATATTTTTATCAAATATGATTTCATCTACAATAATATTATTTGTCATATCCTGGATTTTGGCCATTTTCCCAATTATCCGGCCCACCATTCTGTTCAAGAATTTTGGGATTTTGGTCCAATACTTGACGTGGAACTGGAAATACATAATTTTTCGATTCAAATTTCCTCTTCCCATCAGGAGCTTGTATTACTGTATATTTTAATCTTCCATTCACTTCCTCTATTCTCATAGCTTGCAACCCTTGACTATACACTTCTTCAGCTATTTTCCATCTTAAAAGATCAAATCTGCGTTTATCTTCAAATGCTAGTTCTACTCTACGTTCACGGCGTATAGCTTTCCTCATCTCATCTTTGCTTAATCCCTCCTTCAATTTAGGCAAATATGGCTCTTCAGGATTTCGTTCTCTTACAGCATTCACTGCATCATAAACAGAAACATCTGGGCCAACCGACTCATTACGAGCTTCTGCATAGTTCAAAAGCACTTCTGCATATCTAAATAAATAATAATTTTGGCTACTTGTTGCCCCATCCCAATTTGCTGCCCCTAAAGCAATATTTGGATTCATTCGCTTACGCAAATTATAACCTGTATTAGTGGCATCACTAGCATCTGATAGGTCCAACTCATTCAAACTATTCATTCCTAAACGAGTATAAATAGTAGTATTATACCAATAAGAACCATCATACACAATTGTTTCATAAAATCTCTTCTCTCTATTCAGATAGGGATTTTGTTCATCATAACCAGAATCAGGTTCATCAATTGTTTTGCCATTACTCATTGCATAATCTGCAACTAAATTATGCGTCGGATTGACAGCTCCCCAACTCGTATGTCCTCCATTTCCTGTATAGGGAGTTGACATATAACTAGACTCCCTTCCCCCTTTAGCTCCTGGATAATATTGGCGGTAGAAAATACCTTCCTCATTAACGTTTCCCTCAGGTAAAAATAATT
Organism: Bacteroides sp. AF39-16AC; assembly: GCF_003602735.1. Taxonomy (NCBI): domain Bacteria; kingdom Pseudomonadati; phylum Bacteroidota; class Bacteroidia; order Bacteroidales; family Bacteroidaceae; genus Bacteroides; species Bacteroides sp. AF39-16AC. Next base: position 362,045 of record NZ_QTLN01000002.1, on the reverse strand, counting down.
TACCATAATCAGGATATAAATGATACACGGCTAAATCCATTATCTCTTGATTAGTCGCTGCCGCTTGTTCCCACCTTCTTAAGTCATTATCTGGATTATGCAAAGGACTTGCAAAATACAATTCAATCCAGCCTTTTAATGCTAATGCAGCTCCTTTTGAAACTCGTCCAGGCTCTTTTGTTATTGACAAGTCAACAGCGGCCAATCTCAGCTCATCAATTAAAAAATCTGCAGTCTCCTCTACAGTAGATCTAGATACAAAAATTTCATCTCCTTGAGTTATACGATCTAAAGGTTCAGTAATCAATGGTACCCCCCCATAATTCATCCACAATATGTGGTAGAAAAAAGCGCGTAGAAAGCGTGCTTCAGCTATTCTTTCTTTTTTATAATTATCTGACAAGTTAGATTTTGAAACCTCTTTAATGAATATATTACACTTTCTTATAAAAGAATAATTTGTATCCCAATAAATATTTAAAGTTATACCTCCATCAGGATAAGCATAAGGAGTATAAGACGATTCTCTCTCCAAACTTCTAGAAGGAGCCCATGAAAAACCATTCATAGAATTGTCACTAAAATTTTCAAATGGATCTTGATAGTTATTTCCATCTGGTAATTTGTCATAGATATCATTTAGAAATAAATCTGCAGAACTTTCATCAGCCCAGATATTTCCATCTGACAAACGATCCCTAGGAATTACATCAAGCAAACTATCATCACAAGCCGTTAAAGCAGTACAAATAGCAACTACAAAATAATACAACTTTTTCATAACTAATTTCATTTTAATGTATTAAAATTTAATATCCACACCAATAGAAATTACTTTTTGTTGAGGATAATAGATACCATTTTGATCACTAATTTCCGGATCAAAATTTTTAATTTTACTCCATGTGAAAATATTCTGACCAGACACATATATTCTTGCTGATTTGATCCCAACCATATCGGCTAAAGACTTGGGGATCGTATATCCTAACTCTCCCGTCTTTAATCTTAGATAATTCCCATTATGTAACCACCAAGATGAATACTGAGTATTATTTGTAGCAGGAATTGTTGTCACACGAGGATTTCTAGCATTTGGATTATTAGGAGTCCATACATCCAATGCAGTTTTTGGCACAGATGAATTATTTGTAAATGGCCATGCTCCAACATCTCCAATCCAGAAATCTCGTTTTGCAGCACCCTGAAACAACAAAAGCAAATCAAATCCTTTATATCTAATACTAGGAGAAAATCCATATACAATTTGTGGAATATTAGAAAGTCCAATAGGCACCATATCATCTTCAGTAATTGAACCGTCTTTATTAGTATCCTGATACTTTAAGTCACCGGGATGCACTGTTCCCCAAGGCTGTTTTACATTATACTCATCTGAATCAATAATACCATTCCCATTCAAATCATCCGAAAGTTGAAAGTACCCTAAAGCTTTATAACCGAATTTTTGTCCCAGTGGTCTACCTGTTTGCCTCCGATATGGATTATTATAAGTAGCTGGAGTCTCAAATATCTCAACAATCTTATTTTTAGCATAAGTAAAATTCACTTGAAGTCCTGCGGAAAAATCTTTTGTAAATTGATTAGATGCATTTAAACTAAATTCAATGCCTCTATTTTTCATTTTACCTTTATTTTCCTGGGCTATCCCAATACCATACTCAAATGGTACAGTAACTTGAGGCTTTACCAACATATTACTTCTATATTCAGAGAAATAATCTATCGAAAATGATATTTGATTATTAAGTAGTCCCAAATCAAAACCTATATCCATCTTTCTAGCCTTCTCCCAAGTTATATATTTATTAGGCTCTAATAACTCAGACAAACCTTGTGTTGGTTTACCATTCAAAACAGCAGAATTACTATACAGATTATAAGAGCTGAGATACTGGAACGGATCTGCCGCCAAAGCACCAGATTCTCCATACGAAGCTCTCAATTTCAAATTACTCAGCCAATTAAAACGCCCTTTCAAAAAGTTTTCTTCTGAAATACGCCACCCTATTGAGGCAGATGGGAAAAAGCCAAACCGATGATCTGGAGCAAAATAATAACTACCGTCATAACGAGCAGAAGTTTCAAATAAATATTTACCATCATATGCATAATTTACACGATATATGATAGAGCGCTGTTTCGTTTTAGAGGAATTACCACTATTTTTTATATCTGCGGGATCAGAACTTCCATTATTCAACTCTGGTATATTAACATTATAATTCAATCTAGAGGCCTCAAAGGAATCTCCTTGCGTATTTCTCATCTCAAAGACCACTAGCCCTCCCACTTCGTGTTTACCAAAAGTATTATTATATTGAATTTGTCCTTGCAAGGTGAGACTTTGATTTTCAGAATAATTCTGAGTATATGTAGGTTTTTCTGGTCCGTCACTACCTGCTTGTACATATTCAGGACTACCACTTGACATGTCAACAGTGTAATAAGGCATAGGAGTTTTCCAAATCTTTTTATGAATAGGCTTCAAATCGTATGCTATAACTCCTTTCAGTTTCAATCCTCTAACAAACGGCAAGTCTTGTTCTATAACCATTTGGTTATACATAACATAGTTACGATATTTATTAAATCCACTTTGATAAATTTGACCATATACAGTGCGGCCTTCAAATTCTCCAGCCAATCCACCTGGGTAAACCAATGGAGCAATCGGAGGAGTACGAAAAGCTTGAGAAAAAATATTCCCTGCACCGCCAGAAGCTACTCCAGGATAATTATACTGTTCAATCCGTCCAGTAACAGCCAATTCTATTTTAGTTGTTTTTGTAGCCTGAGCCTGTATTTTGGACATTAAACTATATTTATGCATATTAGTTGTTTCCCACATACCACCCTGATACAAATAATTTAAACTTATATAATAGTTAAATTTCTCACTCCCACCAGACAACTGAACATTATGACTTGTTATCGGTGAATTTGATTTAATCAATTCTTTTAATACATTGTGATTAGGATAATTTATCGGATCTTTCCCTGATTTATACATTTCCAAATCATAATCTGAAAAACGATGAGGTTGTCCCTGATTATCATTTGCCTGATTAAATAAACAGGCATATTCATAAGAATCGGCAAATTCAGTCAAAACTGTTGGATTTTGCCACCCTACATACCCATTATAAGAGAATTGAGGAGCACCAGAATTTCCTTGTTTCGTTGTTACTAAAATTACCCCATTCGCTCCTGCCATACCATAAGGAGCTACCGCTGCCGCATCCTTTAAAACAGTAATAGAAGAAATACTATTAGGATCAAGACGAGATAATTCACGCTGAATTCCATCAACTATAACCAAAGGGGCACTATTTCCTGTCGTACTTACACCACGAATCATTATATCAGATAAATCTGAACCAGGTTCTCCACTTTTTTGTGTAAATATCACACCCGCCATTCTACCGCCTAAAGTATTAGAAACATCTGCTACTGGTTGTTGGCTTATAATCTTACCATCCACAGAAGAAACAGCTGCTGTAAGTGATGTTTTCTTTTGAGTTCCATAGCCAACTACCACTACTTCCGATAATAATTCACTATCTTCTTTTAGAATAATCTTCATAGTTTTCTCAGCTTTAACTTCATATGTCTGATAACCAACATAAGAAACTTTTAAGACAGTTCCAGTCTTTACATTCAATGTAAACTTACCATCAAGATCAGTTATATCACCATTGGCTGTTCCTTTTTCTACAACACTAGCACCTACTATAGGTTCACCATTAACATCTAATACTACTCCTGTCACAATCTGAATCTGATATTGCTCTTTCTTCTCATCTATTACAAATTCACTAGCCAACGAGTAATTTTGTAAAATACTTATCAGAGCAAAAGTGACAACAGCACAAATTCTACAAGAAAATGTCATTTTCATAATACTACATTTTAAAATTAATTAAAGAATTTATATCACTTTACTTTTAATTTTTTCTCCATTTCTGTTCAATCTCCTCCAATGATAACCCTTTTGTCTCCGGCAAGAATAAATACCCCCATACCAAACCCAACACGGCAATAAATCCATAAAGAAAAAATGCACCTGCCGGATTCTCAGAAGTCGTTTGTCCAACAACAATTTCGGTACCTGGTATAGAAAAAAAATCTATAATCTTAAAGAAAGTAAAGGAGACGATGCAATTAAATATCCATACAGCCAATGAACCTATCGAAGTCCCCAATCCCCGTACTTTCTGCGGAAATATCTCGGAAATGACCAACCATCCCAAAGGTCCAATACTAATTGCAAAAAATGCAACATATCCAAACATAAAAACGACCATTAACCACCTTCCGATTTCGCCCAACTGATTAGCATAAATAAAACAAGCACTAAGGCACAAAACAGAAAAGGCAATTCCTGACAGACCAATAAAATACAACTTTCGTCGTCCGATTCTATCCACTAAATAAAGAGAAATCACTGTAAATACAACATTTACAATTCCAATACCTACAGAAGCCCAAATAGCAGAGAGTGTACTTTCAAATCCTGCCATCAGGAAAATCTTCGGACTATAATAAATAACTGTGTTAATACCTACAAACTGTTGAAAAAACATAATACAAACAGCAATCATTAGAGGAGTTCTCAACCAAGGCTGCATCAAATATCGCCATCCTACCGCACTATTCCTATCTTTCTCTATTTCCACCTCCATTTGTCCAATTAAATCATTTACTGTATTTTCCGGTTCTATTTTCTGCAACACTTTCCTACATTCTTTCAACCGTCCTTTACTCAACAGCCACCGAGGTGTTTCAGGCACAAAACACATACCTACCAGTAATACCAAAGCCGGTACGACACCTGCCCAAAACATCCATCTCCAACAATCCAACTTGTTTTCATCAGCCCAAAAGGTATCTGACATGTATGAAAGTAAAATACCTATTGTAACCATTAACTGAAACATTGAAACCAGACGTCCCCTGGATTTAGCTGGAGCAATTTCTGCTATATACAATGGAACAGTAAATGATGCCACACCTATAGCTATACCAAGAAACAGACGAGAAAAAACCAAGCTCGTCAAATCCGTTGCCAGTCCTGACCATAACGCTCCCACTGCAAATATCACAGCAGAAACCAATATGATTTTTCTTCTTCCAAATATATCAGATAAACGCCCACAACATACAGCCCCCAACATAGCTCCCAACAAACCAGCCGCCGTAATCCATTCAACATCATTATTATCTATTCCCCAATCTGACTGAAGAAATGGAATCGCTCCTGAAATTACCCCAGTATCAAAGCCGAAAAGCAATCCTCCTGTTGCTACAACTGTAGCTATTAAAAATATTATATGTCTGTTTTTCATATTAAACTTATATTTTAGGGTTCAAAACTTATCCAAACTTCCTTTTTCACTGACGGATTCGGAACATATAAGAAAGTATCCGGAGCATCTTCAAAAATTTTATAAATGGATTTACCTTTCCCAATACCTAAATCATGATACTCTCTTGGAGCCTTTCTTACCAGTTCCGAAAAATGATAGTTTGTATTTCTGATCCACTTCAATCCATCACCCTCAAAAACAGGATACCATGCAATACCTTTATGACGACGAATCTCAGCATATTCAAAACCATATTCACGGTCACACCATGCACCAAACACAAGAGATTCATCTGCATTCGTACTAATGGTAGCATGTACCCAATATGGAGGGACCACCACCACATCGCCAGGCTGTGCATAAACAGCATAACACCTCCCCGGTTCATCTGTAGCCGACTCTTGCATGTAAATGACCGCCTCTCCATTCCATATCTCATAAACCTCTGGAGTGGACCATTGACTAAAAGGTGAGACCTTATGAATATGTCCCTGACTGCGAATGGGTTCCATTCCCAAACTTCCTTTGGCATAAGCCACTACTCCAAAAAGCAAATGCTGTTTTTGCAAAAGCGCTTTATGAACAGTCTTACCCACATCCATAGCTATAGAATAGACAATATCCGGTCCTTCACATTTCGGATCCAACAAACTAGACCGGATATCATCCAACCGCCGGTTTTCTACTGTCGGGCCAAAAACGTCCTTACCATAAATAAAACCTAACGGATTTTCTGTTATCCCTATATCAATCCCCTTATCAAAATTATCTTTATGCATGATGTCTTACAAAAGCTTTAATTGTTCCACATTCCATTCCTTCAGACTCCCCATAAGGTTTTATTGTATATTCCTTTATGGCAGCAGGAATAATAAAAGTTTCCGCATAATGGACAACAAACGGAGAAAATTGTCCTATAGGACTTTCCACTATCACCGAACGTCCCTCAATCAGATTCAGAACATTAACACCCGACTCATTCTTATGCAAAACTTTGTCCGTGAACCAATGTCTTCTTGTTTCTATAAATTCCCATTCATGAAGTCCCGTCTTTTCTTCACGCCAAGAATCTCCTTCGCCAATAACAGAGACCTTGTTTATCAGTTCTTCTTTCACCCAAGACTCCGTTCTATTCCATTGTATCACATTAGCCCCATGAGCTATATTAATCGGACGCGGTCTGCCATCCAGTCCCATCCGTCCCCAATCCCACAACTTAAATGTAAAGATGTATGGGGTTGCACTAATCTCAAGTACCATGCTATTCCTTCCCGAACAATGTACCGTACCAGCCGGAATTAAAAAATGATCATGCTTCTTTGCCGGATAAATACCTACATACTTCTCCACTTCAAATTCACCAATCCTTTGCGATTTTTCCAATTCATCAAGCATCTCCTCCGGTTTAATATTATCCTTCAAACCCAAATATACAGTTGCCCCCTCCTTAGCATCCAAAATATAGTAGCTCTCATCCTGCGTATAATGCATCCCAAATTTCTGTTGTATATATTCAGTCAAAGGATGAACTTGTAAGCTTAGATTGCCGCCTTCTATCGTATCAAGAAAGTCAAACCGTATTGGAAACTCATCACCAAACCTGCCATACACAGCATCACCCAATAACTGTCGGGGATAAGCAAAAATCAAATCAATTGACGGTATTTCCACTTTCTCATCCCCAAAGGCCAACAACAGACTGTTTTCTTCAGGTACACAGTCAAAACACCAAGCATAATTAGGCATCGTCCGTTCTAAATCGCAAACATCTTTCATCCACTGTCCTCCCCAAGGCCCCGGATCAAAAAAGGGAACTACACGAAACGGACCATTTACCGCTTTCTCCAATCCCTCAAACATCGCTTTGCCTGTAATCATCTTAGGATGATTGCGCCGGTTCGTATCCAAAACATAATCCACCTTTGCCATCAGCATCTTTTTGTGCCTATCGCATATTCTCCAATCTACGAAAAAAGCTCTTTTATACTGCAAGGAGGTTCGTTCTTCTTTATTGTTGACACCTATATTTGATATTTCATTTTTACGGAATCTGGACTGTATCTCCCATCTTGCCATATCGGCATAAATCAACAAATCAGGATGTTCACAAAGATAGGCCGCACCAACCCCATAGACTATTACAATACCAGACTGCAAATCTTCTATCTGTTGCCGGATACCAGTAACTTTATCGAAATCAAAAAAACATTCCATTGTATACCGGGTCAGATAGCCGAATAATTCATCATCGGTAATATCAGGATAGAAAAAATCATTGATTTTCTCTTCCGGCAACATCGCACTATCTGTATGAACAAATAAAGCATTATTGAACCTACCGGCAAAAGCATTACGTATATCATTCTCAAACACTCCTTGATAGCACTCAATCGCAACCACTTTCAACGGCTTCTCCAGTACCTTCAAACGTTCACTGATACTATCGGTAATGGCAAACCAACCGGAAATACAGTCATCCGAATTATAGGACACCTGCACAAAAGGATATTTATCGTAATTAGCAGAATACTTCATCTTTTATCTTTTTTCTTAAACAATATTCCAAACCATACAAAGCTGCATAATCTCCCAAGCTAGAAACTACCACAGATACTTTTGCACTCGGAGTCCAGGCAAACTTTGACACCCGTTCCTCGATATAAGGCACTATCACTTTATGGCTATTCATGATTCCCCCTCCAAGTATCACCACTTCAGGATCATAAGCATGAATAAAATTTATAACAGCAGCTCCCCATATTTCAATGCATTCATTTCGTACCAATAACGCGTCTCTATTTCCTTGTTCCGCCAATTGGAAGATTTCTTTAAAATCATAATTCTGAGATGACATTTTAAACGAAGGAGACAGGCAAGCATGATCCTTTATAATTTTATGAAGGAAGAATGAAGAGGACAAAGCCTCCACACACCCCTTGTTTCCACAAGAGCATAACCTTCCTTTGTAGTCTACTACAAAATGGCCACCCAACGAACCTGCTTGAAAGTGCTTTCCATACATTACCTCACCATTCATAATGACTCCCGATCCTATGCCCGTACCAATAGTCATCATAACAACGCTATCATATCCTCTGCCGCTCCCATATTGCCATTCTCCAATTGCTGCAAGCCGTGCGTCATTATCAATGTAAAAGGGGGCTCCCCAATGTTCATCCGCCCATCTATCCAAATCAAGCTCCACTCCATCATCATATTTTTCATTCGTAGATATAATAATGCTTTTTTTATTATTTACTAGCCCTGGAAAAGCTATACCCACTCCAAAGAGGCGCTTCACACCATTTGAATTTAGCAGGAAATCAATTGCATTTTCAATCTCCGGCAAACTTGCTGTCATATCCAAATCTTGACGAGAAGGCATTTTTACATAGTCTACCAGTTCTCCATTGCGTAAGAGACCGACTTTTGTAATGGTTCCTCCCAAATCTACAGCTATGATATACTTCATATTCATATTTCTATCAATTGGGGATTGCCATTCACACACTGTAAAGATGCAGAAAACCCGTTCTCCAAAATCACTTGATAATCATGTCCTGCGTCCGAAGGCCAACAAGCAGCGAATGACAGAACAGAATATCCTATATTTGCCACACGATGGGCCACCCCTCCAGGTATATAATGAAGACTACCCGGAAACATCCGCTCACTCCAAACCCTTCGGTTCTGATCCATCATAATCAATCTGCCTTCACCTTCCACTCCCCAATAGTACTCCCCACGATTCATATTGGCATGAAAATGTCCTTTGGTCATGAAATACTCATCACCAACCTTACCTGGATAAATTCTCGTGATTCCGAAATAGAGTCCCCCTGGCGTTCCTTCTTCAACCGGCAGATGACAAGTCACCTCATACAATAAAGTATCAGGAGACATCTGTTCATAAGCCTCACAATTATGAAAAACACCTCGTAAATCAGCCAAAGTCTTCAAACTCCTCTTCACATTTTCACCGATCAAAGAATCCTTTATAAAGAGCAAAGGCGACTCATTTGTTCTCTTATCATTCATCAGCATCATACTTTTAAAATCTTATATTGCAAAAGTACGCTGATATGGAACTCGCTCTTTCCTCTATATTTTCCGATAATTATGGTATTTTACCATTATTCGCAGCAAATGGATAAAACCTTGCAAAAAAAGTAGAAAACCAAGGCTCTAACCACCAAATATTCAATGATAAAATAGTAGAATCAAATGGCTTGTTTAGCCTTTACTCCAAACTGCTTTTGGAACTGCGACGGGGACATTCCTGTCACTTTTTTAAATTGGGATATAAAATTAGATAAGTTAGGGAATCCGACTTCCCCACTGATAGTAGAAATCTTCATTTTGTTTTCCAGTAATAGTTTTTTCGAATAACCGATACGCATTTCGTTCAAATATTCTACAAAGGTTTTCTTGGTCCTCTCCTTGAAATAACGGCAAAAAGCTGTCGGGGTCAATCCAACCAAAGTCGAAACTTCTTCCAACCTAATGGAAGTCGCAAAGTTCTTGACGAGAAACTTGTATACCTTATTAAATCTCTCAAAATCTTCTGAATTTACAGAATTCGTAAATCCCACTGAGGCCAGTAACTCATACTCAGTCGATGTGGCCATCAGCTCAAGAAGTGTTAAAAGATTCGTTACCTTCCGAACCCCTACATCATTCACCGAACTCCTTATAAACCGGGTTATCTCTAATTTCGAATTTCCGGTAAACTTCAGTCCACGCCGTGATCTCTCTATCAAATCACGAATATTATTCATTTCTGGTAATCTGATAAAATTCGGATCAAATATCTCACGTTTAAAGAACAGACAGATACACGTAGCACGCAAACCAGACTCCTTATCAAAATAAGCATCATCATTACGCCATTCATGAGGGAGATTAGGGCCAATCATACATACATCCCCCTCCTCATACTGTTCTATGCAATCCCCGACAAAACGAGTTCCTATACCTCTAGTTATATACATTATCTCTATGGCCGGATGATAATGCCAAGGTACAATGAAGTGCGGCAAGTCTTCTATATAATAATGTATATGACTGTCTATTGGGAATGGCAGATCTTGGTAAAGTGGTTTCATAGTCATCTAAGTCAATAATCACCGTTAATTATAAAAGCGAATATAGATAATTATTTTATCAAAGCAAGCTATTGTATGTTAAAACTCATAGTAACATCAAAATATAAATATCAATCTTATACTCAAACAAACAAATGATATCTTTTGTATCTTTGTCCCCGCATTTTCACAACCACATAAAATTATAATGAAAACAATAGTAAATGTTCCCTCCCGACAGAACACCATGCGCGAACTGCGGGATTATCTGATGATTGCCCTGGGTATGGTCTTATATGGTATCGGCTGGACAGTCTTCCTGCTTCCCAACGATATTACTACCGGTGGCGTACCGGGCATTGCATCCATCGTATATTTTGCCACTGGATTTCCCGTCCAATATACGTACTTCGCCATCAATTTTCTGCTTCTATTGCTTGCCCTACGTGTGTTGGGATGGAAGTTCAGCGTAAAGACAATCTTTGCCGTATTCACCCTGACCTTTTTCCTTTCCATTATCCAGAAACTGACCGAGGGTGTTGTCCTCCTGCACGACCAGCCTTTCATGGCTTGTGTCATCGGTGCCTCCTTCTGCGGTAGCGGCATCGGCATCGCCTTTTCCAACAACGGCAGTACTGGCGGCACGGACATCATTGCCGCCGTAATCAACAAGTACCGCGACATCACGCTGGGCAGAGTCATGTTGATATGTGACCTTATCATCATCTCGTCCAGTTACTTTGTTCTAAAAGATTGGGAAAAGGTGGTGTATGGCTACGTTACTCTATACATATGCAGCTTCGTGCTCGACCAAGTGGTGAACAGTGCCCGCCAGTCCGTACAATTCTTTATTATCAGCGATAAATATGAGGAGATAGCCAAGCACATCCAGGTATATCCTCACAGAGGTGCAACGGTCATCAACGCCTCGGGCTTCTATACGGGAAAAGAGATAAAAATGCTGTTCGTGCTGGCCAAGAAGCGGGAGTCCACCATCATTTTCCGGCTCATAAAAGACATAGACCCCAATGCCTTTGTATCACAAAGTGCAGTCATCGGAGTCTATGGAGAGGGATTCGACAGAATCAAAGTGAAGTAGAGGATTTCTCGAACTTCCCTTGATTCCAAGTATAAACAATAGGACGGCGGACAAACGGTTTCAGTTTCTCCGCCGCTTCTTTACCCATGTAATCGGTCGTGGTAAAAGTGAATGCCAACGTGGCATCCTTCGCAGAAAGGTCCGCTTTCATCAGCAGCATGTCGGCCTGGCGACGGGCATCCTGATACTCATAGACATCCACCGTATCCGCGGCCTCAGCGATAAAATCATCCAGAACGGGCAATGCCGGCAGGTAGGACGAAGCAACCAGCTCCTTCCAGTCTGTCGTATAGAACTTGACATGGCTGTCGCAAGCCGGAGCACAAACCGTAGATACCACACAAACCACTTTCGTGCTGTCGTTGACAGGCAAGAGCTTCATCTGCCACGAGCTCTGGGGAGTCATCTTCACATGTATATAATCCGGGGCAAGTTCCGTCATTTCCGATTTACCACCAAAGCTGTTGGTCACCTCAGCTTTCATCTTACTTTCCAGAAAGTCTATAAAATCCGCACGGTTCACGGCACTAAGCAACGGACATATAGAATCCGGCATATTCTTAAAACACGTCTTGGCTTCCTGGGCCTGCAAATACCCCCATCCGATGAAAGCCAAAAACAAAAAAGCACTCAGTTTTCTTATCATAACATTTTAATCATTTCTTCAAGGAAACGGGCATCTGTTTCATCAAAACTGCCCAAATCATCACTGTCAATATCCAATACTCCCCACACTTCACCGTCCTCACGCTTCAGCGGAATCACGATCTCCGAACGCGACAGCGAGCTGCAGGCTATATGTCCGGGAAATGCATCCACATCGGGCACAACCAACGTCTCGGCTCTATCCCATGCCGCGCCGCAAACACCGCGGCCTTTCCTGATGCGCGTACAAGCTATCGGCCCCTGGAAAGGCCCTAATACCAATTCTTCACCTTTCACCAAATAAAAGCCTACCCAAAAGAAATGGAAAGTCTCTTTCAGCGCTGCCGAAACATTCGCCAGATTGGCTATCAAGTCGTCCTCACCTGCCAGCAGATTTTTCAGTTGAGGAAGCAAAGCGCGATATTTCTCTGTCTTGCCACCAGCATTTATATACAGGTCTTCTGCCATATATCTCTTGTTTATTTACTCCCCAAATATAGGAAGAACATTCCAATCAACACCAAAATGAGGTCGACAGCCTTGCTTTTTAAATTCTTTTCACGGAAGAAAAGCGCACCGAAAAGGAAGGAAACTACAACGCTGCCACGACGCACCATCGAAACGATGGAAATCATGGAGTCCTCATAGCTCAGGGCATAAAAATAGACAAAGTCTGCCGCACAAAGGAAAATGGAGATACAGATAATGGTCCAGTCCCAACGAAACGGGGTACTTTCTTTTCGCTTGGGGTACCACAACAGCAGGATGATGGGGCACATGATAAAGACTTGGTAGACATTATACCACGACTGCACCAGCATCGGGTTGAGCTGCTTCATCAGATATTTGTCATACAGCCCGCTGACAGCTCCGGCAACGGCAGCCAGCACGATGAAAAGAATCCATTTGTTATGCTTGAAGTCGATTCCCTCTTTCTTGCCCGAACGGCTCAGCATGAAGAAGGACACTATGGCAAGCAGCACGCCAATCCATTGATAAAGGTTCAAGCGTTCGCCAAACACAACCATGGCACCTACAAGCACCATTACGGGACGCGTCGCATTAATCGGTCCCACGATGGTCAGCGGCAGATGCTTCATCCCGAAATAACCGAATATCCAGGAAGAGAGCACGATAAACGACTTGACAATAATGAACTTATGCACCTCCCACCCCACCACGGGAACATCAAACATCGTACCTCCCAACACCGACGGCGCAAAGGCAGATACCAGAATGAAAGGAAGAAATATCAGGCTCGAGAACAGCGTGTTCAGGAAAAGCACCGGCAGTACGGCATTGTCACGAAGCGACTTCTTCTTGAAGACATCGTAAAATCCCAATAAGGCAGCAGAGAGGAAAGCAAGTAATAACCACATAGAGTCAATTAAAAATTAAGAATTAAAAATTAAAGGGAGGGGCCTACGTTTTTGTAGTACATCCCTCTTTTATTCTAAAAAAGTAGTTTCCGGATAGGCTACGTCCACCAGAAACAATGCATTTCCGGGAACGGAAGTTCCTGCCTGGCAACGGTCCTTCTGTTCGACGACGCGTCGGAAACCTTCAACAGAAAGTTTTCCGCGACCCACTTCGAGCAGAGTGCCGACAATGGCACGTACCATGTTCCGCAGGAACCGGTCGGCCTGGATGGTGAATACCCAAGTCACATCGTCTACCCGGGTCCAGGCGGCATGCATAATCTTGCAATTATTGGTTTTGACATCCGTATGGAGTTTGCTGAAGCTGGTAAAGTCCGTATAGTCAAACAAGGTTTGGGCAGCCTCATTCATCCGCTCAAAGTCCGGCGTTTGGAACAGACGGCAGCGATATTGGCGGTTGAAAGGAGACTTGGCGGTAGTGACATAATATTTATACATACGCGCCGTAGCATCAAAGCGGGCATGTGCATCGGACTTCACGGCCCGCAAGCGGTATACGGAAATATCGGGAGGAAGCAGACGATTCAGCTTATCCGTCATAAAAACAGTGTCCAGAGGAGAATCACTGTCAAAGTGAGCTACCATCAGTGAGGCATGCACCCCGGCATCGGTACGCCCCGCTCCCACGACTTCCACCTCACGACGCAGCAAGGTACTCAGCGCCTTCATCAAACACTCCTGCACACTCACTCCATTCGGCTGGATTTGCCAGCCGTGATAAGCGGTGCCATCATAAGCCAGGTATATAAAATATCGTTGCACGGTCTTTTTTGTGTGCAAAGATAGTGCAAACTTAAGAAGGTTTGAATTATCTTTGCAAGGTTTTCACCACAGATTACACAGATTAACGCAGATTTTTCACAGACATAGTACATTTATAAGATGAGATATTCTTCCAGAATCCTACCTATACTGATAATTGTCGCAGCTGCCGCAACATTCACCTTTGCCGGCTGTAAGAAGAAGGACATGTCGCTCAAGTTGAACGAACCGCGCAACATTCGGGGTGTTGTCAGCTACAAGCGCTCGTTCGGAGACTTGAATGAGAAACATCTCAATGTAGCCCAAGCCATCGGCATACGTGTACTTTCATCCCGCGAGGAAGCAGAAAAGATGAGAGAGCAACTGCAACCTATCACGACAAACGAGCTCTATGCCGTGGATTCACTGACGCATTCCATCCCTTATCTCATTCCGGGCGCCGCCAGCCTGCTGGACACCATCGGACACAACTTCCTTGATTCACTGACCGCCAAGGGGCTGAATCCAAACAAGATAATTGTGACTTCCGTACTCCGCACCCAAGACGACGTAAAACGCCTGCGCCGCCGTAACGGCAATGCTTCTCCAAACTCGGCACATTTTTACGGAACGACATTCGATGTCAGTTGGAAGCGCTTTCAGAAAATAGAAGACGAGGATGGACGTCCTTTGCAGGATGTCAGCGCAGATACCTTAAAACTGGTTCTTTCGGAAGTGCTCCGTGACCTGCGGAAAGCCGATAAATGCTACATCAAGTACGAGTTGAAGCAAGGATGCTTCCACATTACGACAAGAGAGAAATAAGCGGAAAAGAATTAGCGTTAATAGTATTTTTCAATCCCGCCAAACCCTATTATTATTTTGTTCTCTTTCGTTTTACAGATAAAGTTATTTAATCGCCTTTCAAATTCTTCCGGTCGTTTCCTCGCCGCTTCAATGTATGCGATTCGGATACGTTTATAGGGGTCAGAGAAACTCTGATAATTCTTCCATATTCTTTCATCCTCTTTCAATCTGTCGATTATATCATTTGGAAAAACAAAAGGAACCGACAAGACAGTTCGTATTTTATCCTCAAATTCAAGATGTATCATTTTATGCTCCAGCAACCATTTCAACCTTTCTTTGTTGGCTTGCGAATAGGTACTTTTAGGATTCCTGGGCGTGAAACGCTGAATTTTATGTTCTTTGTCAAGTGACTTTATCGTGCTGTCAATCCACCCGAAACAAAGGGCCTCTTCAACAGCGTCATTATATACAATACTTTTCTCGCTTGAAGATTTAGTAGGAAACACAAACCAGACTCCATCGGCAGTATCAAAATTGTCAGCCAGCCACTTCCGCCAATCTTTTCTGTTTTCAAAATATCTTATTTCTGTTGACATGACAAGCCATCCAAATTACACTTCTCTCCTTATTCTTCCAGCATCTTCCACGCTAGCGGCAGGCAGGCAACTATATCCCCCACCGTCATCCCCACTGCCCCCTGCTTCTTGCAGGCAACATCTCCCGCCAGTCCGTGCACATACGTGGCCAGGCAGGCAGCCTTCTCCGGCTCATAGCCTTGGGCAAGCAAGGCAAGCACCACTCCCGTCAGCACATCACCGCTGCCTCCCGTTGCCATACCCGGATTGCCGGTAGGGTTGAAAAAACATTTCCCGGCAGGAGTGACAATGGCAGAATAAGCACCTTTCAAGATGATATGCACTCCGGCGCTCTTCGCCAGCTCGCGAGCCTTCATCAGGCGTTCGTACGAATTCTGGCATTTGCCTACAAGACGCTCCAGCTCCTTGGGGTGCGGAGTCAGAATACTCCCTTTGGGCAGACGCCCTATATAGTTACGCTTCTCGCCCAGCAAGTTCAGGGCATCAGCATCCACCACCATCGGAGTCTGGCATGTCTCTATCTGCTCCAGCAGAGCCGCCTCGGTCTCCGCCGCCTTTCCCAGTCCCGGGCCTATCGCCACGGCCTGGTAATCGTCCGTATCGGTAGCGGCGGCAAAGCAGGTGTCGCTGATATCCAGCTCCGTCATGGCTTCGGGCACGGAAGTCTGCACAATGAAGTTGTTGCAGAACGGCACATGTACCGTCAGCAGCCCCACACCTGAACGCAGACACGCACGCGCAGCCAGCACCGAGGCCCCCGCCATCCCCTGCGAACCGGCTATCAGCAGTGCGCGGCCGAAGTTCCCCTTATGGGCAAACCGGCTGCGCGGCTTCAGCAGGGCAGACACGTCTTCATGCTCCAGCAAGCGGAAGTCCGTTTCCATGTCATGGATGGCATCCTCGCTGAGCCCGATGTCCAGCAACTGCCATTCGCCCACATACGGCTCGTTCTCGGCAAAGAGAAATGCCAGTTTCGGCAGTTGCAGGCTCAGCGTCAGATGGGCACGGACGATATTCGTATGTACGTTGTAGGTGTTGTCCTCACCCATCAGTCCCGACGGGATGTCGATGGACACCACCGTGGCGGGCGAGGCGTTGATGTACTTCACTACGGCTGCAAAACCGCCGCTCAGAGCCTTGTTCAGACCGCTGCCGAAGAGGCCGTCTATCACCACATGGTCTGCCGTCAGCACGGGAGGCACAAACTGAGTGGTCACTTCGTGGAAGTCCACGCCCGGCACGTCGGCCAGCCGCTCCTTGTTCGTCTCGCAGTCCGGCGAAAGCGTCCCTTTCGTATTGAAGAGATACACCTCGAGCCGGTAGCCCTTCCCGGCCAGCAGTCGCGCCAGGGCAAGCGCATCGCCACCGTTGTTCCCCGGTCCGGCAAAAACGGTGAGCGGCGTGTCCGGCTCCCAACGCTCGGCAATGGCACGGGCCAATGCGCGTGAGGCACGTTCCATCAGGTCGATGGAGGCAATCGGTTCATTCTTTATGGTATCTGCATCCAGTTGCTTGATGCTTGTAGTAGGAAATATCTTCATAATAGGATTATCTTAAAATCGTAGAGCAAAGATAGGGCTTTGATTTCAACTGTACAAAGAGAAGACGTTTTTTATCAAGTTGCTTTGTCACCGGGGAAAAAATATCTGCTCCGTAAGGAAAAGTTGTCTTCAATGCAAAGGATTCTTAGAACAAAGCCTTTATTCTTAGAAACAAAAGCTCTATTTCTACAAACAAAAGCTTTATTTACAGAAACACAAGTTCTGTTTTAAGTTTGCGTAGGCTTACGGACAAGTTTGTACAGGCTTGTCGGCAAGTTCCCGCAGGCTTGTCGGCAAGTTTCTAATTATACCCATTAACTTACGCAAAATAATGACTAATTTTGTACCCTCGACATCTAATAAAAGCCAAAACAATAAAAGCATATTCAATGAGTACATCACGACACCCGAAAGGTCTTTACCTTATCTTCGCTACCAGCACGGCAGAGCGTTTCAGCTACTACGGCATGCGTGCCATCTTCATTCTGTTCCTCACCCAGGCACTCCTTTTCGACAAGGAGCACGCCGCCTCCATCTACGGCAGCTACACCGGACTGGTGTACCTGACGCCCTTAATCGGAGGCTACATCGCCGACAAATACTGGGGCATCCGCCGTTCCGTCTTCTGGGGGGCCATGATGATGGCAGTCGGCCAGTTCCTGATGTTTGCCAGCGCCTCGATGCTGGAGGCGCGTGAGCTTTCGCATTGGCTGATGTACGGCGGACTGACTTTCCTTATATTGGGCAACGGCTGCTTCAAGCCCACCGTCTCCTCCCTGGTGGGGCAGCTCTACGAGCCGGGCGACAAACGGCTGGATTCCGCCTACACTATCTTCTATATGGGTGTCAACGTGGGTTCCTTCCTCGCCCCGCTGGTCTGCGGCTATTTTGGCGAGACGGGCAACCCTCACGACTTCCGATGGGGCTTCCTCATTGCCGCCATCGTCACCGTGCTGACGGTCGTCCTCTTCGAAACCCAGAAGAACAAGTACCTCATCGGCCCCGACGGCAAGCCCCTCGGCATCATCCCCGACGCCCGCAAGGAACGGCCCCAGGCAGACAACACCGCCCGGAAGAGTGCCCATGCCAACGGACGGACCATGCGCAACTACCTGCTGCTCGCCCTGCTCGCCATCGCGCTTGCCGGTTTCTTCTACTGGTGCTTCGGGGACGATTGGATAAGCATCGGCATCTTCACCGCCTGCATCGTGTTTCCC
This sequence comes from Bacteroides sp. AF39-16AC, assembly GCF_003602735.1. Classification (NCBI taxonomy): domain Bacteria; kingdom Pseudomonadati; phylum Bacteroidota; class Bacteroidia; order Bacteroidales; family Bacteroidaceae; genus Bacteroides; species Bacteroides sp. AF39-16AC. Next base: position 343,483 of record NZ_QTLN01000002.1, on the reverse strand, counting down.
GTCAGCATCCTGCTGGAAGGCTCGCTCACCAAGACGGAGCGCGACCGCATCTTCGTCATCTACATCATCGCCTTCTTCGTCATTTTCTTCTGGGCGGCCTACGAGCAGGCAGGCGCCTCGCTCACGCTTTTCGCCTCCGAGCAGACCGACCGCGTCATCCTGGGGTGGGAAATGCCCGCCTCCTGGATTCAGTCCTTCAACCCCTTCTTTGTGGTGATACTTGCCGCCATCATGCCGGGCGTATGGGGCGCCCTGGGCAAGCGGGGCATGGAGCCCGCCTCGCCCACCAAGCAAGCCATCGGCCTGCTACTGCTTTCACTGGGCTATCTCGTCATCTGCCTTGGGGTGAAAGATGTTCAGCCGGGCATCAAGGTGAGTCTCATTTGGCTGACGGGGCTCTACTTCATCCATACCATGGGCGAAATCTGCCTCTCGCCCATCGGACTCTCCATGGTGAACAAGCTCACGCCCATCCGCTTCGCCTCGCTGATGATGGGGATATGGTACCTCTCCACCGCCACTGCCAATAAGTTTGCAGGCACGCTGAGCGGGCTCTACCCCGAAGCCGGAAAGGTAAAGACGCTACTGGGCTATCGCATCGAGACGATGTACGATTTCTTCATGGTGTTCGTCGTCATGTCTGCCACGGCATCGCTTATCCTCTTCCTGCTTTCAAAGAAATTACAGAAGATGATGCATGGATAACCCCATAAGAGGAACAACAGCAATTCCACAAAAAATTCTGTTTATATCCAGAACAGACACTGTTTTGCCACGACGCAATTCTATGAACAATGCAAAGTCCATCATAAGTGGTACCACATTGACCGGATATGAAAACATGGCGAATATCAGCCAAGCAGCCAATGCGGCCTTCAATGTCCTTTCATCAGAAAAGACAAACGGTGACACCACCAGCAGGAACAATACAAGCCCGCACATTCCGGTTTCCACTGCAATATGCAACAGTTCATTATAGGGATAAGTCACGTTGTCAGCTACATCCAGAAAAGCGAATTGAGGATGATTTCTGAAATAATCCGCCTGATAGAACATGTATTCCTTTTCAAAAGAGAAAGCATACAATAAAACAGCAACAACCAGTCCCACAACAAGATACCCGCCCAGCGGTCCCGGATTATTGAAAGTGCCCGTCACATCAAACAGAGGATGGCAACTCGACAAAAAGCGTTCCTTTATGATTCACCTTTCGCGCCAAAATAGCAAGAGGACTAACAGTATCTTCTGTTTCAGTGTTTTCAGAGGCATTCTTGTTTTAGCAATGATAAAAAATGGTATCTAACAATCAACTTATTTCCATTTCTTCACTCCTTCCATATTTTCCGGTGTAGCTTCTATCAGGCTCAAGGCAAATCCACCGCTACGTGCCAGCTTCACATTCATCTTGTTCTTGCTCGTCACGATGCCCTTCTTAATCTGATAAGCGGTAGCATTTTTTTCAAAATCAGCATCTTTGGCATCGGCATAAAGCGTGGCTATGTACTGCTTGCCCGGCTCCAGGAAGTCGAGAACAAAAGCTGAAGTGCGTGCATGCTCATCGGTGATGCCTCCCACAAACCAATTCTCCGTACCCTTGGCTTTACGGGCCACGGTAATATAGTCTCCCGGCTCCGCTTCAAGGTACTTACTGTCGTCCCAGTCTACTGCTACGTCCTTGATGAACTGGAAAGCATCCAAATGGGGTTCATAATTCTCCGGCAAATCGGCAGCCATCTGCAGTGGGCTGTAGAGGGTGACGTATAATGCCAGTTGCTTTGCCAGCGTGGAATGAATCTGCCCGTGATTGTCATGATTCATAAAATTCAGATAAATGTCAAAGATGCCCGGGGTATAATCCATCGGACCACCTATCAAGCGAGTGAAGGGGAGCACAGTAGTGTGGGAAGGCTTGTTGCCGTCATAAGGCTCGAATTCCGTGCCACGGGCTGATTCATTGCCAATCAAGTTGGGATAGGTGCGGCACAAACCTGTAGGACGTACTGCCTCGTGCGCATTCACACAAATCTTATATTCGGCAGCTTTTTGTATGGCATAGAGGTAATGATTGTTCATCCATTGTCCATAGTGATGTTCTCCGCGAGGAATTATATCGCCCACATAACCACTCTTTACAGAGTTATAGCCATTATCCGCCATAAACTGATAGGCTTTGTCCAGATGACGTTCATAATTGCGTACCGAAGCAGAAGACTCATGATGCATCATCAGCCTGACCCCTTTACTGTGTGCATAGGCATTCAGCATCTTTACGTCAAAGTCGGGATAGGCAGTCACAAAGTCGAACACAAAATCGCGCGAACTTCCACCCCAGCTTTCCCATCCTTCATTCCAGCCTTCTACCAATACTTGGTCGAAACCATGTTCGGCGGCAAAATCTATATAGCGTTTCACTCTTTCATTAGTGGCTCCATGCCGACCGTTCGGCTTGATTTTCGTATAGTCGTTTTCTCCAAAACGCATGGCAATCAGTTCATCTGTATAACTCCACGACTTCTGACCGGTAATCATCTCCCACCATACGCCTACATACTTCACCGGTTTAATCCACGAAACATCTTCATAGGCACAAGGTTCGTTCAGGTTCAAGGTAAGTTTGGAGGCAAGCATATCACGGGCGTCATCGCTCACCATGATGGTACGCCACGGAGTCTTCCCGGGAGCTTGCATATATGCCTTGTTTCCCAAAACATCCGGGGTCAACCACGATTCAAAAACCAAGTTCTTTTCATCCAGATTGAGATGCATACAAGAATAGTCCACCAAAGCCGCTTCATGCAAGTTGATGTATAGACCATCGTCCGTCCTCATCTGCAAGGAGGTTTGCACACCCGTGGGCGAGAAAACGAACTGGGAAGCATTCACCGTCACCGCCTTATCCATTAAACCGCGAATTTCGGACAAACGGGACTCTGTATAGTCATACTCCTGCGTGTCATAGTCACCGGGAATCCAGAAAGCGGTATGGTCTCCGGTCATGGCAAACTGGGTATACTCCTCTTTTACCGTAAAATAGTGCAGAGTTCTTTGTAAAGGAAACTCATAACGGAATCCCAAACCGTCATCGTAAAGACGGAAACGGATAACGATATGGCGGTTCTGCTCCTTCTGGTCCAACGTCACAGCCAGCTCATTGTAATGATTCCGTATCTGCGACACTTCTCCCCACACAGGTTTCCATGTTTCATCGAAAGTTGAAGCCCCGGCTTCCACAAGTGTAAAACCATTCATCAAGCCCGGGTCACCCACCAATTCCAAGCCCAGTTTCGATGGATTAACCACGGCTTTCTCTTTGTAAAACAACTGATAGACCGGCTCTCCCAAAGCATTTACGGTAAACTCAAGACGGAGATTTCCATCAGGCGAAGTGATACCTTCGGCCATCGCCACCTTTCCTACTACCACGAAAAGCAGAAAGCAAATCCACTTCACAGATGCATAATGCATGTTCTTCATATTTTTTTATTAATGGTTTCTAAATCTATCATTACTGTTTAGGAGTCAACTTCAGCAACACGACACCGTGTGCAGGAATATCAAACTGCATCTTATCCTTGGTACTTCCGATGTCCTTATGTTTCCATAAGTCGCGTACTTTGTATTCTTTCTCCCAGAAGCGGACATCTGCAAAAGAGAGGTTTTCTTTCTGCAAAACGGTTTCCACATTCCAGGGTTGTTCATCGCGGTTAAAGAAACATACTGCGGCTTCACCATTGGACAACTGCTTCACCCAAATTTCATGCTCACCCACTTTCATGTATCGTCCACCTTGTTTGCCAAGCTTGTCCTGATTTACTGCAATCACTTCTTTATTTGTCAAAATTCCAAGTGTCTCCTTGTCCATTTTACGAATATCATTACCCGCGAGCAAAGGGGCAGCAAGCATACACCACATCGTGAAATGAGAGCGATTCTCTTCCATCGTCAGCACACCATTACCCACCTGAAGCATGTCCGGGTCGTTCCAATGTCCCGGTCCGGCGTATTTGTGCAAGTCGGCATTCTTGTCAATGATTTCTACGACACCGCATCCTCCCCAATAATTAATACCTTTAAAAGCATTGATAATGTCACCGGTAGTCCTCCAAAGATGTCCGATGCCTTTTGCCCATGTCCAAGGCTGGCTGTTTCCCCACTCGCAAATAGAGAATACGATAGGACGCCCGGAAGCCTTCAGGGCATCACTCATTGTTTTGTAGGCAGCTTGAGGATTCTGGCCTTCATCAAAACACCAGTCATACTTCAAATAATCCACTCCCCATTCCGCATAAGTGCGTGCATCCTGAAACTGATAGCCACGGCTTCCCGGTCGTCCGGCACAAGTCAGCGTTCCCGCACATGAATAAATACCGAATTTAAGTCCTTTGGAGTGTATGTAATCTGCCAAAGCCTTGATGCCGGAAGGAAAATTCTTTTCATCAACCAGAATGTTTCCTTCATTATCCCGGCCTACCTGCCAACAATCATCTATATTGAGATACTCATATCCTGCATCCTTCATGCCGGTAGACACCATCAAGTCTGCAATCTCACGAATCTGTTTTTCATTAATGTTACAACTGAAGCAATTCCAACTATTCCACCCCATAGGAGGAGTCAAAGCCAAAGAATCGGTACTGTTTGCACGGGCAGAAATGACAGTGCAAACTACAAATAATAAACATAAAAATCTGTTTTTCATAATACAATTGTTTTTCAAGGAATAATTAAATATTTCAAGTTTCGCAAGTTACCTTTGCGCTTTCAAAACAATCTCAACGCTCTTCCTCCGAGAGAGAGCATTAAGATACAACAGTTCATCAACAATCTGAAAAATTTGAGAAACTTCAGTTATTATAAAACACAAAATCAATGGTTCCTTAAATATCAGATTATCGGTCTTATAAAACCACTATCGCAATGATGCTATATCAATCACCAACCGGCTATCATCCGTGATGTGTGTAGTAGTAAACTTTACTTTATCATCCAGCCTTACCTTAATCTCTACTGTAGCATTGCCAAGGATAGTACCAGCCTTGTTGTCCAGTAGAATTTCAAAGTTCAATGTCGACTTGTTCGTCACTTTCACCAGAGCCTGATTGCCTTTCACCTCCTTCACTTCATAAGAGAGGCACGCCTTGACCAGAGATAGCAGGTTCTTCTCAGAGCCTATCAGTATATCCCCGAACTTCACTACCGAACGCCCGGCAAGGAGAGCTTCTTTCACTCCTTCCTGAGAACGTTCTTTGGCAAATACAATCGTCATCGGTCCACTTTGTTTGTCCGTACGATACGTTTGCTTATAAACGCCATGTATATCGGTATTTCCCATATATGTCAGGCCGTATTCCTTACAGTAATTAAAAGCTTTCGGATAGTACTCAAAGCCGTTCACCACCTCTATTCCATGTATCTTTTTTTGCTTAATCAAATCTTTATGGACATTATATAAAGTGCTTGTGTCGTTAGGCCACCCCGGATGATTCCACATAATGAAGGCCCCTTGCTCCAAAGCGTTGTCAACAGCTCTCAGAGGATCTTCCACGTCCAGCGCATTGGCATCCGTCAAGAAGAGAGCATTGATGTGCCCTATCGGCTTGGAACGGGTTATCTCGGCTCCCTGAATTACTATCAGATTGGAAGCTTTCTCTACAGTCTTTGCCCTTTTGTAAGATTCGTTATGGTCGGCCTTGATATAGTCTTTATTGGGGCGATATTCTATATGGTCGGTAATGGCTATCACATCCAGCCCGCGAATAGCAGCTTCCCACACCCGATTTTCAGGTTTTATATCTCCATCGGAGAAGATGGTGTGGGTATGAAAATCACACTTCAGAGTTTTATATCCTTCCACATCGGGGATATAAATATATTCGCCCGAATAAGGCTGCTGTGCTTCCGGTACCTTCACTACTTCCAGGCCCTGCAACTGTGCAGAGCCCCGAAGTGTGAAAGCCGATAAAAAAAACAAAGATAAAATTAACTTTTTCATTCGTCTCTCTATTTTATAGTTTGCTATTTTGCAGGAGTAATCTTCACGAAGGTGACACCGTGATAGGGAACTTCCGTCCGGAAGATGCCGTTCACCTCTCCCAAGTCTTTCTGTCGCCACAAGTCACGAACCATTGCTTTTCCTTCAATGCCAAGCTGTTTCAAATCAAAATCAAAAGCATACTCTCTCATCTGCATAGCTTCAGCATCCTCCTGATCCCAAAGAATGAAATAAGGGTCTACATGGAAGAAGCCCACCGCATAAGAACCGTCGTACAGTTTTTTACTCCATACTTGGCCGTTCTCTACCATCATCTTCTTGGCGGGAGCCACCATGGGGTCTTGGCTGACTGCTATCACTTCGTTGTTGGTCAGCAGATTCAGCGTAAAATCGTCCATATTTGCCATGTCGCAACCTATGAGCAAAGGAGAAGAAAGAAGGCACCACAAAGAAATATGAGAGTACTGTTCGTCTGCCGTAAGATATGAATCGTGCACTTTGCTTCCCCAGCCTTGACCAAGCTTGCCAACAACCAGCATGTCGGGGTCATTGTTTCTGCCCGGAGCCGTAGCATCCGCACAAACATCCTGGAAAGTACCTATAGCTGTCACAACATTCCATTCGTCCGTGATGTCGCGAGTAGTGCGCCATTGGTTTCCTCCTGCTTCCGGTGCCCAGTTCCACACATTGGGAGCGCCATAACCCACACAGTAAACAATGTCACGGTTCACCTTATCCAATGCCTTGCGCATCACGATATAGGGTTCCTGAATAGTCTTCTCTTCCGAATCTTTTTCTATCTCCAAATATCCGCAATAGTCATATTTCAAATAATCCACTCCCCAGCGTTCCCATGTCTTGGCATCAATTTCTTCGTGCTGGTAGCTGCCCACATGTCCGCCACAAGTGATATGTCCCGGTGAGGAATAAATACCGAACTTCAAGCCCAATCCATGAATATAGTCTGTCAATGCCTTGAAATCGGGGAATTTATCGTTTGAAAGTATCTCGCCCTGCTTGGTACGCGACGCAGCTTCCCAACCATCATCTATATTCACGTATTCCCATCCGTAGGCATGCAGTTTTTCGTTCATCATGCGGGCTGCGTCACGCACTTTCTCGTCGTTCACAGAAAGCCCCCAACAGTTCCAACTGTTCCATCCCATAGAAGGAGTCAAGGCTATGGCATCTCCTATTTTAACAGTTACCTCTTTCTGGGCCGTACCTTTGTCATTGGTGGCTTTGAGCGTTACCTTATACTCTCCCTCTACTGTGGCTTTACCCGTAATGCGACCGGTAACAGCATCCAATTTCACACCAGCCGGAAGCCCTTCGGCCTCAAACTTCATGGGGCGGTTGCCGGTAGCCATCACAGACCATAGGAACGGATTACCCGGACGTGCGCCATAGACCAGCGGATTGTTGATGACCGGACTTTCGGGAGCAGGAGGCGTAAGGATATACTTCTCCTTTGCCACCGGTTTTGCCCACGCAGGAACAGGTTTCACATCGCCACGAGTCGTTATCTTCACATTGAGCCAGTCGGCATGGTCGTACATAATGCCGTCACCACATTCTTCTACCAATAGCAGCACTTTGTCCACCCCTTTCAGGTTTACATTAAACTCTTTTACTGGGTCTCCTTTCTGCATCACTCCACTCTTCCAGAGTTCCTTCTTGTCACCGAGAATCTTGAACTGAAGTTTGCCTGCAAACAAGTTCTTGTCATCAGCTCCTGCCAAACCGGAGATCGAAACGGCCTTTCCATCCAAATCGTACAGCAGGCGGCTGATGGAATGGGCACCAAGTCCACGTTCATAAACAACTCCATTCACTGTAAGCGGAGTATGTACTACGGAACGGTTGACTTCAAGCATTCCCCAGTCCTGAACATAACAGGAATCTTGACCGAATTCATCCAGCCACACTTCTTTAGTAGGCCCGTTGTCGCAAGACTGCAAGCTCCAAGCGCCCATCAACATTGCAGCCATAAGTGCTGCACATTTTTTAATTTTCATTTCTTTGTGTTTTTTGTAAAATCAAGTGAGATTATACTCGCCTGCAAGATCCAATTTATTGTAAATAATCCCTACCAGCATGCGATGTTTTTAAAAAGCCCCTCCAGGGCACACTCTGAGAGGGGCTATAATCAGTATACGACTGAATAGGGTTCACTTCGGAACACAATTCGCGAATCCCCAAAAGCGGCCATTATCCGTAATGATCAATTACCACATCAATCAATCGCCTTTTCTACAAATACGAATATTATCGAATGCAAAATTACGGGCTATCTCAGGATCTATCTCCAAACGCATATTGAAGCTTGTGTACGAACCTGGATGGTAGTCCGGATAATCCTCTGACAAATATACATTAAACGGCAACGTAATTGTCTCCCAACGGTTGAAGTTCTGTATATTAAAGTCTGTAGCAACCCAATCGCATGTGGGAGCAGCCCAATAAAGATAATTACAGAACCTTATTCTGTCCTTGATGAATTGATTGGATGTGCGGAATTCACATTTCACCACATAATTCTTACATGATTCAAGTCCTAACATATCATCAGTATAAGGTATATCGCCTCTTTCTGCAATATACCACCAAGAGCTATATTCAGATTTATCATCTATTCTCAAGAAGTTACCGCTCAACCGTTGTGGATCTTTCTCATCAGTCACCACATTTGTCATAGAACTGGGCAAATATTCGTCAAAGTCCATAATCATAAAATCACAATCGTAGTAACGTCCGGGGCATACCGCCTCAACATTATACTTCACCCCTTTCACTTTAATTTTTATGTTCTTATCTACATCAACCGGTACTTTAGCAGTCAGATAATTATTAGCCGATTTAATGACCGGAGATACCTTTCCATTGAAATCGACAACAGCATTGAGCGAATCTATTTCATAGAGGTTGAAGAAATCTCCATAAATCATAATCGTATCACCCGGTGCCGTATATTCATTGAACATGCGGGAAAGCTTTAAATTGGGCGCTACCGTTTTAAAAGGAATTTCAAAACAACCGGCCGTATTATAAATACTTATTTTATCGGTTTTCTTGGTTGCCAGCTTTACCGGTATCTTTATAAACAGAATATCATCTTCTGTATATACCTCTTGCATATCCAGCTTAATGTCATCAATCAAAATAGAATCGATATTATGAACATCCAAACCGGTTCCATGAACAGCTATAAAATCCCCCAAAGCAGCTTCTTCAATGGTGGTATTCATATCAGCAATGGTGGTCACATTGGTCAGTTCAATAGGAAGTGCAACTCCGTTATCGTCAGAGCAAGATGTCCAAGAAATTCCCATAAGAAGAGCACCGACGAGATACATCTTCCTAAAACTCAATATCTTTTTCATTGTATTTTTCATCATATAGTTAATAAATAGGATTACCATCCGGGATTATTTTTCTCAATATAAGGGTTACCGTTAATTTCATCGGGCGGAAGGGGCATCAGCCAATGCTTCTCCTCACGTCTCTTCAAATTACCGTTTTCATCCATACCGATAGCATTCATTACCGATAAATAAATACCCCAACGAATCAAATCGGTACGACGATTCCCCTCAACTGCAAACTCTTTAGCACGCTCTTCCAAGATAAACGAACGGAAAGTTTCTTTCGTAAACGGAATCTTCTCATGACGCTTGCTTACCAGCGTACTATTGTTACGCTTATTCAACAATTCAATCTTAGAGAATGCATCTTGGGTAGGTCCATTCAATTCATTATCAGCTTCCGCATACAGTAACAGCACTTCTGCGTAACGCATAAAAGGCCAGTTAAAGTCTTTACGATTACCGTCAATTTCACCCGTCACTGCCGTAAACTTAGTAAAACGAGAACCGTAATAAGCACCATACGTAGGCTGGTCGGTCTTCTGATAAGCTCCAATACCCTGGTCGGCATACGGAGCCTCTTCACGGTTCACGTATACACTGTCACGCAACGGGTAGTAACGCCAGGTATAAATGCCCAGTTCTTCGTTATAAGAATCGGGGTAACGGTGCAGAATGCCCCATGTAATACGTTCATCTTTCCAATCATCGAACATCTGTAGCCAGTGATCGCGATAAGTATAATAACCAGAACCCAGAGTTCTATCCTCTTTCCAATAGCCGTAATACGATTCGCTGATATAGTTTCCGGCAAGATTATCCCCTTCGGGATAAGTCTGTAATGTAAACAGGAATTCCGGCCCGTTCTTATTGTCGATTTTCCATAATTCTTTCTGACTAGAAGCCAACACACACTCTCCTTCTGCAATCACTTCGGCTGCTTTCTCTTTGGCCAGTTTGTAATACTCCTGAGAATTGAACTCTTCATATCCCGGAAGACGAATCTTGTTATGCCAGATTTCCTGAGGCATCAATGCCGATTCTGTTCCATCCGGATTCGTAACCTTGCCGGGACCACCCTTTACCATGACTTTGCCACTCTCCATCGAAGCAGAACCAATCGTAGCATAGACTAAAGCCAACAGCGACTTGGCTGACGCACGAAATACATGCCCTTTCTTATAATCCGAGTCTGTACGAGGCATCAGCAACGTTTCAGCCTCCTTTAAATTGGCTATAATGTCCTCATACACTTCCTTGACGGAAGCTCTGGGCTGGTAACTGCTGTTACCTTCACCAATAGAAGTTTTAAACAAAGGAATACCACCAAAACGACGTACTAATTCAAACTCCGACCATGCCTTGAGAAAACGAAGTTCACCCAACGCATTATTCTTGGCTTTCTCAGGTACATTGGTCATCTTGTCAATCAGATAATAGTGGTAATTGGCACGATGAATGGCGGTTGAATAATATGCAAACACATTATTTATACTACCATTGTTATAAAAGTTACCGGTACCGGTTTCTTTAAAAGCCCAACCCGGCCCTGTCTGATAGTCATTATCATAATTAGTAGCAGAATCATAACTACCCCATTCAAACATCCAGGCCAACGGTTGGTAAGCGCCATTTACCAACAGTTCATACTCACCATCAGCAGACAAGTCTTCACCTGAAATAAATGTATATACTTCTTCATCCAACGTACAAGAAGTCATCAACATGGAGCCTAAGCCCAATGCCATTAATATATTCTTAAATTTCATAGTCATCATTATTTAAAATCCAATTTGAACACCAAAATTAAATGTACGGGCACTTGGATAAGAAGCCATATCCACACCTCTGCGTTTAGGGTCACTACCAAATGAATTCACATCAGGGTCCATCCAACTATAACCGGAAATTGTAAATAGATTGGAAACGCTGGCAACCAAATTAATACTCTCCACAAACTTCATCGGATGGCGGAAACGGTAGCTCAAGCTGACATTCTTGCAACGCAAGTAAGATCCATCCTCAATGTAACGGTCAGATGCCCTCATAGAACGTGTACTGGTTCTATTGGCACGCGGCCATTTGGCATTTGCCCTATTTTCGGCAGTCCAACGATTGTTATAAATAAAATAAGGCATATTATCCACGCTGGCCATATCAAATTTCTTAAGATTGACATTCAACACGTCATTACCTTGTGTACCCTGCAAGAAGAAACTGAATGTCCAGTTCTTCCATTCCAATGTATTGGTTATACCATATTGGTAATCCGGGTTGGTATTACCTATAATCTGACGGTCTCGATTATCAATTACAGGATCGTCATCAAGATTCTTGTATTTCACTTCACCTACCATGCTTTTAACCTTAGAGTCCGTCTCATTTCTATACAACGGATCTGCACGGACTTCGGCCTCATTGTCATAAAAGCCATCTTCCACATACCCATATAGAGTACCGATAGGCTCACCATTACGTACCAAGAACATGTTCTCAATACCCCAAGCCACATCAGAATATTGGTCGGCATCCAAACCACCCACCTTATTACGGTTGAATGAAATATTGGCATCTATAGACCACAAGAAATTACGTGCCTTTACAGGAATGAAATGACCGGAAATTTCCAACCCTTTATTTGTTACATTACCATAGTTTGCCTGAATACGGCTAAAACCGGAACTCATAGGAATAAGCTTATCCAACAATAGGTCTTTTGTCTTCTTATAATAGGCATCTACTGTCAAATTAACACGGTTATTCAAGAAAGCAATGTCCAAACCTATGTCAAACTGATTGGTTGTCTCCCATTTCAGAAGAGCTGCTGCAGGTCCTCCCCAGCGGGATTCTGCCATACCACTCTGCAATGAACCACCCATACCGTAGTTAGAAACAACAAAACGGGAACGGGTAGCATAGGCACTGACCCCCTGACCTCCGGTCTGTCCGGCACTGACACGCAATTTCAAGTCATCGAAGAAATTCAGCTGCTTTACAAAAGACTCATCAGACAAACGCCAAGCAACGGCTCCCGAATAGAAGTTATTCCAACGATTTAACTCTGACAATTTACTGGAACCGTCACGACGCATAGAAAAAGTGAATAAATAACGGTCCAGCAAATTATAATTGGCTCTGAACAGATAGGACATCAGCTGAGACTTTCCACGACTACTTTCCATACGACGGTCCTTAGTTCCTGCTTCAATGACGTTGTCTTCAGTCATATCGTTCGGGAAATTAGATGCAGCCATCCACTTACTATGCCACATGCTGTTTTCATAAGTCATACCAAGCACAGCATTAATGCCATGAACTCCAAACTTCTTGTTGAAAGTCAACAAAGACTCTGTCGAAATGCTTTCATAAGCATCATCTGACTTCGTTGCATAACCATTTGTAGGAGCTATACCCGCACCGGTCCAACGGTTATTATAGGTATTACGTTCATAATAGCTATAACCGTAACCAAAATTCTGACGGAATTTCAACCAGTCGGTAAACTTCAATTCACCAAAGCTTGAGATAAATACATTCAACGTCTCTTGGATATTCTTCTCCGTATGTACAGTCAAATAAGGATTAGCCAAACCGGTAGAGAAATCTTCCGAAAAGCCAGAGTCTTTATTGGGATCGAATACCGGACGAGTAGGATTAAACGAAATAGCTGCAGGAATTACACCATACGTTTCACTATTGGTACGTGCCAAACGATTATCGGAAGTTGCAAAACTGATGTTAGTACCTAACTCTAAAAAATCATTGATTTTACGGCTGTTGTTAGCTCTCGCTGTATAACGTCTATAATAAGAATTAACAATCACACCCTGCTGGTCAGTATAACCACCGGAATACATATAGTTACCTTTCTTATCACCACCCGATACTGTAACATTATAATCTTGGCTTATTGCTGTCTGAAAAATTTCATCCTGCCAATTTGTTCCATAACGTACCGGTCCTCCTTCTTTTTCGACAAAACCCTTCCGGTAATCCCATGGACTTGGCTTATACTCCTGACCTACTACAACCATTTCTCCTGTAATAGGATCCGGAGCTTTCACCGGAGCCCAATATCCCACCAAAGGATATTCCAATTGGCTGTCTGCCTCAGAGTAACCGTCATACAAGAGACCATTCGTGATACGTTCATTACGGTACAAAGCGTAATCACAAGCATCGAGCACATCAATACGTTTTACCGGATTAGAGATGCTAAGGTTAGCAGAAAGCTGAACTTTTGCCTTTCCCTCAGCACCGGATTTAGTAGTAATAAGCACAACACCATTGGCAGCACGAGAACCATAAATAGCGGTAGCAGATGCATCTTTTAAAACTTCAATAGATAATATATCTTGTGGACTAATGGTACTCAATGGATTATTACTCTGTTTCATACCATAATCCGTTGTACGTCCTTCACCCATAGAATACGGCATACCGTCGACTACATACAAAGGCTCTGTACTGGTAGTAAACGAATTGGCACCACGAATTTGGATATTTATACCGGCACCCGGGGCTCCGTCAGACTGGGACACATTTACACCTGCCATTTTGCCTTGCAAACCTTGATTCACACTCACAGGGTTTGTTTTCAGCAAATCTTCGCTCTTTAAAGAAGATACAGATCCCGTTAAATCTCTTTTAGGAACAGCACCATAACCAATAACAACTGTTTCTTCCAACATTTGGCTGTCCTCTTTCAAAGTTACATTAACAGTAGTCCTACCCTTAACAGCTACCTCTTGTGTTCTATAGCCAATAAAAGAAAAAACCAATGTCGCATTTTTAGTAGCATTTACAGAGTAACGTCCATTAACATCTGTTACAGCGCCATTCTGTGCATTCTTCACACGAACAGTAGCACCGATTATCGGCTCGCCGAAATCGTCAATTACTACACCCGTAATTTTAGAAGTTTGAAGCATTTCTGCCGTCTCAGCTTTCAAACCACTTGGAACCATCATAAGTGCCATTAAAAGCACTCCGACAATTCGATTCATAGTTTTGTGTAATCTTTTCATAGATTCATTTTTGGATTAATAAATTAAGATTTTTTTCATTGTATTGTTTTTTATATCGCACTTTATTATATTAATGAAATGCGATAATTGACGTTTCTATTAGCCTGAAATCATACTTTTTCTACTTAGACATATCTGTTTAAGATGGCTGCATCTTCCATATCCGGGCGGCTTCATTCCCATATAATATCAATTCATCTCAAACTATATTTCATATTTTCCGGATGACCCTATTATTCCTTCATTATATTACCCGGTTAACGAATACTTGGATTTACAAAAATCTCATCCATATACACATTTTCCAAAGCGTCAAAAGCAACTTTCACATAACGTGTCTTTTCTTTTAAATTATCAATCAAGACTGCGTCAATCCAAGCATCATGCTTGTTGTTAGGAAAATACGGAGCATCCTTTATTGAAGCCAGATTATAAGTCTGACCATCCTGGGAAGTGTAAACATAAACCTTCAAAGGAGCGCCTATCTTTTCCTGATTATAGTTCAAAGTACGTACCAGCACCTTTTGAAGCGAAGTATTCTTTTGCAAATCAATCACTACCTCATGATGACCTTTTTCAAACCTTACCCAACGGCTGTCCCCACTATCCTCTTCGGCTACCCGGCCATCTGCCAGTGCCTTCATATCAACTTTACCAATCATTTCCGATTTGGCTGAATTGACCAACTTGTCAAGCAAAGTAGCTTCAAATAATTTCCAAAAACTGTCACCTTCTTTCCAAGCCATATAATTGTTGTATAAATTATTAGACCACACAGGTTGTCCCAATTGATAAGCAGACTTTGGGTCTTCGATAATTCCACCGAACATAAACGAAATTATTTTGTCGACACCAGCAACCGAAGCCGCTACCTGCTGTGACAGCAAACGGGAATAAGCAGCCGGAATCAAAGCAGATTGGCGGTCATTGGTTCCCTCTTCCCAAGTAAAGGTTTCGCAGTTCGCCCACATCTCAATATTCAGGCGATTGTGAATATCGCGCATCCTTTGCCAATTCTTTTTCAAGCGAGGAAGAGTAAATTTGTCACGTACACACCCCACCTCATCTTGATAAGCAATAATATCGACTTTCAATTTTGCCATCTGCTTCTCAAAATCAGGATGATCAAATTCGGACAGACCAATACCATACGGAGAAATCAAGGTCTTCTTTCCGGGAGTCAAAGAATGAGCCTTCTCTGTCAATGCATTTACTGACTGAACAGCATGCTCGGCAAAGATAGGGCAAAGACAATCTTCAACCGGAAGATACCAGCCATAGAAAGCTTTATGGTTTTTATAGAGAGATGCCAATTCCTCCATAATCTGAAGCTGACGCTCCTTAATCACTGGATCAAGCAGATTATCATCCTGATCTTTTGCCCAACCGGTACTCATAAAAACCTTCATGCCATGTTTGGCAGCTTCGTCAAGAATCGCATCAACGGGGCTTTGCAATTTATCATTATATAACCACGGCATCAACTTTGACGGATAATATGCTTTCCCTTCATTAGCAACCTCCATGAACACCAAATATTCAATCCCCATGTTAGCCAATTCACGCACTTTAGCAGTCCATAATTTAGGATCCATATTATCGAAATGTTGTGGATTAGTATACTTATTCCGCACATCCTTGTAGGCTAAATTAATCCATGTACCCGTAATAGGCTGTACCACAGAAACCGATTGGACCATTTTTTCTTTTCGAGATTCGTCAGAACCCTTATTTCCCGCACATGCAGAAATTATTGGTAATACAGCCAACAATCCCAATAGTCCCAACATTTTCATTTGTTTTTTTTGTCTCATAGTATATTATTTAAAATAAAGAATTTAATTACCACCAGATATAATTATCAACCCCAAGCCTGAAAGGAAAAGTATCAGCATAAATACAAGCAGCAAATTTATTGACTTAGATGCGCCCTTGAATTCTTTCCAGATAAATATTCCCCATAAGGCAGCAACCATAGTGGCACCTTGTCCCAAAGCATAGGAGATAGCTGCACCAGCTTTCCCTGCAGCAATATAACTACAAGCAGTCCCCAATGCCCAGATGGTTCCTCCCAGAATTCCAACAAGATGCGTCTTCACATTTCCACTGAAATAGTCACTATACGCAATCGGCTTGCCGACAAAGGGTTTCTTCATGACCAATGTATTGAAGAAAAAATTGCTGACAAAAATACCCACTGCAAATACAAACAATGCTGAATAAGGAGTCATCATACCCACAGTCGGTGCTTCCAGATTCTCTAAATCCATAGCTGCCGCTACAAAACGATAGAAAAATGCCATTAATATACCTGCACACACAGCTATAATAATCCCTTTTTTCCTCATTGCCTGGTCTGTTCCTCCTTTAGCAACTTTCCCAGAAGCTATACCATTAAAAATAATAGCAAGTACAATCAGAAATACTCCAGAAAACAGAACAGTTGCATCACCTTGAGGAGCACTAAAGTAATTTATAAATACACCCAATACCAGAGCTAACCCAACGCCTACGGGGAAAGCGACAGACATACCAGCCAATGACATGGAAGAAGATAACAAAATGTTGGATGCATTAAAAATGACACCTCCCAAAAACGCACTCACCAAATTAGAGATATCAACCTGAAGCAAATCATCGACAAAGCCCCTACCTGCTTCGCCCGTACTTCCCAGAGTAAATCCCCATATCAAAGAGAAGAGAAGAATACCAACGACATAATCCCAATAAAAAAGTTCATACCGCCAAGTTTTCGCTGCCAGCTTTTGAGTATTTCCCCAAGAACCCCAGCAAAGCATGGTAACCCAACAAAGAGCTACTGCCAATCCATAATTTTCAACTATATACATTACAATTAATTATTTATAGGTTAATTGATTGGGCTGGCTGGAATAAATAACCGCCTCACCTAAATAAACTTGTGCATCCGTACGAGGATTCAACCATTTCAAAACAACCGTGTGCGCTGTATCAGGCAACTGGTATTTATGAAACGAATCAACCCTTCTGTCATCTATAGAAGTAGATTTAGCAACGGGAAGATTGGCAGTTTCTGCTAAAGCACCATCTATATACATCGCAACACTCGCAACATACGATTCATCAGCACACTTCACATATCCTTTCAAAACAAATCCGTTACCATCAAACATAAACTCTGTAGCATCCTGTAACAAAAGGTTAACAGCTTTCTTCTCTGCCGGATAATGACCTTCAAAAGCTTTCTCATACTTTACAGCAACCGGCTGTTGCGTTTTAATAACAACCTGCTCTCCCTGAACAGAACCTCCTTCTTGCTCTATCACCTGCAAAGCTTGTTTCAGACTTAACTCATAAAGCTTATTCAGCGAAACTTCCGTATAGGCAAATGGGATGTCCTCTACTTCGTAAAGACTTTCTTTCCATAATTCCGGAATATTACTATATCCAAGCATTGTACCCAATATACCGGCAGCAGTAGCCGCATTACAATCAGAATCTTGCCCACAACGTGCCGAAATATCAATAGTCTGATAAAAATCTTTCTTGCCATATAACAGACCTATAGCCACATAGGCACTATTTATCTTGGCATCAATATTAAACGGAACAAAAACGCCATCGGGACACCCCACTTCCGAAGTCCACTTCTTCTGGCATTCAAACCAAGTCTGTTTCCAGTCATCTGGATATTGCCGATACCAACCAATCACATCTTTTATGCAAGCATAAAAATCACTTTGCTCGGGAATTGTATTCAATGCCTCTTCTACCACATACTCCATATCATCTGAAACAAAAGCCATGGAATATAGAGCGCCCACATACACACCACCATACCAGCCGTCGCCATACGTAAAGATGTGACCGATTTTATCTGAAATTTCAGAAGCAGTATTAGGCATGCCCGGTGACATTAGACCTGCAAAATCTGCTTCTATCTGATAGTCAATATCATCTGCATGAGGATTATTCAACCAATGTCCGGATATGGGGGGCATAATGCCTTGCTTAATATTATATTTTGCAACTTGGTTGGCATGCCACAAAGGAAATCCGGCATCAGCAAACGAAACAGCAAAAGAATCGGCCGGTGCCTCTAAACCCAAACGGTCGAACACATTCACAAATACAATATCCACATATATATCATCATACAATCCGGGAAATGTATCATAATAATATTTCACTCTATCTTTGGACCATTTTATGGGAGTATAGTCTTGAATCATAGTACCATTATGCAGAAATTCAACCGGTCCTCCATAGGTACAACCAATGGTTTTCGCTGCCCAACCACCTTTCACTTTATCAGCCAATTGTTTTTTAGTCATAGAGACTTCATCTTGCACAACTGAAGTGGAAGAACTGCATCCTGCACACAGTACAACAAAAGCCCAAATAATAAAAGTTACATTCTTCATATTTATCAATTTTACAATTGTTATTCAGCTTTTACTTTAGCAGATTCTTTACCAATCACATTATAAACAGCTACTTCATAAACATTATCTACTGTACCTTCTGCATCAACAAAAGTTCTCGGAAGTTGTCCGTCACGTATTTGTAATTTCATAATCAACTGCCCATCACGATAGATACTATATCCGTCAACTGCTTTCATTTCATTCGGTATCCAAGAAACTTCAATTCCCTTAGCCACCTTTCGTACAGCAGCATTCTTCACTTTTTCAGGAATATCCATTATAGGCAAACATCCCGTCCGGCAATATTGAAGATATGCCTGATGATACGCCGGATTAACTACAAACGGGCTATTGTAATGATTGTATGCAAAACAAATCAAATTGCCAACATAGCCATTTACAATCTCTAACTGTTTTTGAACCCTTTCTAAAGGAGCGCTAGTCCAAAAGCGCTGATCGAATGTCTCTACATTTCCCCAAAACTTCAGCCCAGGTTTAGTATTGACAGCCTTCTTCAAATTAGAAAACCATTCCCACAAATTATCCAAATTCAGTCCACCTGCACCGACACAATCCTGAGGAGCGAATATATCTCCCGGACGGAAGTCGGTTTGCGCAAAGACGTTCGTCCACATCTTGCCACATTCTTCAGCATTTCCACCTACCTTGTAATTCATAAACGGAGACAACATAAGGGGCATTTCCGGAGCAATCTCAGAAAGATGATTCAAATTCGTATTCAATGCCTCTGCCAAAATTGATTGACGCTCAGAAGTCATACAGTTCAAGTTGTCTACCTCCCAAACCCAATACCAACCATACATGGCATCCGGATACTTTTCTTTATACAAAACAACAAGCTCATCTGCCACCTTATTACCCATTTCCATTTGCTCCAGTAACCAGCGAGCATCATAATCCACTTTCCACCAACGTTCATTAAAGTTTAATCCTACAAATACTTTAATGCCATTTTTTTGCGCACTTTGCAAACACTTTTCAAGCGTTCTATTGCCTTGCTTCTTCTTCGTCAGAGCAGACGGATAATTTGTAGTTGTTTTCCCCTTTTCATCTACCAGCAATGCAGGTGCATAAATCAAGTACTTCATGCCAGCTTCTTTCAGCATATCCATTTCCTGATTCCAACGTTCGTTGTCCCAATTTGCTACCAAAAACTCTTGCACAAAGGAACCACTGAAACGAGGAATATTACTGCCCTTATTTTTCTGCTCAAATTGATAATGAAAATAAGTTCCTTTCAAATCTCTTATATAAGTATCAAAAACCGATTCGTCTTCATGCAGATTAATGACACGTACCCCTCGGCTAAGCGTTTCATTATAGGCAGAAGGATAACCCGTCTTCCGACCATAGGCCAAAGTTATGTTACCGTCTAAATCAACCATATAGTCATTATTATGGTCATGACCTACAAACACCCCAATAACATCCCTCTTTTCTATAAACGAAGAGTATAATCCGGTATTTACACTTGGAGCACAAACACCCTCCTGCTTCTCGCCAAACTCCCGGCATGTCCACCTTGCCGTTTCATGCTCTGGCAGAGGAATATGGAAGAAAGCCAAGGAAGGCAATATGCGCTTGTTGCGAGCGGTAACCCGACTGCTACTTTTCCTATACCACTCTATCTGATTATGCTTAATCCAATCATAATAACCAAAAGAACGGTCTTTGGTATTATTGTGAGAATCGAAGAAATAGAGTACCCATTTTTCAGATGTAGCATCAGAAGAACGGACGGTCAACATGCAATTGCCCGAGCCCGAAAGTCCTTTTTCAGCATCATAAGTCAGGTTATAAGGTCGTGTACACAGATAGTCCAATATCTGAGCATTGTTCATATCCGTTTCTTCATCATGATTACCAAAGGTCACAACAAAAGGAGTTTTGGTTTCCCCAAATATTTTGGTCAATTTCTCCCATCCTTTCTTAGCATTCCAGGAAACTACTACATCACCTGTAAGAACAACCAAATCGGGATCTTCTATACGAATAACTTCACGAATCAAATGACAAGTGCTGTCATTCTTCAATTTATAAGAATCACTCTCTACCCAATGCAGGTCTGTCAACTGAACAATCTTGAACTTCCCGTCACGAAACTTCAAATCAGAAGCTTGAGAAAAAGCAGAGAAGCAAATAAAACAACAAATTAAATATAATAAAGACTTTTTCATTTTTTACGATCTGTTCTAAATGGAGCCAAAGGCAATCCGTTACTATCAAATAAATTAGGCATAGCATCATTGGAAAAACAATAACGTACTCCTACCGGTTCCTTCACCTTATCGGCAATGACACTGATATCTCCATTCTTTAATATAGAAGCCTTAGCCGGATGCAAATTACCCTCTTTATCCACGACCTCAAAGTGACGAATGACCTTATCCTTGCAAGCAAGTTTGCCAATAGCGGTAGTTGTTACTATTACTTTACGACCATCTACTCTAAAGGATTTTAGCATAGGCGAATACGGTTGTATATCCTCTTTATGATAACTATTTTTCAAAGCCATATTAGCTAATCGTTCTCCTACTTGTCTCTTCAGACTCGGATGAATATCTGTTAGGTCGTTTACTAAGTCTCCCGCCACAACCATACCAGTATTTCTCAATGTAGCAGCCACATCGGCTTGTTGTTCACGCAAATATGCAGCATTTTTATCCGCATAACCACTCCAAGGAGTTATCTGGACAAAATAGAAAGGCAAATAATGATGAAAAGCATTACGCCAACCTCTAATCATAGCATCAAACATAACTCCATAATCCTGATGCCTTTCATTATTGGCTTCTCCTTGATACCAGACAACCCCGGCAATAGTGTAGTTTATAATGGGATGAATCATTGCATTGTAAAGAGAAGAATTTGCAGTCGGTGCCCATCCGGCAGTCAATGCTTTAGTCTTTTCTTCCAATTTCTCATGACGCAATGTAAATTCGTCCATCCAAGGCTCAATGGCTGTACCTCCCCAATAAGAGCCTATCAACCCGATAGGAAGATTACCCAATTCTTCATTCAGCCTTTTTCCAAAGCAAAAAGCCACTACGCTAAAATCTTCTGCAATTTCGGGAGAACAAATTTCCCACTTTCCCTGAATTCTTTCAACCGGATACGCGGAGGATGACTTAGCCACCTTGAAAAAACGAATCTTTTTATTGTCAAACAGTGTACTTCTATCGGTGATGTCATCTACACGCCACTTAAAGCAATACTCCATATTTGACTGACCGGAACAAAGCCAAGTTTCTCCCATCAGAATGTCTTTCACTTCTGCGCAAAGTTTACCTTCCCAACCATAAAACCGAATGGCGTGCGGTCCTTCGGCTTTGGGAGTGTTTATATAAGTTTCCCAATACTTATATTTATCAGAAGATACATGAACCGTATCATTGGGAGCCCAACTACATACAATCTTCAAATCCCAAACACTGGGACACCATCCCCAAAGCTTTACTTCGGCATCACGTTGCATCACTGCATGATCACTTATAATAGATGGAAGAACAAAATCAGCAGGATCTTGTGCTGCCAGTTTGGTAAATCCCAACAGAGAAACTAAAAAGTATACAATTCTTTTCATATCATTCCTATTCATTTAAAATTTTGTTTGTTATACCAATCCATATATTGATTATATAACCTTACCGTCTCTCCTCTTAATCCGGCATGAGCCTTAGATTGGGGTTTGTTCATGATTCCAAGATATTGGTAAACCAAAATTTTGTCCACGAAAGGTGAAATAGCTTCCATTTGATGAATTATTCTATTGTTAAAGTCCGCTGGAAGTAAACTGCCATGAGTGGTCTGTTCAAAGTAAAACAACTCCATATCAGCCCATATTCTGGAACGCCCTGCCTTTTGATGCGCTTTCGACAAATTCTCATAATAACGGGCAGAATCTTCCAATCTGGTTGCACCTACTCCCACTCCATCCTGATAGGCCACGATTTCCACATTGAGTTGTTCAAGCTGTCTCACAAAATAATCATCACATTTTTCTTTCTTTATATTGTATGGAGCTATTATATTCACACAGTTAGCATTCAACGACTTAGCCACTTGCGCACACTCATTGACATAAGGTATCACAAAATCGCAAAAATAAGGATCTAACCACGATTCATTAGGGAAATACCACCCATAAAAGCTCTTGTGATGCCCATATTTCTTATAGATTTCTTCCATTGATTGATTCCTTTTCTTACCCAGTTCCCTATCTGTCATCATCCGATGAGCATCAAGATCCGGTCCCCAATAATCATTGCTCACAAAGAACTTCACACCAAACTCATCTGCCGCAGAAAGGACTGTTTCAATAGGATCTTCACAACCCATTTCAAATTTAGGAGCCAATTTCGTATCAAAAAAAGCTTTGCCGTGAGCAGCCACATTCATCATCACCAAATATTCCATACCGGTCTCACTGATTTCACGAATTTTTTCTCTCCACTGGGCAGCAGTAAACTGTCTTAAGTCTTTGTCCCAATATACTCCTTCTTTACCTCCCGGATGCTGAAATTCAAACCAAGAACCGGAAATAGGTTTTATATTCGGATTGGCAGCTGCTTGCTTTAAAATATCTGCTTGAGCTACTCCCGGCAGAGCCAAACCAACTGCTCCCAGACCTAACATTGATAAAAAATGACGTCTATCCACAATATTCTTCTTTTAACAGATTAAACTAAATTATTCATATCCAACTCTTTCCGATAAGGAATAGATGATTGAGCCCCCATTCTTGTAACAGAAATAGAAGAAGCTTTAGATGCAAACAATACTGCTTGTTCCAAGCTCATCCCTTCGGAAACACCCACGCAAACAGCTCCATTGAAAGTATCTCCTGCGGCCGTAGTATCAACCGGAACCACTTTGTAGGCATCTACATAATAAGTTTTTTCTCCTTCTCTTACAAAGCTTCCTTCGCTACCCAAAGTTATTATTATATTTTTCACACCTTTCCGATACAAGACACCAGCCGCCATAGCCACGTCTTCTTTGCTGTTTATCTTAACTCCGGTCAGCATTTCAGCCTCTATCCGATTGGGAGTTATCATATATAAATATTGGAACAAAGATTCCGGCAAAGAACAGGCAGGAGCAGGATTCAATACAACTTTCACTCCCTTTTCATAAGCCTTCCGTGCAGCATATTCTACAGTTGAAAGAGGAATTTCCAGTTGCATCAATAATATATCTCCAACCAACATCTCTTTTTCCATACTGTCAATATCCTCTTGTCCAAGTAACATATTAGCCCCCGAAGCCACAACAATACAATTTTCAGCATATTGGTCCACGCTTATCAACGCAACTCCGGATGGAGTTTCATTATCTAAAGCAATATAGCTTGTTTCTATGCCTTCATTTTGAAAAACACGCAAGGTCTGCTGTCCCAAAACATCATTGCCCACTCTCGCCACAAATAACAAGTCACCCCCCAATCGCTTCACTGCAACTGCCTGATTTGCTCCTTTACCACCCTGATTCATAAGAAACTTACCACCAAGGATTGTCTCTCCCGGTGCTGGTAAATGGGAGGTATGCACTACCATATCCGTATTTGAACTGCCTACTACTATGATTTTGCTCATACAGATTCTATTTATGAATTTGCTATTTCCTCCAAAACAGTCCAACACTGATACAATCCTCTGGGAACATGGAAACATCCTTTCCATTTTCCACCTTTCAGCGGAAGCAAAACTTCACCTCTTCTATTCAGGTATCCAAACCATTCAGGATGTTCTGTATCTTTAAAATGAGTCCATGTATAATCATGCACTTTATTAAACCACTCCAAACATTGCTGGTCGCCAGTCAAATGATACCCTTTCAATAGAGAAATCAGAGTCTCGATATGTACCCACCAAAGCTTCTGATCCCACTCCAATTGTTGAGGAGGACAACCTTTACGATCCATAAAATAATAAATACCTCCGAACTCTTTATCCCAGCCGTAATCGAGCATAGTCAAAGTGGTATTTTTCGCCTTTTCTATCAAGTCCAAACGCCCCAAACGTTTCCCTAAGTCCATGATAAACCACATGGCTTCAATTGCATGTCCGGGAGTAATTTGTCTTCCCTCGAACGAATCGGAAAGCTGTCCGTCCATTTGTATGTTTTCAACAATAATACCTCCTAATTCCAGACGATAAAATTCTTCCATAACCTCATGGATACAGACTTCCATGGTCTTTTCCAGATAATCCTCATCCAGCAAATGTTCTATCTCCAAAGCCAAATTGCATAAAATCATTGGCAATGCAAAGTTCTTCAAATCACGTGTACCTGCATGCAACTTATTCCAATGCCCTTTGGGATTATCAACCTTCGACAAGATTATATCAAACGTTTTCTTGGCAATTTCTGCATACTCTTCATTCCCTGTGGCTAAGCTTAACTGCCCAAATGCCATCGTAGCAAACGTATATGAAAAAATATTATAAGGCTCAACTAATGGATTTCCTTGTCTGTCCAATGAGAAATACCAGTTATAGTTACCATCGTGACCATACTTTTTCAAGAATTCTCCTCCTTGAATGGCACAATCTAACCACTCTTGACGCTTCTCTACCTTATTATAAAGCATCGAAAACATCCATACCTCACGTCCCTGCAACCAAATAAATTTATCCGTATCAAATACATTGCCTTGACGATCCAAGCATGTAAAATATCCACCATATTCATGATCTTGAGAACATTCAAGCCAAAAAGGAAGAATATGATTCATCAGTTCATCCTTATACTGTGTTGCTAATTTTTTAAAGTCCATATTTTTTTTATATTTTAGTTCATAAGGTCAATTTATTTCATACGTGTCCAATACCGTTCTATCTCTTCCAAAGATTTGCCAGTCGTTTCCGGTACAAGTTTCCATACAATGAGCATATAAGGCACACACATTGCAGCAAACAAGAAGAATGTTCCGGCGGGGGTAAGATTCTGGAGCATCCAAGGAGTCAACTGCCCAATTAAATATGTTCCAATCCAAAGAGAAAATCCTGCTATAGACATAGCCAAACCACGTACTTTGGTAGGATACATTTCTGAAAGAAGCACAAATACCACTGCACAAATAGATACAGCACAACAAAACACATAAGACAAGAAGCAAACCAACAAGAAAAGACTTGACAACCCCAAACTCTCTTCCCACAAAAAGTAAATACCGATAAGCAACAAAGAAAGAACCATCCCTGAAACGCCATAATATACCAACTTCTTACGTCCCACTCTATCAATAATAGCAAGTGCCAAGACAGTAGTCAACGTATTAACCAAGCCAACCAACACTTGATAAAACAAAGAATCACCACCGGAAAGCCCAGCTTTTTCAAAAATAGAAGGACCATAATACAATACGGCATTCACACCCATGAACTGTCCCAATATGGCAATGGCAACACCGATTATCACAGCTTTCAGAATGCCAGGCTGCAACAATAATGCCCACTCGGATTTAGTTTCTGATACAACAGATTTGGTTTCGTTCATCTGGTTCATAGCCTCCTCAGCCGAGTTGTAAATTCGTTGCAAAACATTAAGACCACGTTCTTCTCTACCTTTCAAAATCAACCAACGAGGGCTTTCGGGAATAAAAAAGATAATGGTAAAAAACAAAAGAGCTGGTAGTGTTTCCATCCCCAACATGCCACGCCATACTTCAGCTACAAAGATTTTTTCAAATAAACCTATACCTGAAACGACATGACTTTCTGAATATCCAAGCAACTGGAAATTTACCAAATAAGCGCCCAAAAATCCTACTGTAACGGCCAATTGGTACAAAGAGACTAAACGTCCTCTGTATTGGGCCACAGAAACTTCTGAGATATACAAAGGAGATATAATAGAAACAACACCAATACCCACACCACCAATAATACGATATACAACCAACTCATCGAAATTAGCACAAATGGCACAGCCTATGGCCGAAGTGGAAAACAACACAGCAGAAAGAACCATCGTCAGTTTACGACCGAACTTATCGCTCAACACGCCAGCAAAAAGTACACCCACAATAGAGCCTATCAGCGCACAACCCACATACCATCCCTGCTGCAAGGTATCCAAATGAAAAAGTACAGTCACTTGGGCAATGGTACCAGAAATCACAGCAGTATCATAGCCAAAGAGAAAACCTCCTAAGGCTGCAACAAAGGACAGAAATACTAAATATCCGATATTTACATTTTTCTTCATCATTGTTTATAGTTTAACTTTATATACATTACCAAAACGGTCTGTCACACACACCTCCATTGAAGCACTACCATTTTTAGGTAAAGCACGAAACATGTGTTCTGTTTTTATCGGAGAAATCCAATCATACTCTACGCGCTTTTTATCCGAGCAAATGGCTTTTGCTTCCGGATCAAAGCCCGTGAAATGCTCCATTTCACCCATACATTTCCCATTCTCATACCACTCTACCTTCCAGTTTTCATCCCAATTCCATACATTCGCAAGAATATACTCAGGGTAATCCTCTGAAACTCCTACCGGATAAGCCCTGAATTGATGTTCAATGGGATACCCCGCACTCTTATAACGCCAAGTCAGCTTGTTTCCATCAACTTCATATACACCATAACCAGCGGGAGTGCCATCGGTGCAAATATCAGCCTTCCAAAAAGTACCGCATACAGCTGCTGTGTTATGTTCCATCAAGCTATCATTGAATACAACATTACCGTTGTTATGGGTATGACCAGTCAGCAAATGTGCCTCGTACCCTTTCAAGAGGTCATACAAGCTTGAAGCATTACTGGTCTCATCAGGAAGTAGCGCATTAAATTCCAGCTCCTTAGTAGAACTGGAAGGGATATGCATGGAAACAAACACCAAATGGTCCTTCGGCACAAAGGCCAAATCCTTCTCAATCCATTGCAAAGTACGCTCATCAATATAACCGATGTAGCGGTAATGCCTATTGATATAGTAACAGTTATCAAGCACGATATAATGAGCCTTTCCACGGTTAAAGGAATAATAAATAGGGCCGAAATTCTCTTCATAGGATTTATACGAATGCTCGTAAGAACGTACTCCATATTCCATATCATGATTTCCAATCACTCGATACATAGGGACATCCAACACGTCCGATGCTTTTTTATATGAGGAAAAAAGCGACAAGGCATTACCTACAATATCACCACAATCCAGCATAAATAAATCATATTTCGAACATTTGTCGACAAATTCCTTCACATCCCTCAGATATTCTGAATAAGCAGTAACATCTTCGTCTTTTCCAAGCTGAACATCGGCCTGAACCAAGAAAAGATGCTTGTCATCATTCTTAGAATTTTTGACTAAAGAAAAATCATATACAGAAGTCCCTTTAGTAATGCGTTGATAAAACAAAGGGAGGCTACCATCCCGTTGGGGCAAATAACCTGCTGGAGTAGTAACATATACAAAACGGGCATCACGATGATAAGGAATAGTATATTTGCCGGCAACATCGGTCGAAACACAATCGAAACCATTTGTAACCACTACATTCGCAACTCCACGTCCCTGACATTTAACCTGTCCCGTTATAACAGGTAGAGTTTGTGCCGCCAAATTTAAGCTGACGACAAAAACAAAAAATACCAATAACTGTCTTATTATGTTTTTCATGTCATCTTATATTAAAATATTCTTTATACCTATTATATAAATGCCCTGCCTGCAAATACGCCGATTGCGGACTCATAAAATGAGAAAATTCAAAAGTGATAGCTTTGTCATAACCTGCCCGTTTGGCAGCTTCCAATTTCATACGCAACTTATCAAACTTAATAGGCAAGAAATCAATGGGCATATCACGGTCAAAAGTTTCGGCATTTGTCCAGCACTGCATACCATATTTATCAGCCAATTTCTTATTTACAGCAAAAAAAGCATCCAGTTCATCATAATCAATATGTCCATCTTGGAAGGCACAAGCGTCAACCACATCATGAACGCCATCGAAAATTTCATTCCATTCCCTTTCATGTTCCTGAACAGAGACAGCATCTTCTTTTGTTAGCTTGCCTGTTCCCATAACAGCCTTTTTCCCATCAATCCATGGAGAAATAAAAGTCGGTAAACCTCCGGATACATCTTTGCATTGTTTACCCATTGTACGAAAGGCATCAATAGCGCCTTTCGTCTTACGGCTTATTTCACCACTAATATACCAGCCACCAAAACTCTTATATTTTTCACCGTATTTATCCCACACTTCATCAATCACATACTTATTATCCTCAATCTCCCACGACAAATCACCGGTATCCCAATACTTACCAGAGTCATATAAACCAAAATAAAACTTCATGTGATATTTTTCTGCCAGTCGAAGAAACATATCCAACAAATCAACAGAAGGCATATAACAACCCTTGCTTAACAAGTGCTTCGAAGGGTAAGTAATGAATTTACGATAACCGGAACGAATCATAATAACCGTATCAATCCCAACATCCCGCATATACCGGAAATCCCGATCCCATTCTATTTCTCCCCAATTCTGATGGGGAATATCATGAGATATCTCATCTAAAAATGTACCGGTAATTTTAAGTGCATCACCCATGGGAACCAGCATGGAAGAGGTAGTCTCCCGAGAAAAAGAACAATTCCCATCACTCTCTTGCCCCAACAATGAAGGGGGCATGAATGCAGATGCACCAAACAAAGCGGTCTTTTTTAAAAAATCCCTGCGTGTTTTCATCATTAATAAAATTAAGATCAACCATTATATATTAAAAGCCCTATTGAATGCATATTTTAGAAAAAAATCCAATTATGTTTTTCATCGTTATGGACATTAACCATTATTATTCAATTATCACGTCACAAATATAGATATATTTATTATCTTTGCAATACTTAATAAAGTATTTAATTAATATATACCATATATTTAACATATATTAACCGGTTATTACTAAATAAATTGCAAAACAATAGACAGAATACAATAATATTAACCCATATACTTTAGTATACCAATATATAAAATAAAAATAAGGCGAATAATTTAAAAATATACACTAATGAAGCAGGATTTATTAAAAGAAATGGAAACCGGGAGCAAGAATGCACTCTTAAAAAAAAGGATCATCACACATTATATATATAATGGAAGCTCCACTATTACTGATTTGGCCAAGGAACTTGACCTAAGTGTGCCCACAATTACCAAATTTATCAATGAAATGTGTGAGGACAACTATATAAATGACTATGGAAAACTGGAGACTAGTAGCGGCCGTCACCCAAGCCTATACGGACTCAACCCAGAATCAGGATACTTCATTGGGGTGGACATTAAAAAATTTGCCATAAACATAGGACTAATCAATTTCAAGGGAGATATGGTGGAAATCAGGATGAACATACCGTACAAGTTCGAAAATACACAAGAGGCTTTGGAAGAACTATGTGCACTCATTCGAGGCTTCATAAAGGAAACAGAAATCAATGACAAGAAGATAATGAACATCTGCATCAACATCTCTGGAAGAGTAAATCCGGAATCAGGATACAGTTTCAGTATGTTCAACTTTTCAGAGCGTCCTTTGGCAGATGTGCTGAATGAAAAAATAGGGTACCCAGTCTGTATAGACAACGACACAAGGGCCATGACCTATGGAGAACATATGCAAGGATGCGTCAAAGGGGAAAAAGACATCATCTTTGTCAATATAAGCTGGGGACTTGGAATTGGCATCATCATAGACGGGAAGGTATACACGGGAAAATCCGGATTTTCCGGAGAATTCGGGCACGTCAATGTATTCGACAATGAAATACTGTGCCATTGCGGCAAAAAAGGATGCCTGGAAACGGAAGCCTCAGGTTCGGCACTGCACCGCATCCTATTGGAAAGAATCGGTAAAGGAGAAAGTTCCATACTGTCAAAACGAACTATAGAAAATCCACCCACATTGGACGAAATCATCACTGCAGTCAATAAAGAGGATTTGCTATGTATTGAGATAGTGGAAGAAATAGGCCAAAAGTTGGGAAGGCAAATAGCAGGACTGATCAGCATATTCAATCCGGAACTGGTAATAATCGGAGGCACATTATCATCGACGGGAGACTATATAGTACAGCCAATCAAAACGGCAATAAGGAAATACTCATTGAATCTGGTCAACAAAGACGCCACGGTGACTGTTTCCAAGTTAAAAGACAAGGCTGGTGTAGTTGGAGCCTGCATGCTGGCACGGAGCAGAATGTTCGAAATTTAAGACGACCGTTGCCATCATAATGGAAATGACAAGACTTACACCAAAAACACAATTATTATATATAAAAAAGCGAATCTGTAATTGGTTACTGATAAAAAGACAGAATAAATTAGTATCATGATAACCGATTTCCAGTATTGCCCTACATTGAATTCAAGAATGCAAATAATTAAACTATCAATTAAAGAGAAGATGGAATCTATAGGGTATACTCGGAGATATTACGAGCATAACGAAGATTAGGAAAGTTACACTTCTAGAGTAGGAACAGAAAAGCAGAAAGAAGAATCGGCTAATCCCGAATTCTCCAACATAAAAAATAAAAAGTCGAAAGAAAGCTGTCTCAAATAAAATGTACTCCAAAGGTTAGATAAAAAACTTTTGGAGTACATTTTTCAACATATTTCTCTTTGTTTTCTTACTCCTAAGCATTGTTTTTTTCTGTCATTAGTGCATCAACCATACATAACCAATCAGAAATAGCAGTATCGACACAAGATTCTGACAAAACCTAGTCAAGAAAGAAGTAACGACAGATGCTATCTTCAAGAGGTCTTCCGCTACCATTATCTGGCATAGCATCTTATCAATCAATGAAAATCTGTAATATTTTCACCATAAACACTGTTCCTTCGAAGGATATTGCAGATACATAATTTTCGGATCCGACATCTACAGAAGACCTATAGACAAGTTTACATGCAATGGGAGCTTGTACTGGAAGAAAAATCATAAGAAGCTGAAGAAATCGAAATTCTATAACCATAATCGGTGGGAGCACCGTCTTGGCTTAATAAAATTACAAGAAAGTCCAGCGTCGGGAACTATGGCATTACAAATATTCGAGCTGAATATCGTCTTACTCCGGAGTTACAATATCTCCAGAAACTGAGAAATAAGAGTTTCCTAAAGTTATTGACATAGCTGTCTGGTTCTGTCAGCCGACAACCGACACACACCACTTATTTTTTACATTTCACTATTCTAGACTGTTCTCTACTCCAGTGGAAAGTTTTATCTGTCTATTCCTGACGCGTACTACAAAAAAGTTCTGTCAGTTTCTCGGATTTGAATTTTCCAAGGTTGAAATTGCATCCGATTCCGTTGATGAAAACCATGCATTCATAAACTGGTTTTTAGTAACGGATCCAACTAATTCATAGCCCTTTGAGAATATACTAGAACAAAACTTTTCACTTTCAAACAAATATCGTATTTTTGCCCCAACTTTCTAAAAACATCCCATCTATGGATACCATACAAATAAAAGACAAGATGTTCACAGTCTCCATCAAGGAGCAGGACATACTGAAAGAAGTAACCCGTGTAGCGAACGAAATCAACCGCGACCTGGCAGGAAAGAATCCTCTATTCCTCAGCGTACTGAACGGTTCGTTCATGTTTACCTCCGATTTGCTGAAACGAATCACGATTCCCTGCGAAATTTCGTTTGTCAAATTGGCATCTTATCAAGGAGTATCCTCTACCGGGGTAATCAAGGAAGTAATAGGCATCAATGAAGACCTCACAGACCGTACAGTGGTCATTGTAGAGGATATCGTAGATACGGGACTCACCATGCAACGCTTACTGGACACCCTCGGCACTCGCGGTCCCAGGGAGATTCATATTGCCTCTCTACTGGTGAAACCCGATAAGCTGAAAGTTGATTTGAACATAGAATATGTGGCCATGAATATTCCGAACGATTTCATCGTGGGCTACGGGTTGG
This sequence comes from Bacteroides sp. AF39-16AC, assembly GCF_003602735.1. Lineage (NCBI taxonomy): Bacteria > Pseudomonadati > Bacteroidota > Bacteroidia > Bacteroidales > Bacteroidaceae > Bacteroides > Bacteroides sp. AF39-16AC. The sequence continues at coordinate 310,692 of NZ_QTLN01000002.1, read as the reverse complement.
ATTATGACGGCTTCGGGCGCAACTATCCCGACATTTATACTGTAGTAGACTGATACAGACATAATATAGTAAATCATTAAATAATAACTAAGCAAATGTTGAACATTGTAATTTTTGGTGCTCCCGGTTCAGGTAAGGGAACACAAAGTGAAAAGATTGTAGAAAAGTATGGCATCAACCACATCTCTACCGGAGACGTGCTCCGTGCTGAAATGAAAAACGGTACAGAACTGGGCAAGACTGCTAAAGGTTATATCGACCAGGGCCAGTTGATTCCCGATGAGTTGATGATTGATATTCTGGCAAGCGTATTCGACAGCTTCAAGGATAGCAAAGGCGTGATTTTCGACGGCTTCCCCAGAACAATCGCCCAGGCTGAAGCATTAAAGAAGATGCTCGCCGAACGCGGACAGGAAGTCAGCGTAATGCTCGACCTCGACGTGCCCGAAGAAGAACTGATGAAACGCCTTATCAAGCGCGGACAAGAATCAGGACGTGCAGACGACAATGAAGAGACAATCAAGAAGCGTCTGGTGGTTTACCACTCACAGACAGCTCCGCTGATTGACTGGTACAAGCAGGACGGCAAATACCAACACATCCAGGGCTTCGGCGTATTGGAAGAAATCTTTGCCGATGTTTGCAAGGCTATTGACGCAGTGAAATAACAATAAAACAGAATATGGCTGAATCGAATTTTGTTGACTACGTAAAAATATATTGCCGCTCCGGAAAGGGCGGACGAGGTTCTACGCATATGCGGCGTGAGAAATACATACCCAACGGAGGCCCCGACGGAGGTGACGGAGGACGAGGAGGCCATGTCATCCTGCGGGGTAACCGCAACTACTGGACGCTACTCCATCTGAAGTACGATCGCCACATCCTGGCAGGTCACGGAGAATCCGGTTCCAAGAACCGCAGTTTCGGGAAAGACGGAGCGGACAAGGTGATTGAAGTGCCCTGCGGCACGGTGGTGTACAACGCCGAAACGGGTGAATATATCTGCGACGTCACCGAGCACGAACAAGAAGTCATCCTGCTGAAAGGCGGACGCGGAGGTCTGGGCAACTGGCACTTCAAAACCGCCACACGCCAGGCTCCCCGCTTTGCACAACCGGGCGAACCGATGCAGGAGTTGACGGTAATCATGGAACTGAAGCTGCTGGCAGACGTCGGTCTGGTAGGTTTCCCCAATGCAGGAAAATCTACTTTACTGGCATCCGTTTCTGCGGCGAAGCCCAAAATCGCCAATTATCCGTTTACAACGCTGGAACCCAATCTGGGCATCGTGTCCTATCGCGACAGCAAATCGTTTGTGATGGCGGACATTCCCGGAATCATCGAAGGAGCCAGTGCGGGCAAAGGATTGGGATTGCGCTTCCTGCGACACATCGAGCGCAACTCCCTGTTGCTGTTCATGGTGCCTGCCGACAGCGACGACATCCGCAAGGAGTACGACATACTCCTGAACGAGCTCCGCACCTTCAACCCCGAAATGCTGGACAAACAACGCGTGCTTGCCATCACCAAATGTGACATGCTGGACCAGGAGCTGATGGACGAGATAGAGCCGACACTGCCCGAAGGTATTCCTCATATCTTTATCTCTGCCGTGGCAGGCATGGGCATCTCCACGCTGAAAGACATCCTTTGGGAAGAGCTGAACAAGGAAAGCAATAAGATAGAAGGCAAAGTGGACAGCATTGCCCACCGCGCCAAAGACCTCAGCCACCTGCAGGAAGAATTGAAAGAAGAGGGTGAGGACGAGGACCTCAGCTATGAATACGTCAACGACGACGAGGACATAGAGGACCTCGAGGACTTTGAATACGAAGAAGATTGGGAGGAAGATAAAAAATGATTCCTCTTACAGAAGATAGGAAAATGTTGGGATATGAGCTGCTTGCCTCATATCCCGGCATTTCTTGTTTTGTAACCACCCGCCACGGTGGATGCAGCCAAGGTAACTATGCCTTCCTCAACTGTACACCTTACACGGGAGACGAAGCCGAAGCTGTACGCCGCAACCAGGAAATAGTATGTTCTTCCCTGCCCCAACGCCCCCAAGAACTGGTCATCCCGTTTCAGACCCACGGGACAAAGGCACTTGTCATTGACGGAACTTACCTGCAAGCAACAGCAGAAGAACGCCACTCCATGTTGCAGGGCATTGATGCACTGATAACCCGTGAACCGGGCTACTGCATCTGTATCTCTACGGCAGACTGCATTCCCATCCTGCTCTACGACCGGAAGAATGCCGTGATAGCCGCTGTTCATGCCGGATGGCGCGGCACTGTGAATTACATCCTCGGCCACACACTCGACAAGATGCGTGCCCGCTATGGTACAGAGGGCAAAGAAGTGATAGCCTGCATCGGCCCCGGCATCTCCCTTTCCGCCTTCGAGGTAGGCGACGAAGTCTATGAAGCATTCCGCAAGAACGGTTTCCAGATGGATTACATCTCCGAATGGAAACCCGCCACCCACAAATACCATATCGACCTATGGGCTGCCAACCGACTGCAACTGCTGGACTTCGGAGTACCTTCCGCACAAGTGGAGACAGCCAATATATGTACTTTTACCCAATATGAAGAGTTCTTCTCGGCACGCCGGATGGGTATCAAATCCGGAAGGATATTGTCGGGAATCATGTTAACCCATTCAAACGGATTGCATTAATGTATCATATCGCACTTTCTAAAGAAATCAAGCAGAATTGCCCCGAATTCCGCGGTGCAGCCGTATTTGCCGAAGTGACAAATACCCCATATTGCGAAGGGTTGTGGCAGGAAATCGCAACTTTCACCCAAGAGCTAAGAGCCCGTGAAACCACGGACAGCATCAAGTACCAACCCGTCATTGCCGCCACCCGCGAAGCCTACAAACGTTGCGGCAAGGATCCCAGCCGCTACCGTCCCTCGGCCGAAGCACTGAGACGGCGACTGCTGCGCGGATTGGAACTCTATCAGATAGATACGTTGGTAGACCTTATCAACCTTGTCTCCCTACGTACGGGCCACTCTATCGGCGGATTTGATGCCGACGAGATACAAGGAAGCGACCTTGAGCTGGGCATAGGACGTGCCGAGGAATCGTTCGAGGGTATAGGCCGCGGCATGCTGAACATAGAAGGGCTGCCCGTCTACCGCGACCGTATAGGCGGTATCGGTACCCCGACCAGCGACCACGAACGCACCAAGATGAAACTTGAAACCCGCCATATCCTTGCCATTGTCAACGGCTACAACGGGCAGGAAGGTCTGAAAGAAGCAGCCGAAATGATATTGGAACTGTTGGAGAAATATGCTTCCTCTACCGGTGGGAGTATACAATATTTTGAATAAATGAAAATCCGTATTCTTGTCCCTCTCCTGCTCATAGCCCTTGGTGCCACGGCACAAGGGAAGAAAACGGTCTTTTCCGCCATGGAAACCAACCATATTCGCGTTGCCACTCCGGGACTGTTTTCGCAAAGAGAACTGATAGAGCTACCTTTGGAGGACATTCCGGACACGGAATACTCCTTTCCCCTGCCTGGAGGAAAAGTCATCTCCCCTTACGGACGGGGGCGGGGACGCCACAGCGGCATAGACATCAAGACCTGCGCCAAAGACACCATACGGAGTGCCTTCAACGGCGTAGTACGGATGTCCAAGCCTTATAGCGCCTACGGCAATGTCGTCGTCGTACGCCATGACTTCGGACTGGAAACGATATACAGCCACAACTTCAAAAACCTTGTACATTGTGGCGACACAGTCAAAGCCGGACAGCCCATCGCACTGACCGGACGCACCGGACGCGCCTCTACTGAGCATCTGCACTTCGAGACACGCGTCAACGGGCAGCACTTCGACCCCAATATCATCTTCAACATGAAGGAACAGACGCTGAACCGACAACGTATCGGATGCTCAAAAAAAGGAAACGGCATCGTCGTGCAACAATTACCGACAATCTACCCGAAGCCACTGCAAAAAAAATACCCAATGGAACTGTTTAAGTATCCAAACGTTTCACTACATTTGCAGAACGTTTCACTAAAAGAACGAATTGAACTTAAAACATATCAATGATAGAAAAACTGATTGTTCTTGAAGATATTGACCCGGTAATATTTTATGGCGTAAACAACGCCAACATGCAGCTGATAAAAGCCTTGTATCCCAAGCTCCGCATTGTTGCCCGCGGCAATGTCATCAAAGTATTGGGTGATGAGGAGGAAATGTGTGCATTTGAGGAAAACATCACCAAACTGGAGAAATACTGTGCCGAATACAATTCTTTGAAAGAAGAGGTCATTATAGACATCATCAAAGGCAATGCCCCGCAAGCGGAAAAGTCGGGCAATGTCATTGTATTCAGCGTAACCGGAAAGCCGATTATCCCGCGCAGCGAGAACCAGCTGAAGCTGGTAGAGGCATTTGCCAAGAATGACATGCTGTTTGCCATCGGTCCTGCCGGTTCAGGAAAAACCTATACTGCCATCGCGCTTGCCGTGCGGGCACTAAAGAATAAGGAGATAAAGAAAATCATTCTCAGCCGCCCCGCCGTAGAAGCCGGAGAAAAGCTCGGTTTCCTGCCCGGCGACATGAAGGACAAGATAGACCCGTATCTGCAACCACTCTATGACGCCCTGCAGGACATGATACCTGCCGCCAAGCTGAAAGAGTATATGGAGCTGAACATCATCCAGATTGCCCCTCTCGCCTTTATGCGCGGACGTACACTGAACGATGCCGTTGTCATTCTGGATGAAGCGCAGAACACGACCACCCAGCAAATCAAGATGTTCCTCACCCGCATGGGCATGAACACCAAGATGATTGTCACGGGGGACATGACGCAGATTGACTTGCCTTCTTCCCAGACTTCCGGTCTGGTGCAGGCACTGAAGATTCTGAAAGGCGTAAAAGGCATCAGTTTTGTGGAGCTGAACAAGAAAGACATCGTACGCCACAAGTTGGTAACTCAGATTGTGGAGGCCTACGAGAAGTTCGACAAGGAAGCGAAAGCGGAGCGTGAACGACGCAAAGCCGAACAAGCTGATAGCAAGATTGAACAGAAACAGTAAATTCTCAAATCGTAAATATTACAAAGATGAAAGCATTAACAGCAACTGAATTTAACTTTCCCGGACAGAAAAGCGTGTACCACGGAAAAGTTCGTGATGTGTACAACATCAATGGTGAAAAGTTGGTCATGGTAGCTACCGACCGCATCTCAGCCTTCGACGTAGTATTGCCGAAAGGTATTCCCTTCAAAGGACAAATGCTGAACCAGATTGCAGCAAAATTCCTGGATGCCACAACCGACATCTGTCCCAACTGGAAAATGGCTACGCCCGACCCGATGGTGACGGTAGGTGTGATGTGCGAGGGATTCCCCGTAGAAATGATTGTACGCGGTTATCTCTGCGGCAGCGCATGGCGTGCCTACAAGAGCGGCGTACGTGAAATCTGCGGCGTGAAACTGCCCGAAGGGATGAAGGAAAACCAGAAATTCCCCGAACCCATCATCACCCCGACCACAAAGGCCGAGATTGGCGAACACGATGCCGACATCTCCAAAGAAGAAATCCTGGCACAAGGTCTGGCTACACCCGAAGAATATGCCGTATTGGAGCAATATACCATGGCCCTCTTCAAACGCGGCACCGAGATTGCAGCTGAACGCGGATTGATTCTGGTAGATACCAAATACGAATTCGGCAAGCACGACGGCAAGATTTACCTGATGGACGAAATCCATACGCCCGACTCCAGCCGCTACTTCTACTCCGAAGGCTACGAAGAACGTTTTGCCAACGGCGAACCGCAAAAGCAACTCTCCAAGGAGTTTGTACGCGAATGGCTGATGGACAACGGCTTCCAAGGTAAAGAAGGACAGCAAGTACCGGAAATGACAGACGAAATCGTTACTTCAATCAGTGAACGTTACATCGAACTGTACGAACACATCACCGGCGAGAAGTTTGTAAAGGAAGATACCAGCAACATTGCCGAACGCATTGAAAAGAATGTAACTAATTACTTAATGTGATAATATGCCAATGTGCTAATGACCTTGCGGCATAATAGCGCAGCCAATTAGCACATTGGCATATCAGCACATTAGCACATTAAAAAATCATGGATTACCCCCAAGAACACATCAAGCCCTACGGCAATGACGGCAAGAAGAGCGAACAAGTGGAAGAAATGTTCGACAACATCGCTCCTGCCTACGACAAGCTGAATCACACTCTATCCATGGGTATTGACCGCAGCTGGCGTAGGAAAGCAATCAAGTACCTACGTCCTTTCCGCCCCCGGCGCATTATGGACGTAGCTACCGGCACCGGCGATTTCGCCATCCTTGCATGCCGCGAACTGCAACCCGATAGCCTGATTGGCACCGACATCTCGGAAGGCATGATGAACGTGGGACGTGAAAAAGTAAAGCAGGCGCACCTCTCGGACAAGATTTCATTTGCCCGGGAGGACTGCACCTCCCTCTCGTTTGCCGACGAAAGCTTCGACGCCGTGACCGTAGCGTTCGGCATCCGCAACTTCGAAGGGCTGGACAAAGGACTGTCTGAGATGTGCCGCGTACTAAAGACCGGCGGACATCTCGTCATACTGGAACTCTCTACACCGGACCGCTTCCCGATGAAACAACTGTTCACCATCTACTCCAAAGTCGTTATCCCCCTGCTCGGTAAATGTATTTCGAAAGACAACAGCGCCTATACCTATCTACCGGAAAGTATTCGCGCCTTCCCGCAAGGAGAAGTGATGCAGGGAGTTATCCGCAAGGCAGGCTTCAGCGAAGTGCACTTCAAGCGGCTGACTTTCGGGATATGTACACTTTATGTGGCAACTAAATAAAAAGAAGAAACTTATATAAGAAAGAGACCTTATGAAAGCTACACACACCCTCTATTTATTATTTATTTCCCTCCTTTGCGTTGCCGGTTTCACAGCTTGCGATGATTCGGGAAGTGATGATATGATATGGGATTTTGCTCCTATCGAACTGCATATCGCAGTACAAGATGTTCAAGGTAATGATTTGTTGAATCCTAAAACTCCCGGCAACATTGCCAAGCAAGGAATCAAGGCAATCTATAATGGAAAAATTTATGAAAAGGACGTTCCTATAAACCAAACCAAAGCTTACCTTGCACACTTCAACGGTCTGCAAACAATGAAATTTGAAACTGGCAAATACTTTCTCACTTTTGGAGAATTCAATGGCGACGATACATTCGATAACGAAAAAGTGATAATAGACTGGAACGATGGTACTCAAGACGTCATCACCTTCTCTAGCAAACTGACCTGGAAATCAAAAAATAAACCCGTATTCGACAGAAAGTTCTGTTTGAACGGAAAAGACAACGGATTGCAATTCGGAGGTTTTGTTATCATCAAAGAACCGGTAATCACCTCCTCAACTACTTCCGACCAATAATGTACTCCATAAACAAACGAATATAGTTCAATCAATAACTAAAATATTATGCAGAAATACGGTTTAATAGGTTACCCGTTGAAACATTCCTTTTCTATCGGATATTTCAATGAGAAATTCAAGGCAGAAAATATTGATGCAGAATATGTAAACTTCGAAATTCCACGTATCGAGGATTTCATGGAAGTTATCGAGGAAAATCCCAACCTCTGTGGACTGAATGTGACTATCCCTTACAAGGAGCAAGTCATCCCCTACCTGGACGAACTGGACAAAGACACGGCCAAGATAGGCGCCGTCAATGTCATTAAGATTATCCGCCTTCCCAAAGGCAAAGTGAAACTGGTTGGCTACAACTCCGACATCATAGGATTTACACAATCCATAGAACCACTTTTGCAACCACATCACAAAAAAGCCTTGATTCTGGGCACCGGCGGCGCATCGAAAGCCGTATATCGCGGGCTGGAGAACCTGGGTATAAAAAGTACCTTCGTATCACGCGCCAAGAAAGAGGATAAATACCTCACTTATGAGGAACTGACACCGGAAATCATGCAAGAGTACACAGTGATTGTCAACTGTACCCCAGTAGGCATGTATCCCAAAGTGGACTTCTGCCCCAACATTCCTTACGAGCTACTGACTCCCAACCATTTGCTCTACGATTTGTTATATAATCCAAACGAAACCCTCTTCATGAAGAAAGGCCAGGCACAAGGAGCCGTCACCAAGAACGGACTGGAGATGTTGCTGCTGCAGGCCTTTGCTGCATGGGAAATTTGGAATAAATAATGAAGAAAGCCATAAAATATTCGATTCTCGGTCTGGCTGCCCTCTGCACCGTACTGTTGTGCGGAGGGTACTATATGCTGGGCTATTCCCTGAAACCGGACGACCTCGTTTCACGCAGCCGCAACATAGCCGCATCCTACGATTTCATGTACGAGCGCTATCCCGAACTGCACCCCTGGGTGGATAGCCTGATGACCGCAGGAGCACTGAAGGACTTCTACATCGAGAACGACCGCGGAGAGACGCTGCATGCAGTCTACGTTGCCGCCGCCCACCCCACCCTCAAAACAGCAGTCATCGTACACGGATATACGGATAATGCCGTGCGCATGCTGATGATAGGCTATCTGTACAGCAAGGAGATGGGGTTCAACATCCTGCTGCCCGACCTTTACGGACACGGGATGAGCGAAGGGAACCATGTACAGATGGGCTGGAAAGACCGGCTCGACGTGTTGCAATGGACCGAGACCGCCGATGAGCTTTTCGGACGCAACCATGCGGACAGCATAGCGTCCCGCAGTACAAAGATGGTAGTACACGGCATCTCCATGGGAGCCGCCACCACCATGATGGTATCCGGCGAAGTGGAACACGGACAATACCAACAGCCATTCATCAAGTGTTTTGTGGAAGACTGCGGTTACACAAGCGTATGGGATGAGTTTCGCGGGGAGTTGAAAGAACAGTTCGGACTGCCCGCTTTCCCCCTACTGCATACTGCAAGCTGGCTTTGCCGGCAGGAGTACGGGTGGGACTTCCGCGAAGCTTCTGCCCTGGAGCAAGTAAAGAAATGTACTTTGCCGATGCTCTTCATCCACGGTGATGCCGACACCTTTGTACCGACGTGGATGGTTTATCCCCTCTATGAAGCCAAGCCCGAACCCAAAGAATTATGGATTGTACCCGGTGCCACACATGCCATGTCTTACAAGGATTATCCGCAGGAATACACCGAGCATGTAAAGAAATTCGTAGGGAAATACATACATTGACGTGATTTTTCCTATCTTCGCCGCAACAAATATTGGTAGTATGAGACGATTTATTTCTATAGCATCCTTCTTATGCCTGCTCTTATCCTTGCAGGCACAAGAAGTCTACACCACTAAGAATATTCCTAAAGTACACCTTCAGGACAAGACACGCTATGTGTGCAACCCAGCCGGAATCCTATCAACGGAGGCATGTGACAATATAGACCGTATGCTCTATGCATTGGAGCAGCAGACTGGTATTGAAACGGTAGTTGCCGTTGTTCCCTCCATCGGACAAGAAGACTGTTTTGATTTCTCACATCAGCTGCTCAATGAATGGGGAGTAGGGAAAAAAGAGAAAAACAACGGTTTGGTCATTCTGCTGGTAACCGACCAACGCTGCATCCAGTTTTATACGGGATACGGCTTGGAAGGGGACCTTCCTGATGCCATCTGCAAACGCATACAGACCAAATACATGATTCCCTATCTGAAAGACGGTAATTGGGATGCCGGAATGGTAGCGGGTGTAAAGGCAGTCTGTTCACGTCTTGACGGCACTATGGTGAATGACACGGAAGAGGAGGATGACCTCTCCGTAGGAGGTATCCTACTGGGGCTTATCGGTTTCCTCGCAGTGGCATCTATTATAGGTATCCTTGCCCAACGCGCTGCCAACAAATGCCCCAACTGCGGACAACATAAATTGCAACGTAGCAGCAGCGTACTCATCTCACGCCGCAATGGAGTGAAAACGGAAGATGTGACCTACACCTGCCGCAATTGCGGACATAAAGTAGTGCGCCGCCAGCAGTCATACGATGAAAATTACCGGGGAGGAGGCGGAGGTGGTCCGGTCATCTTCGGTGGTGGAGGTCTCTTCGGCGGAGGTGGCGGAGGAGGCTTCAGCGGCGGCAGCTTCGGAGGCGGTATGGGAGGTGGCGGTGGAGCCGGTTCCCGGTTCTAACGCCGAGGATGTGTCATCTGTGTGCCATCAACCGTTTTGACACACCTTCGAGGATACTGGAAGAAAATAAAACGTTTACATAGAATATAATTAAATGATTAATAACTGCCTTCCCCTCCTCCCCTCTCTCTATCGGAGAGGAATCGGAGGTGAGGCCTAAAAATGAAAAGTATGAAGAAATCAACCATTATCATTATCGTTGTTATAGCTCTTCTCGCCATTTGGGGGGTAACTGGCTATAACGGACTCGTAACCATGGACGAAAATGTCAGCGGACAATGGTCGAACGTAGAAACCCAATACCAACGCCGTGCCGACCTGATTCCGAACTTGGTGAATACCGTGAAAGGATATGCCACGCACGAGAAGGAAACACTGGAAGGTGTAGTAGAAGCCCGCAGCAAAGCCACTCAAATCAAAGTGGATGCTGCAGACCTTACTCCGGAAAAGCTGGCTGAATATCAGAAAGCACAAGGTGCGGTGACTTCCGCCCTCGGTAAATTGCTTGCCATCACGGAGAACTATCCGGACTTGAAAGCAAATCAGAATTTCCTGGAACTGCAGGCACAGCTGGAAGGTACGGAAAACCGTATCAACGTAGCACGTACCAACTTCAACAATGCAGCCAAGAACTTCAATACAGCCATTCGCCGTTTCCCCAAGAATATCCTTGCCGGTCTCTTCGGTTTTGAGAAACGAGCTTATTTCGAAGCGGCAGAAGGAGCGGAACAAGCTCCCCAGGTACAATTCTGATAAATACACAACTCTATAGCGAGGCACAAAGGCGAGAAACTTTGTGCCTCGCTTTGTGTTGTAGAAGATTAGATGTATCTTTGCACATTCAATTGAACAAACCTATTATCTCATGAGTAATCAACGATACATGATGCGAGGCGTCAGCGCATCAAAGGAAGATGTGCACAACGCCATCAAGAATATCGACAAAGGTATTTTCCCGCAGGCTTTCTGCAAAATTATCCCCGACATTTTGGGCGGTGACCCGGAGTATTGCAACATTATGCATGCCGATGGAGCAGGCACCAAGTCCAGTCTTGCCTATATGTACTGGAAGGAAACCGGCGACCTGGGTGTGTGGAAAGGCATTGCACAAGATGCACTGATTATGAACATCGACGACCTGCTTTGTGTGGGTGCGGTAGACAACATTCTGGTATCTTCCACCATCGGACGCAACAAGCTGCTCATTCCCGGCGAAGTAATCTCCGCCATCATCAACGGTACGGACGAACTGCTTGCCGAACTCCGTGAAATGGGTGTAGGCGTTTATGCCACCGGTGGCGAAACAGCCGACGTGGGCGACCTTGTACGTACCATTATCGTAGACTCGACAGTGACCTGCCGCATGAAGCGCTCAGATGTTATAGACAATGCCAATATCCGTCCGGGCGATGTGATTGTAGGTCTGGCATCTTACGGAAAGGCTACTTATGAGAAAGAATACAATGGCGGTATGGGCAGTAACGGACTGACCAGCGCACGCCACGATGTATTCTCCAAATACCTGGCAGAGAAATACCCTGAAAGCTATGACAAGGCTGTACCCGAAGAGCTGGTATACAGTGGCAAGCTAAAACTGACAGACAGTGTCGAAGACAGTCCGCTGGATGCAGGAAAGCTGGTACTTTCCCCCACCCGCACCTACGCACCGGTAGTTAAGAAGCTGCTCGATGCGCTCCGTCCCCAAATCCACGGTATGGTACACTGCTCGGGCGGCGCACAAACCAAGGTACTGCACTTTGTGGGAGACAACTGCCGTGTCATCAAAGACAATCTCTTCCCCGTTCCACCGTTGTTCAAGACCATCAAGGAGCAGAGCGATACGGACTGGAGCGAAATGTACAAGGTGTTCAATATGGGGCATCGCCTGGAAGTGTACCTCTCTCCCGAACATGCAGAAGAGGTGATTGCTATTTCGAAGAGTTTCAACATCGATGCACAGATTGTAGGCCGCGTGGAAGAAAGCGACAAGAAAGAACTGATTATCAAGAGCGAATTCGGAGAGTTCAAGTATTAAATATATGGCAGACAACAATACCATACTCGAAAAGCTGGAAGGGCTTGTCGCCCGCTTCGAAGAAGTGTCGACCTTGATTACAGACCCGGCAGTGATTGCGGACCAGAAGCGTTACGTCAAGCTCACCAAAGAATATAAAGAACTGGGCGACCTGATGAATGCCCGCAAAGAGTACATGCAAGTACTGGGCGGCATAGAAGAAGCCAAAGAAATTATCGCCAACGAAACAGACCAGGAGATGCGGGAAATGGCACGCGAAGAGCTGGATGCCTGCCAAGCCCGCCAACCGGAACTGGAAGAGCAGATAAAGCTGCTGCTCGTCCCCGCCGACCCGCAGGATGGCCGTAATGCCATCCTCGAAATTCGTGGCGGCACGGGTGGTGACGAAGCGGCAATCTTTGCCGGCGACCTCTTCCGCATGTACACCAAGTATTGCGAATCCAAGGGATGGAAAATGGAGATATCCAGCGCCAACGAAGGTGCAGCCGGCGGTTTCAAGGAAATTGTCTGCTCCGTGACGGGCGACAATGTATACGGCACACTGAAATATGAATCGGGCGTGCACCGCGTGCAGCGCGTACCGGCCACAGAAACGCAAGGACGGGTACACACCTCAGCCGCCAGCGTAGCCGTGCTTCCCGAAGCCGAAGAGTTCGACGTAGTTATCAACGAAGGTGAAATCAAGTGGGACACCTTCCGAAGCGGTGGTGCCGGCGGTCAGAACGTGAACAAGGTGGAATCCGGCGTGCGCCTGCGCTACAACTGGAAGAATCCCAACACAGGCATAGTCGAAGAAATCCTCATCGAATGTACCGAGACGCGCGACCAGCCCAAGAACAAGGAACGCGCCCTCTCGCGCTTGCGTACCTTCATCTACGATAAGGAACACCAGAAGTACATCGACGACATCGCCTCCAAGCGTAAGACGATGGTCAGCACTGGCGACCGCTCCGCCAAGATACGCACCTACAACTATCCGCAAGGACGCATCACGGACCACCGCATCAACTACACCATCTACAATCTCGCCGCCTTCATGGACGGAGACATCCAAGACTGCATCGACCACCTGATTGTGGCGGAAAATGCAGAAAGACTGAAAGAGAGCGAACTGTAAGGCAGTGATAAGTAACCCGTAACTAAAAAATAATATGAACAAACAGCAATTATTCGAGAACATCAAGCGCAAGAAGTCATTCCTTTGCGTAGGTCTTGACACCGACATCAAGAAAATACCCGAACATCTTCTGAAAGAGGAAGACCCTATATTCGCTTTCAACAAAGCCATCATCGACGCTACTGCCGACCTCTGCATCGCCTACAAGCCCAATCTGGCATTTTATGAGAGCATGGGCGTGAAAGGCTGGATAGCTTTCGAGAAAACCGTAAACTACATCAAGCAGAACTATCCCGACCAATTCATCATCGCCGACGCCAAACGCGGTGACATCGGGAACACCTCTGCCATGTATGCCCGTACCTTCTTCGAAGAGCTGGATATAGATTCCGTAACCGTAGCTCCCTACATGGGCGAAGACAGTGTGACCCCGTTCCTTACGTACGAAGGCAAATGGGTAATCCTGCTTGCGTTGACCAGCAACAAAGGCTCGCACGACTTCCAGCTGACGGAAGACACCAACGGCGAACGCCTCTTCGAAAAAGTGCTCCGCAAATCCCAGGAGTGGGCCAGTGACGAACAGATGATGTACGTAGTAGGCGCCACACAAGGCCGCGCCTTCGAAGATATCCGCAAGATTGTTCCCGAACACTTCCTATTGGTTCCCGGCGTAGGCGCACAAGGCGGCTCCCTGGAAGAAGTCTGCAAGTATGGCATGAACAAGACTTGCGGCCTGATTGTCAACTCCAGCCGTGGCATCATCTACGTGGACAAGACAGAGAACTTCGCCGCCGCCAGCCGAAAAGCAGCCCAAGAAGTGCAGGCACAGATGGCGGAAGAGTTGAAAAAAGTGATTAACGACTAACGCTTAATGTTCGAAAGAAAGATTATCAACGACCCTGTCTTCGGGTTCATCAACATACCAAAGGGGTTGTTGTACGATGTTGTACGACATCCTCTTTTGCAACGTCTAAACCGTATCAAGCAACTGGGGTTGTCCTCTGTCGTATATCCCGGTGCGCAGCATACACGGTTCCAACACTCTTTGGGAGCCTTCTACCTGATGAGTGAGGCCATCCAGCAACTTGCCACCAAAGGAAACTTTATCTTCGACAGCGAAGCCGAAGCTGTGGAAGCCGCTATCCTGATGCACGACATCGGCCACGGCCCCTTCTCCCACGTACTGGAAAATACCATCGTGCAGGGCGTCTCCCACGAAGACATCTCCTTGATGCTGATGGAACGTATCAACAAGGAAATGAACGGACAGTTGACACTCGCCATTCAAATTTTCAAGGATGAATACCCCAAGCGCTTCCTGCACCAACTGGTAAGCGGGCAACTGGATATGGACCGCCTGGACTACCTGCGCCGCGACAGCTTCTATACCGGAGTGACCGAAGGCAACATTGGCTCCGCCCGCATTATCAAGATGCTGGATGTAAAGGATGACCACCTGGTAGTAGAGTCCAAAGGCATCTATTCTATTGAGAACTTCCTCACTGCCCGCCGCCTGATGTACTGGCAAGTCTATCTGCACAAAACCTCCGTTGCCTACGAGAAAATGCTGATTAGCACCCTGCTCCGCGCCAAGGAACTGGCAAGCCGCGGCATAGACCTCTTTGCCTCACCCGCCTTGAAATTCTTTCTATACAACGACATCAGCCGGGAGGCATTCTACAACAATCCCGAATGTTTGGAGAATTTCATTCAGTTGGACGATAATGACATCTGGACTGCCCTCAAGGTATGGAGCCGCCATTCGGACAAGGTTTTGTCCACCTTGAGCGCCGGCATGATTAACCGAAACATCTTCAAAGTCGAGATTTCTACCGAACCTATTAGTGAGGAACGGAAAAAAGAACTAACTTTGCAAATCAGTGAACAACTGAACATCCCTCTCTCCGAAGCGAGATATTTCATCTCTACCCCCAGCATCGAGAAGAATATGTACGACGAGGCAGATGACAGTATTGACATCCTCTACAACGACGGCAGCATCAAGAATATTGCCGAAGCATCGGATATGCTCAATATCTCTCTTCTGTCCAAGAAAGTAAAAAAGTACTACTTATGCTACCAACGTTTGCATAGATAAGTATAAAATATTCACCTCAGGACAAGGAAATATAAAAAAAAAGTCCGTTATTTGCGTTTTGAAACCATCTAACAAGAATAAGACATGGAGTTCTCTGCTAAACAAATTGCAACATTTATCCAAGGAGAAATTGTTGGAGACGAGAATGCTACCGTTCACACCTTTGCGAAAATCGAAGAGGGAATACCGGGAGCCATCTCCTTTCTATCCAACCCCAAATATACCCCCTACATATACGAAACCCAATCAAGCATTGTTCTGGTAAACAAGGACTTTGTTCCGGAACAAGAAGTGAAAGCCACCCTGATTAAAGTGGACAATGCGTATGAAAGTCTTGCTAAATTGCTAAATCTTTATGAGCAAAGCAAGCCAAAGCGGGTGGGAATTGACTCTCTGGCCTTTGTTGCCGAGACAGCTAAAATTGGCAAGGATGTTTACATTGCGCCTTTTGCCTGCATTGGCGAATACGCAGAGGTGGGAGACAATACGGTCATTCATCCGCACGTCACGATTGGCAGCGGTGCCAAAGTGGGCAATGACTGTATTATTTACGCTAACTCCACCATCTACCACGATTGCCGGGTAGGAAACCACTGCATCCTGCACTCCGGTTGCGTTATCGGTGCAGACGGTTTCGGCTTCGCCCCCACTTCCGAGGGCTATGAAAAAATACCGCAAATAGGTATCACTATCCTGGAAGACCATGTGGAAATCGGTGCCAACACGTGTGTGGACCGTGCTACTATGGGAGCCACCATCGTACATAGCGGTGTGAAACTGGATAATTTGATTCAGGTGGCACACAATGATGAAATAGGCTCCCACACCGTAATGGCGGCGCAAGTAGGTGTAGCAGGTTCTACCAAGATAGGAGAATGGTGCATGTTCGGCGGGCAGGTAGGCATTGCAGGTCATATTCATATTGGCAACAAAGTGAACCTTGGCGCACAGTCTGGTGTTCCCAGTAGCATAAAGGACGGTAGCCAGCTTATCGGTACCCCTCCTATGGAGCTGAAACAATATTTCAAGGCATCCATCGCACAAAGAAGTTTGCCGGAAATGCAAGTGGAACTGCGCCAGCTCCGCAAAGAATTGAATGAACTTAAACAACTATTAAATAAGTAACCAATGTTAAAACAAAAGACTCTAAAAGATAGCTTTTCGCTTAGTGGAAAAGGTCTTCATACGGGACTTGACCTAACCGTTACTTTCAATCCTGCTCCGGATAACCATGGATACAAAATCCAACGTATCGACTTGGAAGGACAGCCTACCTTCGATGCCGTTGCAGACAACGTATCCGAAACTACCCGTGGAACTGTAATCTCCAAAAACGGAGTAAAGGTGAGCACAGTGGAGCATGGTATGGCAGCCCTCTATGCATTGGGTATCGATAACTGCTTGATACAGGTAAACGGACCGGAATTTCCCATTCTGGACGGAAGCGCCCAATATTATGTCAACGAAATAGAGCGCGTAGGCACTGTAGAACAAAATGCCGTAAAAGATTTCTATATCATCAAGTCCAAAATTGAATTCCGTGACGAAACAACCGGCTCTTCCATCATCGTGTTGCCGGACGAGAACTTCAGCTTGAATGTATTGGTATCATACGATTCCAACATCCTCCCCAACCAGTTTGCAACGCTGGAGGACATGACGAAGTTCAAGGATGAAATCGCCGCAAGCCGTACTTTCGTGTTTGTACGCGAAATTGAGCCGTTGCTGCAAGCCGGTCTTATCAAGGGCGGCGACCTTGACAATGCGATTGTTATTTACGAACGCGAAATGTCCCAGGAGAACTATGACAAGCTGGCCGACGTGATGGGTGTTCCTCATATGGACGCCAAACAATTGGGATATATCAACCACAAACCTTTGGTGTGGCCCAATGAATGCGCCCGCCACAAGTTACTTGATGTCATCGGTGACCTGGCCTTGATAGGCAAGCCCATCAAGGGCCGTATCATCGCTACCCGCCCGGGACACACTATCAACAATAAGTTCGCCCGCCAGATGCGCAAGGAAATCCGTTTGCACGAAATACAAGCCCCTACCTACGACTGCAACCGCGAACCGATTATGGATGTAAACCGCATCCGCGAACTTCTGCCTCACCGTTACCCGATGCAATTGGTGGACAAAGTCATAGAAATAGGTGCCAACTACATTGTAGGTGTCAAGAACGTAACTTCCAACGAACCTTTCTTTCAGGGACACTTCCCGCAGGAACCCGTAATGCCCGGTGTGTTGCAGATAGAGGCAATGGCACAGACGGGAGGTTTGCTTGTACTGAATTCAGTGGATGAACCGGAACGTTACTCCACCTACTTCATGAAGATTGACGGTGTGAAATTCCGCCAGAAAGTGGTACCTGGAGATACCCTCATCTTCCGTGTAGAGCTGATGGCCCCCATACGCCGCGGCATCTCTACCATGAAAGGCTATGTGTTTGTAGGCGAAAAAGTTGTCTGCGAAGCAGAGTTTATGGCGCAAATAGTTAAGAACAAATAATAAAATTTACGATTAGACTATTTACGATTTACGATTCAAATTATTCGTGAGAATTATCACATTCGGATAAAATCGTATATACAGTAAATCGCAAGTATTCTCAATCGTAAATCGTAAATAGCTAAATCGTAAATAATATGATAAGTCCCTTAGCGTATATTCATCCCGAAGCCAAAATCGGGGAAAACGTAGAGATTGCTCCTTTTGTTTTCATTGACAAGAATGTGGTAATCGGTGATAACAACAAGATTATGGCAAATGTCAACATTCTGTACGGTGCACGCATCGGCAATGGAAACACCATTTTCCCGGGAGCCGTTATCGGTGCTATTCCCCAGGATTTAAAGTTCAGAGGGGAGGAAAGCACTGCTGAAATCGGAGACAACAATATCATACGTGAAAACGTAACTGTCAACCGCGGTACAGCTGCCAAAGGCAGAACCATCGTCGGTAACAACAATCTCCTGATGGAAAGTGTACACGTGGCCCACGATGCTCTGATAGGCAACAGCTGTATCATTGGCAACTCTACAAAAATGGCGGGTGAAATTGTCATCGACGATTATTCCATCATCAGCGCCAATGTACTGATGCACCAATTCTGCCATGTGGGCGGTTATGGAATGATACAAGGCGGCTGCCGTTTCAGCAAGGACATCCCACCGTACATCATTGCCGGACGCGAGCCTATCTGCTATGCGGGAATCAATGTGGTAGGGTTACGCCGCCGTGGCTTCTCCAACGAGACCATTGAGAAAATCCATGATGCCTATCGTATTATCTATCAAGGCGGTCTGAACAATACGGATGCCTTGAAGAAAATCGAGGATGAAATGGAAATGACACCGGAAATAAGCTATATCGTAAACTTTATACGTGAATCAGCCCGCGGCATTATCCCCGCAGGAAAATGAAAAACGTATGATTTACACAAAGTCAGAAATCATAAATTATAAATCATCATGATCTACAGATTTACAATCATCTCTGATGAGGTGGACGATTTTGTCAGAGAAATACAGATAGACCCGGAAGCTACCTTTTATGACTTCCATGAAGCGATTCTAAAGTCGGCAGGCTACACTAACGACCAGATGACTTCTTTCTTCATTTGCGATGATGACTGGGAGAAAGAGAAAGAAATTACGCTGGAAGAAATGGATGACAATCCGGAAATGGACAGTTGGGTGATGAAAGAGACCCAGCTGAGCGAACTGGTTGAAGACGAGAAGCAGAAACTTCTCTATGTATTCGATTATATGACTGAGCGCTGCTTCTTCATCGAGCTTTCTGAAATCATTACCGGAAAGGAAATGAAAGGAGCCAAATGCACCAAGAAAGCAGGTGAAGCTCCCAAGCAGACCATTGATTTTGAAGAGATGGCAGCTGCTGGCGGTTCCCTTGATTTGGACGAAAACTTTTACGGCGACCAGGACTTCGATATGGAAGATTTCGACAAAGAGGGTTTCGGCGGTTTGGACGAAGCCGGAAACTCCTTTGAAGAAGAGAAATATTAAACAGACATACCATACAGACTTCTTTTAGGCACGGATTACACGGAAACACACGGTTGTTATTGAATATTCCGTGTAATCCGCGTAATCCGTGCCTATTTTTTTACCCGCATGCACACCCTAATCGTACTTATCGGTCCCACCGGAGTAGGCAAAACAGAGCTCAGCCTCCGATTGGCAGAACATTTCCATACTTGTATCGTCTCAGCCGATTCGAGACAACTCTATGCAGATTTAAAGATAGGCACGGCTGCCCCTACACCGGAGCAACTGCAACGGGTACAGCATCACTTCGTCGGTACCCTGAAGCTGACAGACTATTACAGTGCCGCCCAATACGAAGCGGAAGTGATGAAGCTGCTGGAAGACCTGTTTACAAAGCATAACACCGTACTGCTGACCGGAGGCTCAATGATGTATGTAGATGCAGTCTGTAAAGGAATTGACGACATTCCGACCGTAGATGCCGATACACGCCAGCTCATGCTGCACAAATACGAAACAGAAGGTCTGGAAAGACTTTGTGCGGAACTTAAGCTGTTGGATCCGGAATATTACAAAATAGTAGATTTGAAGAATCCCAAACGCGTAGTCCATGCTTTGGAAATCTGCTACATGACGGGAAAGGCCTACACTTCCTTCCGCACTCAACAAAAGAAAGAACGCCCCTTCCGTATCATCAAAATAGGATTAACACGTAACCGGGAAGAGCTTTATGAACGCATCAACTGCCGGGTGGACCAAATGGTGGAAGAGGGTTTAGTGGAAGAAGCGCGCATGGTCTACCCGCATAAAAGTCTAAATTCCCTAAATACAGTAGGCTACAAAGAAATATTCAAGTACCTGGATGGTGAATGGACATTACCCTTTGCCATCGAAAAGATAAAGCAGAACTCACGCATCTATTCCCGTAAGCAAATGACCTGGTTCAAACGAGACGAGGAAATCCACTGGTTCCACCCGGAGCAGGAAGGGGAAATACTGGAATACTGTCATTGTTCCATCAAAGGCGTATAAGCCTTTCGGACAAGTGCTTCCACATCTTGATAAAGCTTCTGCATTTCTTGAGAATCAATGCTTCCTTGCTGTCTCCAGCTGTCCAACAATAGGCATGTACGGCGAAACACCTCTGCCTCTACCGTAACAAGCTGCTGCATATAGCCATTATTCTCCATATTGTACAGTTTTTCCCAATTCAGATAACGATTGGTTCCCATCCCCTGATTATAACAAAAGACATTGTTGGAAAGCCGGAGTGACCAATCACTGAGCGGAGCGGCGGCACACGCCTTGTCCCAACATACCATCGGAGGCAGAAGTCTATCCGCATCCTTCACCCAAAGCGGCACGGCAATACCCGTAGGAGGATATCCCAGCATTGTCCACATCGTAGTAAGTTCCACCTTCTCACCCGGTTTTACGCCCTGCACCACAATGGAACAAGAAGTACTGTTACGGGGAATAAAATCCTGGTCGACAAACCAACCGGAACCTTGCGGGCGATTAAATTTCCCGTTCTTCAAATCAATATCAAGCATGCCGTTGCGAAACGAACGTGAAAGATCATTAAATATACCCTGCGGTGTGATCCCTCCCGTTGCAGAAGCCCTCATCAGTACCCTGTCTGCCTCCATATAGCGTACATAACCTGCCCCCCGATTTGCTTCACCGGCAAAAGAGAAGTTGGTACGGGCAATGTAGCCGTAAGGAGCATCTTTGGGATTATTGGCATCATACATCGTATATTTATAATAATCCACCTCAAACATGGCGGCAGCGCCTTGAGCGTCGATTACGCCAAAATTGGCCTCTATCAAGCTGGGCTTGGAAATGGTATCGAGGAAATGGCAGAAATCCTCCACCGTGGCACAAACCTCCAAGGCACGGTAGATAATCCTCCCGTTGGCTGCCCCCCGTTCTTCCCCATCTTTCACTTCCACCAGATTGTAGGATTGGGTGTTCATCAAGGCAAAACCAACGGAGTTTGTACCCATCCATGCCTCTTTCAAGGCAGGAAAGTTAGCACTATTCACATCGGCAATGAAGTTATACTTCTCCCCTTTTATATAAGCAACATGATTTCGCAGATAGTCCGTATCACGGTTTTTCCATAGCAACGGACGGCCGTCAGGAGTAACCTTTCCAGAAACGACGGCAGATGTACAAGCCAGAACCGGCTCAGCAGTGAGTGCCGCAAGCAGTCCCCATATTAAAAAAAGATGTTTTATCATAACCTTGCCTTCCTTAGATTTATATTCGCAAAGGTATGATAATCTGTGAAAGGGCAAAAGAAATCCTCTGAAATCCTTATCCCCTATTCATCAGGAAAGAATTATTCGCTGACAAGTTTCTGCAACTTATCCTGCATATACCGAAGTTTCGCAGTTCCAGTACCTTGTTCTATATGACGGATAATGCCTTTCTTATCCACCAGTATAGTGACCGGCATACCACTCACATGAAAGGTCTCGAAGAAAAACAAGTCATCGGCTATCTGGGTAAAGAGGAAAGGACGGCTCTCTACAATTTTCTTTATTTGTACAGCACTGTCAAAAGTCGTAGCAAGATAGGTTACATCAGGATAGACTTCTATCCATTTGTTCAGCTCCGACATTTCACGGATACAAGGACCACAGCCGGTATACCAGAAGTTCAAGACCATAGGACGTCCCGTCACATCGGCCTTGCTCCATTCCTGTCCTTCTGTGTCTTTCACTTTGAATTCCGGAAAAGCCTTTCCTATCCATTCTTCCTTCTTCAAAGTCTGTACGGCACCGCCTATCGGCAACTTCTTCCCCGTTCCTCCACGGTAACTCATCAAGAAAGCTTCCGCACCAGGCACCTCGTCGGCAGGAGTAGCATATTCTCTCACCTCCTCAGACAGCACAATGCCCTTGCGCAAGCGGAGTTCCGTAACCTCGTGTCTCGCGCCGTCCTCATGTATTATGAAAGCCGCCACGTTGTCCGAACCCACACCAGGCGGCATGCCTTCGAAGAAAAGCCCGCCCACCAAATAATATTTCTTACCGGCTGTCTGGGCAGAGCAAAGCCCTGCCCCCACAGCTACCAGAATCAGAAACAAAGAGAGAATTTTCCTTATCATAGTTGTTAGAGACTATTCACTTTTCAGCGTAATCGTAAGCTTGGGCTGCACCTTCACTTTGCCGGTAGCCATGCCTATATACGAAACAACCAATACAGCATCCTTAGAAGGTACAGAAAGGACAAAATTGCCATTGACATCGGTAACGCTTCCCGTAGTGGTACCTTCTATCAGAACAGCCGCACCGATAACAGGCTCACCCTGCTCATCCACCACTTTGCCTTCCACTTTCATATTGCCTTTGGCAATGGTCTTTTCTACAGCTTTAGTTTTTTTAGTAGTGATGTAAATCTCACCTTTTCCACCTGCCTCTTTCTTCACCTCAATACCCTCAATATTCTCGGCAGGTATTAAATCATCGATAGTTTTAGTACCCAAGTCAACCTTTTCTCCATCAATATAGACAGTCTTTATTAAATCAAGACTACTCTTATGCTGTACTTTAGCATTCTCTGCCACCTCATTACCCCGGCGGATAACCATACCCGGAGTTCCTTGTTTCAGGGTTATCAGAACAACGCCATTCTGTCCCTCTTCTCCATATAAATCCGTGGCAGATTTATCTTTCAAAACCGTTACACGTTCTATCTTATCAGGATTCAATGCACTCATGACAGATGGCGTCACCTCTTTTCCATCCACAATATACAATGGCTCTTTCCCATTACCTGCATATCCTTCAACTGTAATACCATTGGCAGAAGAAGTTTTTTCAAGTTTGTCGTCGTCCAGCCTGAACATCACCGGCACCGTAAATTTCACAGCCACCGGCTGCCCCTTCTGTCTCCCCGGCTTCCACTTCGGCATAGTGTTTATCAATCGCAGCGCCTCGGCATCCATATCCTTATCCACAGAACGGAGCACCTTGGAGTCCTTGATGCTTCCATCTTCATCCACCACAAACTGGACAGTGACCCGTCCCTGCGTACCGTTCTCTTTGGCAGATGCCGGATAACGCATATTCGTCTTGATATAATCCATGAAAGCACTCATTCCGCCGCCGGGAAATTCCGGCATCTCCTCTGCCACCTCGAAGACCGAAGTTCCCTTCAACTGCTTGCGGACTTCCGCCGGTACATACTTCACATCGGCAGGCTTCGTAGTGTCACCTGCACTTTCCGCCACTTTTGTTTCTACAATTGCAGCCAAATCGTTAACTTTGACGCTTGAAATCTTCTCCACTTTATCGGAGACTTCGGGACGGGCAAAAGCTGTCACTGCAATGGCAGCTACCGGAAGTACATAAAGATACTTCAAACGTGCCCACGGGCTTGATTTTTCTTTTAACATCATAGTGATACGTTTTTTAAGTTTACTGTGATTAAAGCTGTTGGCCATAGAGTAGAGCCTTGTGCCGACAGCTTTTTTTATTAATAATAGTTGATACTGTTTTGCATCCACACCCTCCTTTATCACCGTTTCATCCGCTTCAAACTCATGGATATTCTGCAATTCCTGCTTCAGGAGCCATGATGCCGGATTGAACCACTGAAAGAAAATGCAGACATCAGCCACCAGCAAGTCCCAGGAATGGCGGTTATGGATATGGGCAAGCTCGTGGATAAGGATTTCCCGTCCGTTCTCCTCCAAGTCTTTCCGTGAAATGACAATATATCCCATCCAACTGAACGGAGCGATGTCACAGTTGTGTACAATCAAAGTAACGCGCTCTTTCCTGCCCGGTAAGTAGCTGCCGATATCCTCTTTTTTACCCGATTTCAGCAACATCAGTAACCGTACCAACGAATATACGTTGCGGAAGGCAAAGAAAACGATTCCTGCCAGATAGACAAGCAGCGCCACTTGTATCCAGGTGACTGTTGCCGTTTCAGCCCTTGCTCCGGCCTCAGTGGCATTCACTGCATCTGCCATCATCAGCAACTGCTCCAATGTCAGCATCGTCTGGTGCACTTCCGTCTCCTGCTTCACACTTACCTCTACCAAAGGCAATAGGCAGGACAACAGCAAAATGCCCAACAATGAAAAACGGTTGAAACGATGAAACGTCTCGCGTGCCAGCAACAAGCGATAAAACAAATAGAATATCGCCAGGCAAACAGAAGATTTGAGTATATAAACAAAAAACAGACCCATGGAATTATTTACTATTTAGGGATTTACGATTTACTATTTACAGTTACTTGGTCAGTTCATTCCGTAGCATCTCCACTCCGGGAAATCCGGTTGCTTTGTAGGAAATATCTCCTTCACGGTTCACGACGAAATAGGTCGGGATACCCGGATATTCGTACAGCTTTGCCAATGCCGTACTTTGCTCATTGCTAATGCGACAGTGAATACCGGGTATATCCGGTATCATTACTTTCCATTTTCCTTCAGGAGATGTTTCGTCGACAATATATAGATAAACCACCTCTTTCAGCTCCTCTTTCAACGGTTTCAGGCTTTTCATGGCCCGCATACAAGGACCACACCAGGTGTTCCACATATCCACCAGTACCATCTTGCCACGATAAGGACGAGTAATGACCTGCAACAAACTGTCTGCCGCTACCTCCTTTTCCACCTCAACAATCTTATATCCGGTCTTTCCCTTAGTAGCTTCCAACTCTGATTTCAGTTCGGCTTCAATCCTCCCGTTTCTCATCAGGAACAATTGCCTGAGGTCGGGAGAAGCGATGCTGTCCACCGTCCGACGCTCTTCCTCAGTCAAAGGCATGTACTTGCTCAGATTACGGGAAGCACGCCCGGCAAGAAGCATGTCCGGCCAAAGAGGGTCTTGCACAAACTTATCCCGGAAATTTCCGGTAGCGGTCTTCACAAAGTCCGTATAATAATTGTAATATTTCTGTTCGGGGGTATGCAGAATATCCAGTTGCAGTATTTCCTTGAAGTATGAGGTACTGTCCACCGTCATGTCCGCCCTTTTCACCCCCTTCCTGCCCGAAAGCATCGGGGCATAACTAAGGTTACTCTTGTAATTATAGATAAGGCTGAACAGATTCATATCCAGATTTGCCCGAATATAAGTACGGCAAGCCTGGCTCATATCCTTGTTTTTTACAAGTTTCTTTTGCATATCTTCATAATGCCTGAACAGATACTTTTTATATGCCTGCGGAGTCATCCCACAAATATCTGCATAAAAATCATCAGCTCCCGATAAGCTTTTCATTTCACCGAACCGCAGCAACTCGGTATTCAGACCGGCATAGTCTCCTTCAAACCAAACACAGTTGTCCGTTACACCATCCCTTTTCCGGCTTAAAAGACGGCTTTGCGAATAGAATATTTCAGGCAGATTGATTGTGACATCCAGTTCTCCACCCGGAACGAGAAACAATTCTATTTTCGAACGGGATATCCACAGCGTAGCACCGCTCGGCAACAGCACCTCTGTCTCATAACGGAACGTGCCATCCTCCGCTATCTTCAAGTCCTTACCGGTGAAATACATGAAGAACCAAGGCGAGTCATAGTAGCGTAACGTCACTCCATACTCCGGTTTATACCCCAATATCTGCCCCTTTATGACAGTCTTTCCCATATTCAATTCCGGTCCGGGCAATGGCAAAACCTCATCCGGTTTCTTATTCCGCAAACGTTCGGGAATATCCACCCGAGGTTTCTCTCCGTTGAGCTGTATACCATAAATTACCCATCCTTCATCACTGTCCGGTGTCTCTACAAAATCAAAGCTCTCAGTATCCATCGGAAGCGGACTAAACTTCAAAACAGCAGTCATTTCACCGGAAGCGGGAATATGCGTCCATTCATCCCTGGCAAAACCGGTATTTCCCAAATATCCGTAATCCTTTCCGGATGCCCGCAACACAGCTGTCGAATCAATCCTGACCCTATCGCCCTGCATGCCATAAAGCCTCACCGCCAGCCAGGTCGTATCTTTTCCAAGCGTCACTTGCTCCACTTCAATGCTACGCGTATTGCATGCCATGAAATAGGGTACCTTTACGATTTTCTTTGCCTGCAATCCGCAGCAAATACTTACCAGCAGCAAACAAACCAATCCGATGTTTTTCATAAGCCAGAGTTATTAGAGTCTCAACAATCTCAGTCCCTTCCCTTTTCCACGTCTTGTATCAACTGCTTCAGTTCTTCCAGGGATATATCCTCTTCCTTCACCAGAGACGACACTGCGCTGAGATAGGAATTATTGAAATATTTGCTGATAACGTTCTTCAGTGTCCGCTTGCGAAAATCCTCCTCGCTGACCACCGCATAATACTGATACGTGTTGCCGTACGTATGATGGCTCAGGAATCCCTTATCCTCCAATCCTCTCACAATGGTGGACAAAGTATTGAAATGTGGTTTCGGCTCTTCATAGAATGCCAGCATTTCCTTCACAAACAAGGGTCCCTTTTCCCAGAAAAAGCCCATGATTTCTTCTTCTTTTGCAGTCAATCCTTTCATAACATTCTTTGTTTTCTGCAAATAACTAAATTATTTAGTTCAAAAACTAATTTCTCTCGTTAAATAAAACTAAAGCTTTTAGTTTATTCGGCAAACACCAGTCTCCAACCGTCTCCCGACAAGCAAAATACCTACTAATAGTGATTGCAGTTCTCGGATAAAAGCCGTTACTTTGCGCACGAATCAGAGAATTAAAAACAATAACATACAATGAATGAGCAACATAAGTACCGCTCCACGGACAAGATGAGCGACCTCATCTGTGACAATTACTCCTTATTAATGGTGATGAGCCGCTTCGGACTGTCATTAGGATTCGGAGACAAGAGCGTGAAGGACGTCTGCGAAGCACAAGGCGTCGATTGCCCTACATTCCTCGCCGTAGCCAACTTTATCAGCGAAGAACAATACTCTTACAGCGGCAATGAAAGTGATTTTTCCATTCCCGCCCTTATGGATTATCTGAAGCGTGCCCACACATATTTCCTCGACTTCAACCTGCCGGCCATCCGCCGCAAACTCATCGAAGCCATCGATTGTTCCAGTACAAACGATGTAGCCTACCTCATCCTGAAGTTCTTCGATGAATATGCCAAGGAAGTACGCCGCCACATGGAATATGAAAACCAGGCCGTATTCACCTATGTAGAGCAATTACTCCAAGGCAACCTATCGGACGAATACAACATCGCCACTTTTGCCAGCAAACATAATCAGATAGATACCAAACTGAAAGAGCTGAAGAACATCATCATCAAATACTACCCGGAAAAGGAGAACAACAATCTCCTGAATGCGGTCTTGTTCGATATATTCAACTGCGAACAAGACCTTGCCACCCACTGCCAGGTAGAAGATTATATGTTTGTTCCCGCCGTAGCGCAAATAGAAAGGAAACTGAAAAATGAACAATAATACTTCTTTGAAGATTGTCATTGCAGAAACTTCGGTCATCATCCGGAGTGGTCTGACGGCTGTTTTGAAGCGTATTCCCAACTTGAATGCACACCCTATTGAAGTTTCTTCTCCGGAATCGCTGCAAAACTACATTCACATGCATCCGGCAGACATTATCATCATCAACCCCACTTTCGGTGGCTGGTTCGACCTGCCCGCCTTCAAGGCAGAACACGGAAAATCCGGTATCAAGTACATTGCTATGGTATGCTCCGTCATCGACAACAACATATTGAAGGAATATGACGAGAACTTCGCCATGTGCGATGACGTAGATGTCATCGCCTCCAAAATCAACCACTTGCTACACACCGAGGAGGAAGAAGAAAAAGACAGCGAACAAGAAACCCTGAGCCAGCGCGAAAAGGAAATCATCACCTGCGTTGTGAAGGGCATGACCAACAAAGCCATCGCCGACAAACTCTACCTCTCCATCCATACTGTCATTACCCATCGCCGTAACATTGCACGCAAACTGCAGATACATTCTCCGGCAGGGCTCACCATCTACGCTATTGTCAACAAGCTGGTAGAATTGAGCGACATCAAGGACTCTCTATAAGATTCTTCCGGCAACCGTTTCCCTACCCGCTGCGGCCTATAGGGAAAAACCGGATGAATCCCTTGCAAAAGTATGCTCCTCCATACGGGAAAAGCCCTCTGCCTATTGATTAAGGTTTATCTTGTGCCTGAAGACAAAGCTCATCCCCTATGTCATCCCTCCCCATCCTATGACTCTTTATGCCCCACAAGTATCCTTATCCAACCTTACCCACAGTATCCGTCACGCCATACACAAATCCCCGCTTCACGATATCACATCGGGAAGCGGGGATCCTTTTATCTTCATAAAAGTGGTTACGTAATTATGACTAACTAATTCATTCAAATCTGATGTTGCAAAGATAAGGCATCGGCAGACAGTACGCAATCACTTAAATTAGGTATAATAAAACAAGTCAGTCATCATAAATAGGTAGAACCACCCACAAATCAGGCATTGGCATAGCTGTGCATTCCTCCAAGGATGTAGTTCACCCCGAAATAGGTCATCAGGACTGTCAGAAAGGCGGCAACCATATAGATATGGAAGAATAACGGACTGCGGAAAATGCGCAGGCTGCGCGCATGGAACGCCGCTCCATAAACCATAAAGGTAATCAGCGCCCATACTTCCTTCGGGTCCCAAGCCCAATAACGCCCCCAAGAAGCATTGGCCCAAACCGCACCCAGAAAAATGCCGGCTCCCAAAAAGAAAACGGCGGGATAAAGCAGCAATCGGCTGAGCAGCATCAACATCCGGGCTGAACGGCGAAGACACAATGCCAGTATGCCGTTCAGCATCATAAAGGCAAACAAAGCATAAGACATCATTATCAACGACACATGCGTACTGAGCCACGGAGAAACGAGCACGGGTATCAAGGGAGTGATTTGGGGATTCATCTGTCCCAAATAGGACACCAGTAAGGCAAAACCGGACAGCAAAAAACCGAAAGGCACCATAAACGGGAAGCGCCGCCGAAACAGACAAGCCAGGAACAGCGCACACAATGCCATGAACTGCATCGTTTCGTATCCATTACCCAACGGGATACGCCCGCCGATGTACCACCTCAGACCATACCCGAAGAGCTGAAAGAGAAACGCCGCATAAAGAGAAAACGGGAAAAAAGTATCTGCCAAACGCGAAGAGAAAGAGAGCGCTACAATCCTACCGGAAGAGTCTGACAATGCCGACGAACGGCGCAGGCCGCGATACAGCAGACGGAAGAAAGCCAGCATCCCCACCGTAAGGTTGAACATGAACAGCAATTTGCTGAAAGGAATACGGTTATACAGCAATTCGGCTTGTATTTTAGTATCGGAAACAGGCTCCACACTCCCGTCTTCCGGCAAAGGACGAATCAATGTACCATTTTGGAGCATCAAAATCAGTCCCACCTTTTCATCCGCCTCTACAATGGCCTTTTCCAGAGAAGTCATTTTCTGATGATGGTCTTGCTTCCCCTTCCAGAACTTCTGCAAGCGATACTTCTCACCGTCGAACAAATCAGCCAGACATGCATAAGGTGTCTCCAAATGAAGCAGGCGACGGAGTGCCTCGTTTTTGATATAAATCATCGGCTCATTCTGCCAAACCTCCGGACGCAGAAGCCATCCGCCAATCACCTGCTCCGGCGTCATGCCTCCATAAGACAATTTTCCCGTCAGTTTCAGTACAAAATCGCGCGCAAGGGTATTGAAAGGAACCACACGGTCATTATAAATCACCTGCTTACGGGCAAGACTATCCGCCTGCTTGCGTGCCAGTGCCGGAAGGCTTCTCTTCTGCGCATGTACCCCACTTCCCAGACACAGCAACAATAGGACAAACATTCCTCCCTTCTTCAACAACGGATGCCTCAGCAGCCTGCGGAACTCTCCACCCCGGCTGACCAGCATCCAGAGCATGGAGACACCTAACAAGAGGTATCCACTATAGGTAATCCCTATCCCCCACGGGTCATAATTCACTGTCAGCCAGCTCCCCTGCATATCCTCATCAAAGGAAGACTGATAAAAGCGGAGCCCCTGCCGTGAAAGAATACGGTTCATGGAGACGGGCGTCTCACCGTGAATATAGCTGATATAATCTGCAGGAGCATCCGTACCCGGATAGTACTCAATCCGGAAACTGTCCAGACGTAAGGTGAACGGTAACTCTACAACCTGCCTGCCGTCTTGTTCCAAAAAGCAGTTCACCTCACTGCCGACAGTAAGATGCACATATCCTTTCCGGCCACAAAGAAACGTAGTCATGGCTCCCGCCAAAATCACGAGGAAGGAGCCATGCAACAACAACGTCGGGAGACACCGCCACAACCGCTGTCTTACAAGCACAACAACAGTCATCGCAGCAAGGGCTCCCCACAAACAACAGAACCAAATCGTATGATAAACATGCTTTTCTACAAAATCCGTACTGTATGTCTGCTCTACAAACGTAGTTGCAGCAAGTAAGAGCAGCAAACAACCATAAACAGCTATGAGAAACTTTTTCAATTAAGAGCTATCAATTAAAAGTAAAAAATCAATATGGAGCAAACTCCTTGTTTTCTAAAGACTTGACTCCCATACATTCCATCTCTATCAGCCAACCCGGACGACATACGGGAGCATATACAAACACTCTCGGAGTATCCGGAAAACGCTCGTCATACATTCCTTTGACCACGGTATAGTCTGCAACATCCCGCAGATAAACAATCATCTGTCCTAAATCATCAAACGTACAGCCAGCCTCTTTCAACAAAGCCTCCACATTCTCCCACATACGTTCCGTCTGCTTGCGAATGTCTCCGGGATATACCACCTCACCTTTATTATTGATGCTCGCAGTACCCGAAATAAACACCTGGCGACGGTCGCCATAATCCACATACGTACCTCGCTCGAAACTCACACCGTATTCGTATGTGGGATTCAGATGTGTCGGTGCGTAAAGGTAGTGAATTTGTTCAGATTTCAAACCATCTACAGCATAAGTATCCATCTGAACCGTCACTTTTGGGTCGGCATGACGGCCACCGATACCGGTACTGGAAATATAATGAGTCTTCTCCGTCAAGTCCTGGGTAACAAACACCTCATTACGTGCCTTCACCACTCCGGCATAATTCACATCCACGTTCTGTACAAAGAACCAGGTACGTATGCAATTATCAGCCAGCTTGCAGCCCTGTTCCATCAGCTGCATCACATAGTCATTCAACAGCAGACGGGTCTGGTATTCCGAATTGGCTGCACGATTGAAAGAGCCGCCTCCCCAAAGGTGACGGTAGGCGCCATGTCTCACTTCGAACAATCCGTTATGAAGTACCTGTGTTTCCACACCTTTCTGCAGATAGACCCACAGTGCGATCTTTGTACCGTTCAACGGCGGCTGCTCTACCACGGAGAGTGCACAATCCGAACATTCTGCCGAAAGCGCCAGTAGCATATCTGCCTGATTGGCGGCGTCACTTAGAAAGTAGCGTTTAAAGATGGCAACAGCACCTTGTAGTTCACTTTCACGCAGTTGGCAGTAAGTGTCGACCACCGCATTCAGCTGTTCTTCATAAGTCGCTTCCGGTCTGGTGGCATGAATCATTACATGATATTCCGAAACACCCGCTTCTACCTCATATTTAAAGATTTCGGTTAAGGTATTCTCCGATTGATTAGTTTGTTGTTGTTTATCTTTCATATTAAATATCAATTAGTCGTTGTTGTTCAAAAAAGTACCGGTATTACCAGTAAGGCCCATCATTATTACGGCTGTGCACCATCGTCAATCCAGTTGCCAATCAAAGACTGCATATCAGATGAGGTTATCATCTGAGAATGGTCTATACGCCAATCCGAGCTGATGTCCGTACCCAATATGAGATGCAAGACACTTTCTGACGCATTGCCGGGCATAACCCTCATTTTACCGTCCACCGTCGTTGAAGCCCGGTTGACCAGATCAGCATGGCTATGTCCTTCCAGCAGATTCAAGCCACCACCCGGAGTGGTGCTAAGACCATGGCAAGCCGTACAAGTGGCATTGAATATTTTTTGTTGAATGGCATTGTACATACTTGCATCAACTGTTCCTGCATCCATAAGTATAGTATCAGCGATTTCAGTACATTC
This sequence comes from Bacteroides sp. AF39-16AC, assembly GCF_003602735.1. Classification (NCBI taxonomy): domain Bacteria; kingdom Pseudomonadati; phylum Bacteroidota; class Bacteroidia; order Bacteroidales; family Bacteroidaceae; genus Bacteroides; species Bacteroides sp. AF39-16AC. The sequence continues at coordinate 278,097 of NZ_QTLN01000002.1, read as the reverse complement.
CATTGCCACCAAACTGACAATGCGCTTTCTCAACTTATTGATTACACATAGCTCGACAGTTGTCACCTCATCCGTTATGCCGGACATTGTCAACTGGATTTCATCATTATCCGATTCGGATACCGGAACAACCTTTGAAACAATGGCATAATCGCTTTCATCATCAAATCCTGCCACTACCACACTATAGTCGCCCGACCACTTATCCACACCACTAATCCGGCCTGTCATCTTCACTGTGCGTCCTTCACCCGTGGCCACTACGGCATTCTCATAAATTCTCCCCTCATCGCATGCATGCAGACCTATAAGAAGCACGGGCAGAAAAAAGAAAAGAATGTATTTTTTCATAGACGAATCCTTTCCTGACTTCATTTAGAATGTATATTGAAGCATCACCGTGGCAGAGTGAGTGGCCAGACCTAAATTATCATTATCACGGTCGAGCTGCGTGTCGTGTCCCCAACGGGCTACATACTGATACATTGCCTGCAATTTCAAGTTGCATCCTCTGAAAAAGTAATTCATACCTACAGCAGGCATATTCAGGAAACCGTCGTCATCCGTACCGTTACGATTGAAGATATCGTAGCGTGCGGCAAGCTGTAGGCGGGGAGCGACAAAGTAACCACCTTGCACATAACCGCCTAAAAAGCTATACGATTCATTTATCTTTTGCCGTTTGGTGAAACCTACATTCATATAATAAGCTTCAGCCGCCAGATAGAGCTTGTTCTTCAACATGGCAAATTCCAACCCCACACGGGTATCATTGGTACTCTCATTTTCACTCTCCACATTGATAGAACCCGAAAGACCGAATAATATCTTATCCTCGTTCAAACGGTTAGGATTACCTTGTGTGGAAGGCATCACCCCCTTGGGCATATAAGTCAGACGTCCGGCATACAGCAATGAAGGGATATGCCAGTCATCACTCATCGTCTTTGAAGCTGTATTCACGGAAGCTCCGGTTCCATTGAACAAGCCGACTTCATAACCGAACTTATCTGCCACCAGACCGTGAATTTCAACACCCAGGTCAAATCCCGTACCGATATTAGGCGTCACGGCATTCAACGAATAAGGCAAAATTACAGAAGACGTCAGAGAAACCGGCAACTGGGGAAGCAGTGTTTCGCCAAGAGTTGTCAGATAGGCATGCGAGAATGGAGTCTTGAACTTTCCGACACGAATCGCAAATTGTTTTTTCAGCTGTACATCAAACCACGCCTGCTGTAACAGCGCTCCTCCACTTGCAGCAGCATTGATGGACAGATTGAAAGCTACTTTTCCAAAAGCCTTGCCAGTAAAGCCAAGTACGGCATAAGGAATGGAAAAACCCGAATTGGCAATATTATCTTGGTTATAAGCCTTATCCAAGCCTTCATCATCATACCAATTGAAATTAGCACTCGTTTGTACCAACAGATAAGGCTTGAAAACAAAGTCACCTTTCTTTGTTTCAATGGTAAAACCTTCTCTTCCGGCCAATGACACTACACCATTCTCCGTATCTTCCTCATGTTGCGCCATAGCGGTCAAAGGCAAAACAGCCAGCATGGCGACATATAAAAATTTCTTCATAATTACTTTTTATATAAAGCTTATTAGTTCTAAAGTGAATTTAAAAATGCAATCAGGGCATCACGGTCATCCTTGCTCATGTTCTTAAAGAGATTTTTCGATGCTTCTCCCTCTCCCCCATGCCACATTATGGCTTCAACAAGATTGCGGGCACGGCCATCGTGCAAGAAGTAGGTATGTCCGTTTACCTTTTCCTGAAGCCCGATACCCCAAAGCGGAGTAGTGCGCCATTCATTGCCACGCGCCAACCCACTTACATAGTTATCATTCAGACCGACTCCCATAATTTCGGAGCCCATATCATGCAGCAAAAAATCCGAATAGGGGTGAATTGTCTGACTTCCCAACCATGGCAAACGGGTACCGTTCAACAGCACGGAGCCCCGAGGCTTGGTATGCAACGTGGTGACATGGCAAAGATGGCACTTGGCTTTATAGAAATTCTGTTCTCCCCTTATCACCTGCGGGTCATTCACATTACGCCGTGCAGGAACACCAAGACTCTGCATATACAAGTCAACATCTTCCATATCTTCTGTAGAAACATCCAACTGGGCATAAGAAAGCCCCATCATGCTGCCTTGATTCACCTGGGACTGCCCCTCGCATATCTCTTCCGGATAGCGGCTATTGGTAACACCCATATCACTTGAAAAACCAAGTTCAACAGTCAAATCCGCATGTTGAGCCTTATTTCCCGACAGCCCCAAGCTTCTCACACCACGTTCGGTAATGTAATTGCAACGGCCACTTATACCATACTCCGGATAATTACTTTTTGCAGCAAGCGCTTCAATCTCCGTAGGTTCCAAAGCCATCATTTGCCCCATACCGACATGTCTCAACGGGATACGCACCGTACAGAACATATCTTCAGGCTTTATACTGTCAGCATACCATTCGGATATGGAATAAACCGGTCTGCAAAGTTCATACTTCTCTCCGTCGGGAAAGGTAAAAGTCTCATAAGTATACTCCACAGAAAGCTTTCCCTCCGGTTTCACTCCATAAATTGCCTGGTCATGGAGAACACGACCATAATCCTGAAAAAACGCACCATTCTTGCGGCTTATATAAACCAGCATCGAGGAAAACCCGTAACTACCCGATCCACCTTCACTCCACAGCGTCGGTTTGGTACGGCCGGCATTACGATGACAACTGCCACAAGAATACCCCGCATAGACCGGGCCAAGACCACCTCCCATGCCATTGCTACTCGTACGCACATCATCGTAAAGCCCGTCACCATCATTAAAGCGACTGTTGTAAACACCCGACACCCAGTCTACCGGTGAATCATAGGCCTTGGATGAATTCATGAAGATTGTGGACGTTCCGGCAGACAGAGCGTATCCTTCAGGAATCTCTATATCCAACACGTCAATCCCATCATCATCACAAGCAGTCAAACCTGCCGACAAACAAAGGAGAAGACATGAATATCTCATTAAACGATTCATCATCTTTATCTACTTTTTAATAATGGCATATCCAAACATGCCAAAGAAGTAAAGGCAGGATTCTCCAAATCCCCCCCTTTACTTCTTGAGTATTGTTTATAAATAATTCTTATTTAACTGTACGAGGCTTGCCATCCTTGAAAAGCAGGAATTCTAAAGTATGGAATCCGCGTACATTTTGGGCAGATTCAACTTTTGCATCATCATCACCCTCGCTCCATTCCAAATCGCCCCATTTCTGGGAATTCAGAATCTGGACAATGGCGTTCTGGTCCAAAGGCCAACTATCCATATTCGGGTCAAGCCCCAGCTCATCCACCGGCCCAAATAGGAACGCCTCACTTTCCTCCCAAGGTTCACGGGCTGTTATCCAAGCATTGCATGCCGTCTCAAAAGCACTGTTAGAGGGATTGTTGGCAAGAGCCACCACAGCGTCATACAGCGTACTATTCTTCTCCTTCAAATCCTTATAGGTAGGCAAAACCACAACATTGACATAATTTTCAACAATCGGGTCAAGTGCTTCATTGCTGTTAATGGTGCTATTGTCCCTGATATAAGGTTTCAACTCCTTATCCAATACACTTTCCAGTTCTTCACAAGCCTTGATAGCCGCTACCGTTTCCTGACTGTTGATATTATTACGGAAAGGTTGGGGAATAGCCTGAATAGCCGATGCTGCCGTAGTGATAGCTGCCGACACTTTCGTATCCAACTCCGCATTGGCTCCAGCCACCAATTTTGAAATTGACTTGTCGCTCACCTTACCGTCCAAAGAGCCGTAATAGGCATTGCGGATTGAGTAAATATTATTGGTATAATCATCACGGGAATGCCAGCTATACCATGACTCAACAGCATAGAGGGCCTCTGTAACATTGTTTGCCATATATTTATTATATGGATCACCAATCTTCGTCTCACCTACCTCATTGGAGATTTCAACACAACCGTCGATAACCTGCTCTATACAGTTCCAGGCACTTGAAAAGTTATAGGCACCATTATGAGCTTTGAAGGAAGTTGCAAAACTTGCCCCACCCTTATAACTCGTATTCCAAGAATCATAAAGATTGGTGGCATCTGTCTTCAACAAAGCCGCCACATTTCTCATGTAGTTGTGCCAACTTGCTGCATTCTCCGAATTATACTCAATGTCAGCAGGATTAACTGTACTGTTGTCATCATCATCGCTACAAGCAGTAGCCGTAAATGCCAGCCCTAATACCAAAGCTGTCGCATAAAAGAAATTTTTCTTCATTTGTATAAAATTAATTGATTACTATTCATCTACTTCTTGACAAACCAACCGATATAGGCAATACCGATCGAAAACTCATTTTCACTATTATACTTACCAGTTCCGAAAACCTTGTTTGTTCCGATTTGGCGGGTGGTGTAATCAGCCTTTACCACCAGATTAGGCAAGGCATACCAATTCAATCCAGCAGTCCACATGCTTACTTGACAACGTTTCTCCATTATCTGGCTAGCCTCTCCCTTTTCTTGCGGATTGTAATATTCATAACGTGCAAAGGGGTAGATAACCGGAACTTTCTTGTTTCCTTTGAAGAAAGCGCTGATATTCAAACCGGCCTCGGCTGCATAACTGACTACATTCTTTGCAATGGGGGTTATACGGCTGTAAGGAGATTTATTCGATAATTTGGTATTTGCCTCACTAAGCTTCGCTGAATTGCCCAAATTTCCGTATACCATATTGGCACGGGCAATCACATATTTATTACGGTATTGGGCATCTGCCGTGTAGATTCTTACCGGAACCTTACCGGTAGACGAATAAGTATCCGCTTTGTCAGAATTGGAACCGGCATCAGCGCAGTAATAAAACGAAGCGCCTATACGCAACCCCGGAACCCCCTTGTAGTCCAGACGAGCCACATAGCCCGGTGAAGTAAAATTGTCTTCTTCAAAGATGCCTTGTTTGCCACTTGCTATCCAGGTGTTACGGTCAAAACCATTGGCATTCAGACCGGCCACTATCATGGCTTGATAATCAAAGCTGGCATATCCTTTTCCAAAAGAACCAAAAAACTCGAGTCCGTTTTCATGCCACGTAGAAGGAAGGATGGTTGTCTCTCCTTCCGGCCGATAAGTTCCAAAGAAATTGATTGGTTCATGATGGGCGTTGGTCAATCCTACCGGGACAATGACGTGACCGGCACGTATGTTGAATTGTGGAACAATTAAACGGGTAATGTGGAATTGCTCGATAGCCACTTCGCCACCCTTTTCCACCTCCGTTTCATACTCACCGTTTTCCGTATTCTCAAGTTCATAAGCAGTACCCGTACCACCGGATTCAAACTCGATTTCAGCACCGAGTATCCATTTGGAATTGAACTTGTAATCCAGAGCCAACACGAAACGGGGTATAGAAATTGTATTCCTATGTTTGTCTGGATTGCCTTCAGGCGCACCATAGAAACGGTTAATACCATAATCCTTAAAACTTGCAACCATTTCTCCGTATCCACCGAAACGGAATTTCTTGTAGTTGTCGCCATCATTCGCTACTTTTTCCTTTTTCTCTTTGTCCGTTGAAATTTCCGTACTCTCTGCTGCAGAAGTAACTTTTTCAGGTTCAGCAGCCTGCAAAGCATTGGCAGAAAGCAGAAAACATAAAACGAATAAGCCTGTTAATTTTCTCATCTTTTATCTTAAATTTTATTGGGGCAAAGGTAGAGGTAGTTAAAAAGGAGAACAATACCTAAAAATTACGAAAAGAAGAGAAAGAGTAACCATTAGTAGGTAATGGCAGATTTATAACAACAAATAAAGATGAGAAAGGAGGGTAAGTGGTAAAAAGGACTATTAAACAGACTGTAAGGCTACTTATATTTAAACGCCAGTATATAGTATCCTATAAATGCCACCCCCAACAAAACAAACGAGACAAGGAGCAGGAGTTTGCCGAATGCATAATACAAGCCCCAAACACTGCCCAAAAGCACTAACAACAGAATGATGTTCATCACCCGGGTAAGGCGTATGGCAAACAAATATTGAACAGCCGCATTGCGCTCGGTGACCCGAATAGGGAAATTGATGAAACGGACGGGAAGATACGCCAATCCCCCCATCAAAAGGAAACAGAAAATGGAACAGCCACCCATCACCCAGACAGCGGGCAGCAGGGCACCTTCTCTTTGGGTATACAGCCAGTAAATGCTAATCCACGTAACGAGCACGATAAGCAGGGCCGTACCTTCCAGAATACGGTCAATCACAGTGGGTTGAAAACGGACATTAGGGCAATTCTTGCCGGAATAAGGACCAAGATTAATCATACTATCTGCGATTTAGAATCTGTTATTACGAATCCTCCTCTGCTTTCTCTTCAGACGGAGGAGGATTCTTGGACTTCTTCATCCGCCCACTCTTCCGCAATGCTTCAGCGATAATCCACTGAAGCTGTCCATTGGTACTACGGAACTCGTCGGCTGCCCATTTTTCAATGGCATCCATCGTTGCAGCATCCACACGGAGGACAAAGCTTTTGGTTGAAGTTTCTTTTTTAGCCACTATTTATTTACTATTTAACAATTTACGATTTACGATTGAAGTTACTTTGATATAACCAAGTACCAATCAAAGAGTATTCTGCTTGCCCCGCACGAAGGAGGCAATGTCATCCATAACATATGCTGGGACGGGCGAAGCATGGCTATACTCAAACGGAGTCGCCTTGCCGCTGCCTTCCTGCAACAAGTGATTCAATTTCGGATAAGATTTGAAATATGCATTCTTGCAGCGCAACAAACCGGAACGCCATAAACCGAAGTCTTCCATAGTCACCTGATAATCTCTCTCCCCTTGAAGAACAAATATAGGCAGCTTTAGTTTAGCGGCAACTTCCACCGGTTTGTAAGCATTGGCAAACAGCCAATATGAGCGGGGCTGCCCCAATGGCAAGGAAATCGTTTCATCAAACTCTTCCGTACCAAGCTTTTTGACATTAGCCAACTGTTGTTTTAGCTCATCAAGTTGAACCTTTACATTGACTGAAGAATCCGTCAAAGAAGAGGTATAATAAAACTGTTCCTCAAGAGCATCTTCAAGCGATCTTGCCAGTCCGGCAAGGATAATGATACCTGCCAAACCTTTCGAACGCCCGGCAATACGGGGAGCCAATGTACCTCCCAGGCTGTGCCCCAACACATACACACTGTCAGGAGCCAGCTCGGGCAAAGCCCTTACCTGCTCCACTATGGCAACGGCATCGTCCACGGCCTCAGTATCATAATCGAGTTCGCGACCGGCAGGAACGCAAGCCGCACCATATGCCTTTGTCCGTTTTTCATAGCGGACGACAGCAATGCCGCGTTTCTCCAATCCCCAGGCAAGGTCACGGAAAGGCTTGTTGGGACCTATCGTCTCGTCACGGTCGTGAGGACCGGAACCATGTACCAAAATAACACAAGGAACCCTGCATGCATCCGGACCGACTGCCCGCTTGGGCAAAGTCAACGTTCCGGGAAGCTTGTAGCCGTCGGCTCCCAGCGTAATATCCCTTTCATCCATCTTTGTCTTGTCATAGGCTACCGGTTGGGCAGTGCTGGCAGCAGGCGCAGGTACCAATCGGATTGTGTTCAGCGCCCCGTCAGCATCAAAAGCCACCAGAAAGCGGAGATTATAGCGTTCAAACTCCACATCGGAATAATAGATAGTAATTCCCTGGGCAGAATCGGTCTTCCATTCTCCTTTTGATACGGATTTACCGAACATTTTCTCCGCCTGCCGGAAAGAATCATTGAAGAGTGCCGGAGCCAGCTTCTCCTGCAACTCCCGGTTCAATGCCGCATGGATACTGTCACCTTGCCCTGCCACAAACAATTCATAAATGTGCTGCGCGCGCGCAGTATTCGCATCTTGTGCAAAGCCCCCATATACATTGCCCAGCAAGAGCAGTATAAGAGCCCATCGTCCTATAACCCCCATCTCTTTCATCCGTATCCTTTATCAATGGTTCAACGTTCCCGTATTGACTACCGGTTGTGCAGCCTCGTCCGCACAAAGCACTACCAACAGATTGCTGACCATTGCTGCTTTCTTGTCTTCGTCCAGTTCAACAATTTCTTCTTCAGAAAGTTTATGGAGCGCCATTTTTACCATAGAGACTGCCCCTTCCACAATCTTCTCGCGTGCCGTAATGATGGCGGATGCTTGCTGGCGACGCAGCATCACAGCGGCAATTTCGGGCGCATACGCCAGATAGTTGATGCGGGCTTCCACCACTTCCATACCCGCCATGGCCAGGCGTTCATTCAGTTTCTGCTCCAGCTGTTCATTGATTTCCTCACCGCCCGAACGAAGTGTCAACTCTTCCGTATCAGCCTCATTATCATCATAGGCATACTGACCGGCAACTTGACGAAGAGCGGCATCACTCTGTATCATGACGAAGTTCTCGAACGCATTCATACGATTGGCCACCGCATTGCCAAGACTGACCTGGTTGGCATTACCCGCTGTCGGAGCGGATGCAGCCATTGTTTGTGAATCAATCTCAAACATGGCTTTATAGGTGTCCTTCAGCTTCCACACCAATACCAGCCCTATGAGAATAGGATTACCAATCTTATCGTTCACCTTTATCGGCTCCACATCCAGGTTGCGTGCACGAAGCGAAAGCTTCTTCTTATTAAGAAAAGGGTTTACCCAGAAAAAGCCGGTCTCCTTGAACGTCCCTTTATATTTGCCAAAGAACACCATGGCACGCGCCTCGTTCGGCTCCAGCTCCATATAGCCGGCAAACATAATGAACCATACCAGGCACAGACACACCGAAAGGATCAAGGTAGGCACAGAAATGAGAAATCCAAAGATTATCACCGCCGTAAGCACTACCAAATGAAGGAACAAGGCCAGAAAGCCATTCATCTTGAAACCACTGAAACCACACTCTTTTGTTTCCATATTCTATAAATTTAATTGATATCATAATGATATCACAAATATATCAATTAAAATTAGAGAAGTACAAAGAAACAAGGGAGTTAACATATAGTATTAAGGATTATTAAGAACATGTATTCCCAGTATATAAAAATTCCGCTTGAGGGTCATAACTCACCCTCAAGCGGAAAACTTTTTTTGACTCTGTCAGTGATGTATCAAGGCTGAATGACAAAAGACCGGCGCAGCAAATCAGCAGTTTGCGAGCTACCGCCCACCATCAGTTCATAACTGCCTTCGGAAACGCACATGGTATTGCTTTGCGGATTCCACCACACCAACTCTTTATCACCCAAATCAAACTCTACATCGACCGTCTTTCCTGCCGGGATATGTACCCGCTTGAAAGCACGCAATGCCTTGCTCGGTCCTTCTACATCATTGTTTTTCTTCAAATAGACCTGCACAACCTCTTCACCGTCACATTTGCCGGTATTGGTTACGGGGACACTCAATCTCAATTTCTCACCGGACTTTATATTATCCGAACCAAGCACCACAGCACCATAGCTGAAAGAGGTATAGCTCAATCCATGACCGAAGGGAAAAAGCGGTTCCTGGGTCATGTAACGGTAAGTCCGGCCGGTCATGTTATAATCCTCAAAATCCGGGAGCTGAGACACATTGCGGTAGAAGGTCACTGGCAAGCGTCCTGCCGGATTGTAATCGCCGAACAATACTTCGGCTACAGCCGTACCGCCTGCCTGACCGGGATACCATGCCTGCAGAATGGCTCCACACCTCCCGGTTTCCGGCTCCAGACCGATGGGAGAACCCGAACAGTTCACCAACACCACCTTTTTGCCGGCACGGTGCAAGGCGGCAATCAGTTCCCGTTGGACAGCAGGCAACTCGATATCGGTACGGTCACCTCCTCTGAATCCGGGAAGCTCAACACCCATCTCCTCGCCTTCGAGGTTCGGAGAGACTCCTCCCACAAAGACCACGATATCAGCATCCTTTACACGCTCCACAGATTTCCTCACATCCACTTCATTCTTAAATCCAAGGTCGAAGTTCAGCAGTGCATCGCTACGGAAATATTCAAAATCCAATTCAACGTCATACATTTTTCCTGCTTGTACCTGCAAAGTATAAGCACTCTTCTGCCCACCGTGCTGATTGGAGAATCCTCTCACTTCCTCCCCATTTATCCGCAATCTCCCTGAGCCATAAGCATAGATGTCAAAGACCACCTCTCCCGACTGGTCGGGAGTGAATACGCTGTTGTAGGTAGCCGAGAAGTCGGTAAGGTTCACACCCGGAGCAAAAACCGTGGCACCGGATGTACAGAAATGGAAAGGAGTGGTCACTTGGGCAGTAGTGACTGGCTCACCGTCACGAGTCACGTTATTCCAGTAGCGTGCACTGAATCCGGGTTTCCCGTCGGCAGTCTTGCAACGGTTGAAGACGCTCTGTATCTGAGCTCTCTCCACCCATCCGCAGCCTTGTTCATAAATAAGCCGGTCATCACTCCCCAAAGCTTTTCTAATTCCGTCCAGAATGGTAACTGTGTGCGGAGGCATACCGTTATAATTTCCCCATTGCATCACAGAATCATTGGCATTCGGACCCATCACGGCTATAGTCAGACCTCCACGCTTCAACGGCAAGGTATTATCCTTGTTCATAAGCAGTGTCATTGACTTGCGCGCCATGTCGAGCGCCAGAGAATCGTGTCCGGCAGAAGCCACCACAGAAAAAGGAATGCCGGTCCAGGACACCTTCTCCGGCTCGTCCATTTCACCCAAGGCAAAGCGGGCCGTCAAAAGGCGCTTGACTGCTACATCCACTGCTTTTTCATCAATCTTTCCCTGCTTCACCGCTTCTACCAGGGCCTCGTAACTCGAACCGCATTCCAAGTCAGTCCCACTCAACACCGCAGCCGCCGAAGCGGACTCTGCATCAAGATGCGTCTTATGACCATAATCTCTGTAAAAATCGGCAATAGCTCCACAGTCCGAAAGGACAATACCGTCAAATCCCCACTCATCGCGCAAAATCTGCATCAGCAGGCGGTCGCTACCGCAACAAGGATCGCCCTCAAAACGGTTGTAGGCACACATCACCTCCTTCACTTTTCCTTCTTTCACCAAAGCTTCGAAAGGAGGAAGATAAGTTTCATACAAATCACGGGGCTTGATATTTTCCGCATTAAACTCATGGCGGTTCCATTCCGGACCTGAGTGTACGGCAAAGTGCTTGGCACAAGCATGCAGCTTGTCATATTTTCCATCGTTCGTACCCTGCAACCCCTTTACAACCATCACTCCCATACGGCTGGTCAGATAAGGGTCTTCCCCATAAGTCTCTATACCCCTTCCCCAACGGGGGTCGCGGTAGATGTTCACCGTAGGCGTCCACATCGTCAATCCTTGATAGCGTTCACGACTTCCCTGAGATGCATAGTAGGCATTCTTGGCACGGGCCTCATCGGATACGGCAGTAAATACCTCGTATACAGTCTCCGGCGAGAAAGATGCCGCCATACCAATCGGTTGGGGAAACACTGTGGCCAGCCCGGCACGCGCCACTCCATGCAACGCTTCATTCCACCAGTTATAGGGCTTGATGCCCAGGCGTTCCACCGGTTTGGAGCTGTCCATCATCAAGGACACCTTCTCTTCGAGCGTCAGTTCCTTCAGCAAAAGTCCGGCACGCTCTTCTGCCGGCAGAGATGCATTCTTGTAAGTAGCCTGTCCACATCCCGACAATAGGAAGAGTGGCAAAAGGTAAAGAAGTTTCTGTTTCATCATAGTTTTATATTAATCGTTGTTACAATCGCTTGTATCACAAAGATAAATATTTTCTTCCAATTGCCAACACGCAATAAACTTCTTATTATAGCCTCCTCTGAATATCCTCGTTACTGTTCCGCTGACCCTTACTACGTATATCACCACCGAAAGTATAGGATACACCGATACGGAAACTGGCAAAGGCAAACTGATTGTCGGCAATTATCTTCAACCCGTTGGACATGGTTTCCAATTTGGAATGGCTGACAAACAAATTGTTGACATTCAGGCTGAGGCTGAGCTTATTGTTCAACAACCGATAAAGCATACCTGCACTGATGCTGTAAGTGGGGCTCATCAGATAGATGCCCTGATACTGACGGGAAGAATAGGAACTGGACAACGTGGCCAGAAGAGTCTTCTTTTCATTGAAGAAGAAAGTGTTGCGCAGGCTGGCGTTATAAGCCCACCCTTTCTCCTCGGGAGAGGTGGTGGCAGCGCTGGAGGTGGTCCGGCGATAGCTCACTCCATGCTGGGCGTAAGTTTGTAGCCATTTGGTACGGAAAGTGTATGAATTGTTAAGCCCGAAAGCATGCGTCTGCATGAAATTCTCCCAAAGGAAAGAAGTCACATTCGTTTCGGCATCCAAGTCCACAACCTGGAAGAATACATCGTCCGAATAAGAATAATAAGCGGAAACATTGAAGTTGTTCTTCAACGTATATCCCAGTTCTGCATTGTAAGTGTAGCTGGGTTTCAAGTCCTCACGTCCGCAGGCATATGTATATTTGTTCTGATAGAACGGAAAAGGATTGACCATATTCTGCGACGGACGGGAGATGCGGTTGGAGAAACTGAAGTTCAGCGCATGCCCGTCTGTAGGCGAATAAAGCAGATAGACAGTAGGGAACAAGCGCGTATAGTCGTGCTTGTCCTCCGTATCCTTCGCTTCGGAAATACCGGTAGTGCAGGTGTGCTCCATACGCAAGCCCAACTGCATGGAAAAACGTTCGGAATATTCACGGCTATAATCAGCATATAAGGCATAGATTTGCTCCTTGTAACGGAAATAATCATCCTGCACCAGCGTAGGGTCCGACGTATCGTAATTGATACCGTTGCGAGTGTTGGTAAAGGAGACCTTGGCACCTGCCGTTATCTTGTACTTTTCAAAAGGAAGGATGAAATCAAGAGCGGAGGAGACTACATCCACCTTGCGATGTTGCAGATAGTTGTAGTCGAAGTTTGTACCCGGAATCTCCGTACCGTCAGGCAGGAGGGTTTTCGAGAGAAAGCCCATATTTTCGTCCCGGTTGTCACGCAGGTAATCCACATCCCAAGTCATTTTCTTGCCTTTGTCATCCCAGACCTTATCGGTATGAAAATTCAGATTGAGGCGGTCGGAACTGGTATCCTTGTCACTGTTGGAGTACAGCAAAGAATCCAATACGGCGGTAGAGGCATCGTAAACTTCCGTCCATGAAAGGGCGTTGCCCGGTTTGGGAGCACTGTGATTATAGATGGCCTGCATACCTACAGTCCAGTCCCGTTCCAACGATACGTCCACACCTCCCTGAAGGTAGAAGCTATTCATGTAATTGGTGTAGTCGGCACGGCTGTTCCAGGTGTTCTGCGGAAAATAGCGGTAATTCTTCTCACGCGTCTCATAGTTGCCCTGCGTAGTACCCCCGTTGAGGAAGGATGACACGCGCCCCTTGCTGAGGTTCAGGCTTACCCCGCCATATCCGTAATTGTCCTTTTCACCAGCGCTGTAGGAAGCGGAAGCCGTACCACCCACGTAATCTTTGGGGCGTGACTTCAAGCGGATATTGATGATGCCTGCATTTCCGGCGGCATCGTATTTGGACGGAGGCGTGGTAATCACCTCCACCTTCAGTATCTGGGAGGCGTCATAGGAACGGAGGTAATCTATCAGTTCATCTCCTGACAGCTTCGTCTCACGGTCGTTGATATAAACCTTGATACCCCCTTTACCTATAATACCAATACTGTTTTGTCCAACCTGCAGACCGGGCACTTCACGCAGAAGGTCGAGTGCACTGCCTCCGGCAGAGGCTATGGTATTATGTGCATCGAACACTACCCTATCCACCAGACGCTTGATAACGGGACGCGCGGCCGTAACGGTCACTTCGTCCAGCAAGGCAGAAGAAGATTTCAATGTCAATTCGCCAACGTTTTTGTTTCCTTGCAGCACAACGGGAACGTAGAGGTCTTCGCTGCCGATAAGGGTAATATGCAACAAGTATTCTCCCAGTGGCTGGTCAAAGGAAAAACAACCTTGTGTGTCGGTCAGCATACCGGTAATATAGATACTGTCTTTTGCCTGCTTCAGCAGCACATTCGCCACCTCTACCGGTTGGCGGTTCTCGTCCTGCACACAACCGGAAAGCCGGTAAGTCTGAGCAGGAAGCAGAGTTGCCATACTTGCCAAGGCCACCCATACCATCACTCTTTTTCTAACGTTGTTCAGTAGTTTTTCTTTCATCATGCGTTTGATTTCAATATTTCACACCTTGTATTTCGCTGATACAAAGGTAGGGGTAAAACATGCCTCAAACGGTCTATATCGAGGAATAAAAAGTCTATATTCCAAAACTACAAATCACTACATATCAACACTTTAATTTCACAAAAGTCTATATTATGCCTTTTCCGGTCTATATGCTGCCTATAAACTCTACGATGCCTTCCTTCTCCCCCATCCCCAGTTTCTTGCGGATATTCGTCTTTCGCTGGTAAATGGTAGGAATGCTCTGTTGTGTCACCACACTAATCTCCTTCGTCGAGAAGTCCGCACAGAGCAGGCAGCAAAGCTGCTTTTCTTTGTCAATGAGCACATCGCCAAAACAGCTGTCCATCTTTGTGTAGAAGTTATCATAAATCCGGTCTATGATAGGATACAAGTCCTCCCATACCAGCAAACTCTCTACCGGCAGTTCATGGCTGGTAATACCCGAAATGCGGCGAAGCAGCTCCTGATTCTGTGAGGTAGGTTGTTTAGCCACCAGCCGTATCATGCCTAATTGCTGCAACAGTATTTTCCGAAAAAACTGCCCGTCTTCCCCTTTCGACTGGTTCCTGATCGCATCTTCCAGCAACCGGGTCAGTGTTTCCGCCCGTTCTTCCGCTTCAATCAACCGGTTACGCCGGTTACGGATATAAAGGGACACACCGCCACCTGCAAGCACCAGTACCAACAGTGCCAGCAACAAATTCAGTTGTGCCTGCTTCCGTTCCACCGTCAGAATCAAGTTGGCTTGCGAAAGCGTCTCCTTCGACTCGTCCTTACGCCGGACAGTACTCTGCAACGCAGTAAGAGCATTGGCTACAGAATCATTATAGCGCGCCACGTCCAGCACATCAAACGTACGGTGACGTGTATAATCTATCAATGCCCTATATACCGCCACCATATTCTCTTCCGTCAGAAACCGGTTCCGGCCCTCGCCACGTTTCCTCTCCTTATTCAAATAGTATTCCGCCGAATCAAGCAGCCCTTCTTTCAAGAACACTTCCACTTTCACCAGATCTCCCATACGCAACTGCACCGGGTCGACGACATACTGCTCCATACGACGAATAGTAGCTATTGCACCGGAAGGTTCATCAAAAGAGTAAGCCTGCATCTGGGCATAGTTACGCAAATAATGCACTATCTTACTGGTATCTTCTGCCTCCACTGCCAGTTCTATGCTGCGCTCCATGTAATAGGATGCAGAATCATTCTTGTTCAGCCCCATGGCAATTCCCATAGAGAAGAAGCTTCCGGCTCTTGCGTCCAAAGCTATGGCGGTACGGAAAGTTTCTATCGCTTTCTCATAATCTTTCCAGACATACACATACCAGTATGCCTTATCAATCAGCATATCAGCCATTCTTCCCGTGTCCTGCAGCGCCTTGGCCAAAGCTACGCCGCTGTCAATGGCAGCTATACACCGTTCGTGCTCTTTCAGCCAATACCAGTACCAGGCTTTCAACTGATAGGAAAACAGATTCTTCGCCGTGTCGTTGCGGAAGACGTAATAATCGGAAGCAGGCAATATCAAGGAATCTTCCGCCATCGAGTTGTGCCGCTTATAGTGCACATAAGCATTCAGCCATCCATACAACAGCCTCTCCTCATCCGAAAGTTGCGATGGCCTCTCTATCTGTACCAGCAAGGCATACACGCTGTCCACATTCATATTCACCTGCTTTTCTGCCAGATGTAACAGATGTGCCTCATTCATCTGCCGGCAGGCAACAAGGCACAGCAACGCAAACAATAGTCCAAGGAAAGGTAATCTATTCATAATATAGGAGATATAGTTTTTTCTATCATTTGTCTGCAACCGCAGTTTCCAGTTGCTTCAGCGCCTGCTCCAACACCGAACGCGGGCAGCCGATATTCAGCCGCATAAATCCCTTACCCGGTTCACCGAACATGGTGCCGTCATTCAGTGCCAGGTGTGCCTTGTCCACAAATAGTCTCACCAGTTCCTCCTGAGTCAGCCCCAATCCCCGGCAGTCCAAATAAATCAGGTAAGAAGCCTGCGGACGTATCATGCCGATGCCCGGAATATGCTCGCGCAGGTAGTTCTCCGTGAAATCGATATTGCCCTTTATATAGTCCAGCAGCTGTTCCAACCATTCCTCACCATGCATATAGGCAGCAGCCGCACCGATATAGGCCAACATGTGCCCTTCGCTGAACTCGCCCGCTTCCATGAACTCCTGAAAACGGTGGCGGATGTCCTCATTGAGGATAATGGCGTACGAACTTCCCAATCCCGGCATATTGAATGTTTTGCTGGGTGCCATGAAGGTGAGGGAATTCTGCGCGGCAGCCCCCGAAACAGTAGCAAAAGGATGGTGTTTGTAAGGTGGCAGAGTCAAGTCGGCATGAATTTCATCGGAAATGACAAACGTATGGCTTTCCGTACAAATATCAGCAATCCGGCGTAATTCGTCCACCGTCCATACACGCCCGCCCGGGTTATGGGGATTGCAGAGAATCAATACTTTGCATCCTTGTATATCCTTACGGAAACGCTCAAAGTCAATCTGATACTGTCCGTCTTTCAGGTCGAGCGGAGAGTAAACCACTTCGCGCTTCATGCGTTGCGTCACCAGGAAGAAGGGATGATAAACGGGAGTCATCACCATTACCCGGTCGCCGGGATTGGTGAAGCATTGCAATGCGAAGGCTTGACCGCGGACAATGCCGGGTACAAAAGTCAGCATCTCGCGAGTGACGTCCCAACCGTGGCGACGACTGAGCCAGCTACAAATGGAAGTATACCATTCCTCACACGCAGACGTATAGCCCAGCACTTCATGTTCAAGACGCTTCCGCAAGGCTTCCATCACAAACGGGGGCGTGCGGAAATCCATATCCGCCACCCACATGGGGAGGAGGTCATCGCGCCCCCATACACTCTTCACACCGTCCCATTTCACGGAGTCGGTACCACGGCGCTCTATTACTTCATCAAAATTGTAAGTCATATGCTTGCTTTTTTATAATTCAACGCATCAATTTGTTTTGTTTTTATACGACCCATTACCGCTGCCTTATTTTTGTAAACAATAATCATATCGGGAAAAATATAAATACCGCCACATCCCACACTGCATGAGACAAGATAATAGCGGCAAAGCGGTTCGGAAAGAAACGGTAAAGCGCGCCCCATGCCGCCCCCACCACCAGAGCCGCCATGACCAGCATGAAGTTGCAGGAACCGGCATGCACCAGTGCATAAATCAAAGTAGCCACCACAAAACCCGCATTCGGATTCCAGCGTTTGGAAAGCGTGCGTTGCACATAGCCGCGCCAGAAAATCTCTTCCGCCGGCCCTATCAGCAACAGTAGCAATGCCGCCAACAGCCAAGGAGACTCTCCCTCTTTCATCCCATAAATGGAGTCCACCTGCGGACGGGCAAAATCGAACATCCAAGATGACACCTTGTCTCCCAACCAGAAAACGCCCCACAAAGCAACAGCAATGCCAATTCCCAGCAAGACATTCGGCAAGCTCCACTTCACCTCCCGCCACCAGCCGGGATTGAACAAGGTGGCAAACACGGACAGCGTGAGCGCAGAACCGGTCATCATCCACCAGAAATTCACGAAAGGAGCCGTCCAAGGCGAAAACATGACCGTCCACAGCACGGCAGCCAGCAGAATGGTAAAAATCAGCTTCTTCATGATAGCAAACCGGCTACAACGAACGACAACGTGAACAGCAGACTGAACAACAACTGGAGTTTTGCCGTCATCTCATCCAGACCGGCTATGGCACTTTCTCCCTTTCCGGGAAAACGAGACACCACCCGTACATTGCCTATGGCAGGAACCAGTGCCGGCATCACCAGCAGGGTCCATAGAGGAAGAGTTCCCGCAGCTATCAAGCCGGCTATCCAGCCAAAAGGGAAAAGGACTTCGGCACAATAAACGTACATCGACGCCTTTCCTCCCAGCTTCATGGCCAGTGTCTGAATCTCGGCACGGGCATCGGTACGCATATCCCGTGTATTATTGGCATGCAGAATGGCCACCGTAATCAGTCCCACCGGCAGAGCTATCCACAAGACATTCCAGTCAACTACTCCCGTAGCCACATAGCAGGTACCCAACGTCGGCAGTAAGGCATACGCCAAAAAGATGACGACATCGCCCAACGCACGATACTTGAGCGGCGGATAAAGCAACGAGCAAGCCGCGCCGCCTATACCGATGTACAGCAACGGCAACCCCGTACGCCACAGCAGGCCGACACCCGCAACAAGGGCAACTGCCAGCAATGCCATCGACAAGCCATATATCTCGCGCGGAGCAAACATCCCGTCGGTCAAGGTCTTGGCGCCAAAGGTATCCCTTGCATCGACCTTATGCTTATAGTCAAAATAATCGCTCCAGGTATTCCCGGCAGCGTGAAACACGACGATGTTCAGCAATGCCCAGATGCCGTTCACCCAGTTTATGTCCTGCTGCATCCAATACAGATATGCCAACGTCACCACCACCGGCATCGAAGAGGCGGGGAATGACCACGGACGCACCGCTATCATCCAATCTTTCAAAGAATGTTTCTTCATTTGTTATTTATCATTTATTTGTGCGCAAAAGTACGAAATATCTTCGCTTTTTTAAGTAATTTCGCGCACAAGATAAAAGAACCCCTTATGATAAAAGCTCTGTTTTTTGACATCGACGGAACCTTGGTCAGCTTCAAGACCCACGAAATTCCCGTTTCCACTATTGAAGCGTTGACTGCCGCCAAGGCCAAAGGCATACATATCTTCATTTCTACCGGACGTCCGCGCGTCATCATCAACAACTTGTCCGCCTTGCAGGAACGGAATCTGATAGACGGCTACATCACGATGAACGGCGCCTATTGCTTTGTAGAAGACACCGTTATCTACAAAAGCCCCATACCGACAGCGGAAGTGGATGCCTTGACAGCTTTCTGCCACGAACGCAACATCCCATGCATCCTGGTGGGAGAGCACGACATCTGCGTGAACCAGCCCGGCGAAGTAGTGGAGGAAATCTTCCATCACCAATTGAAAGTGGACCCCATCGAAGCAAAGCCCTATACCGACAGCCATGCCGACAAAGCCTTCTTCCAGCTGACTCCCTTTATCAACGCCGAGGAAGAAGCAATCATCCTGCCCTCCGTCCCCCACTGCGAGATGGGCCGCTGGCATCCTGCCTTCGTAGACGTGACAGCCAAAGGAAACACCAAGCAAAACGGTATCGACCAGATTATCCGCCACTTCGGCATCAAGCTGGAAGAGACCATGGCCTTCGGCGACGGAGGAAATGACATCAGCATGTTGCGCCATGCCGGTATCGGTGTAGCCATGGGCAATGCCAATAACGACGTAAAAGCTGCCAGTAACTACACAACCACTTCTGTTGATGAAGACGGCATCGCCAACGCCCTGAAATATTTCGGCATAGTCGGGAATCCATCATAAATCTGAAATCTTTTGAGCTTCGTTCCCGATACACAAAACAAAGAGTTTCAAGATGCCTTGAACCTCATTCAGTATACCCGTCAGTCCGTATTCCTGACGGGCAAGGCAGGTACGGGCAAATCGACCTTCCTGAAATATATCTGCGCGAATACGAAGAAAAAGCATGTAGTGCTTGCCCCTACCGGCATAGCCGCCATCAATGCCGGAGGCAGTACCCTGCACAGCTTCTTCAAACTGCCCTTCTACCCCCTGCTGCCCGATGACCCGAACTTCAGTCTGCAACGGGGACGCATCCACGAATTTTTCAAATACACCAAACCCCACCGCAAACTACTGGAAGAACTGGAACTGGTCATCATCGACGAGATTTCCATGGTACGCGCCGACATCATCGACGCCGTAGACCGCATCCTGCGCGTCTATTCCCGCAACCTGCGCGAACCCTTCGGCGGCAAACAGATATTATTGGTGGGCGATGTGTTCCAGTTGGAACCCGTCGTCAAAGGAGATGAACGGGAGATACTGAACCGATTCTACCCTACCCCTTATTTCTTCTCTGCCAGGGTATTCGGCCAGATAGACCTTGTCTCCATCGAACTGCAGAAAGTATACCGGCAAACAGACAGCAAGTTCATCCATGTGCTGGACCACATCCGCAACAATACCGTCGGCTCTGCCGAACTTCAGCTGCTCAACACCCGCTATGGCACCCAAATAGAGCAATCGGAAGCCGACATGTACATCACCCTCGCCACCCGCCGTGACAATGTGGACTACATCAACGACAAAAAACTGGCGGAACTTCCCGGTGACCCGGTCACCTTCTACGGCGAAATCATGGGAGACTTTCCCGAAAGCAGCCTCCCCACCTCGCAGGAACTGGTACTGAAACCGGGCGCACAAATCATCTTCATCAAGAATGACTTCGACCGCCGCTGGGTGAACGGCACCATCGGCGTCATCAGCGGCTTCGACCCTATTGAAGAGACCCTCTACGTCATCACCGACGACGGCAAGGAATGTGACGTCAAACGAGAGTCGTGGCGAAACATCCGCTACAAATACAACGAAGAAAAGAAACAGATTGAAGAGGAAGAACTGGGAACCTTTACACAATATCCCGTGCGCCTGGCATGGGCCATCACCGTCCACAAGAGCCAAGGGCTGACCTTCAGCCGGGTAGTCATCGACTTTACCGGCGGCGTGTTTGCCGGTGGGCAGGCATACGTAGCCCTCAGCCGCTGCACCTCGCTGGAAGGCATCCAGCTGAAAAAGCCCATCAGCCGTGCCGATGTATTCGTGCGTCCGGAGATTGTCAGCTTCTCCGAACGCTTCAACAACCGCACCGCCATCGACCGTGCCTTGAAGCAAGCACAGGCAGACGTTCAATACGTTGCCGCCGCCAAAGCCTTCGACAAAGGGGACTTCGGCACTTTCCTGGATGAGTTTTTCAAAGCCATCCATTCCCGCTACGACATCGAGAAGCCCAACGTGCAGCGCCTCATCCGCCGGAAGCTGAACATCATCAACCGTCTGAAAGAGGAAAACCGTGCACTGAAGCAAGCAGCATTGGAGAAAGAGAAAGCCCTCGTGAAGTATGCCCGCGAATACATCCTTATGGGTGACGAATGCCTGAAGCATGACATGAAGGAGGCGGCCATGAAAAACTATGAGAAAGCCGTCACCCTCTGTCCCAAATTCAAAGAGGCCTGGAAGAAGATAAAGAAACTGGAGAAAGAGATGCTAAAAAGGTGAATTGCTTGTTTATAAGCCGATTATTATCTATTTTTGCATGTAATATAAAACTCAAATCCATTTCTGCCATGCTTCTGAAACTTTATGAAAAAAATAACAATCCCGCCGACCTGCAGCAGGTGGTCGACCTACTGAATGACGGAGGTATCCTTATCTACCCTACCGACACCATGTATGCCATCGGCTGCCACGGACTGAAGGAACGAGCCATCGAACGTATCTGCCGTCTT
Organism: Bacteroides sp. AF39-16AC; assembly: GCF_003602735.1. NCBI lineage: Bacteria > Pseudomonadati > Bacteroidota > Bacteroidia > Bacteroidales > Bacteroidaceae > Bacteroides > Bacteroides sp. AF39-16AC. Next base: position 256,356 of record NZ_QTLN01000002.1, on the reverse strand, counting down.
AAAAATATCGACCCCAAGAAGAACAATCTTTCCATCATCTGCTACGACTTGAGCAAGGTCAGCGAATACGCCAAAGTGGACAACAGCACCTTCAAGTTGATGAAGCGTAATCTGCCCGGAGCTTTCACCTTCATTCTGAACGGCACCACCCGCCTGCCCAAGATATTCCGTAACCGTAAGGAGGTCGGCATCCGTATGCCGGACAATTCCATCATTCAAGAAATAGCCCGCCTGCTGGATGCTCCCATCATGACAACTACATTGCCGCATGATGACAATGAGGACATTGAATACTGCACAGACCCGGAACTGATTGACGAGAAATTCGGTGATATTGTCGATTTGGTAATAGACGGCGGTATCGGCGGTACGGAAGGCTCTACCGTAGTGGATTGCACCAATGGGGAGCCGGAAATCATACGCCAGGGGTTAGGCTGGCTGGACGAAGGATAAATATTGAATTCCGGCCACAATTTCCAAACCTTTTCAACTTCTTTTATGTTTCTTTACTAAGAAATACAGGAACTTTATGAGCACAAAAGAACAATACTGGAAATATTCATTGATAGCTATCATTATCGGGCTGGGAATCATTCTTTTCAGACAAATAGCCCCATTCATGGGCGGTCTGCTGGGAGCCTTGACTATCTATATCCTGGTGAGAAAGCAGATGATGTATCTTTCCGACAAGCGGAAAATGAAGCGCAGCATAGCTGCCACCCTCATTACGGCAGAGGCAATTCTCTGCTTTCTGGTTCCGCTTGGGCTGGTGGTATGGCTGGCTGTGGTCAATCTTCAAAACATCAATCTGGACCCGCAAGCCATTATAGCTCCTTTCGAAGAAGCGGCCAACATCATTAAAGCCAAAACCGGCTACTATATCTTGGGGAAAGACACGGTGGCATACGTCATTTCAATTCTTCCCCGCATCGGGCAAGCCATCATGGGAGGTATCAGCAGTTTTGCCGTCAACATCTTCGTACTGGTCTTTGTACTCTACTTCATGCTGATAGGGGGCAAAAAGATGGAACAGTACGTCAACGACCTACTGCCGTTCAACGATGACAATACACAAAACGTCATCCACGAAATCAACATGATTGTCCGCTCCAATGCCATCGGCATCCCCTTACTCGCCGTCATACAAGGAGGAGTAGCCATGATAGGCTACTGGATTTTCGGTGCTCCCAACATCTTGTTCGCCGGTTTCCTGACCTGCTTCGCCAGCATCATCCCAATGGTAGGAACAGCGCTGGTATGGTTTCCGATAGCTGTCTACATGGCATTGATAGGCAACTGGGTTCAAGCTATCGGCCTGGCCATCTATGGCGGTGCAGTCATTTCACAGCTCGACAACCTGATACGCTTCATCATCCAGAAGAAAATGGCAGACATTCATCCGCTTATCACTGTCTTCGGAGTTGTAATCGGCTTGTCCCTTTTCGGATTCATGGGTGTCATCTTCGGGCCACTGCTCTTGTCACTATTCTTTCTGTTCGTGGATATGTTTAAAAGAGGGTATTTGGATGCAAGGGGGAAGACGACGGAATAAGTATTTAATAAAGCATGACCATAATAGGGTTACCTTCCTCTTCTACTCCCATTCTCCGTTGATTATCATCACTGAGTTCATCCGGTTGTAACAAAGCAAAAAAATGTCCATCCGAAGTGACTCCCCTGATTTGGATATGCTGATTATTCATTTTATCAAATAAGCTATCACCCTTTTGGCAAACAACAGTTTTCTTTTCCTTATGGTAAAATCCACAATATGACTGACTTTCTTCTAAATATAAGCTTGTATGAAAATGGAAATAGATGTACTCTGCATTCTCCAGAATATAGTCTATGGCTATTTTTTTATCACATCCTTCTACATCCAATTGCTGCTGCTCATTCCAGTGCCACTCACCCAGTTCAAAAACCAGATATGGAGTAAGTCCCTGCTCTGAAATAGTATAGATAGTATCATTAAAAGCTTGTTTCACTCGGATGGCATCCTTAGATTTCCATAACGAAGGGCTATTGATTGCCGTATAATATTTCCGGTCACCAACAAATTCTGCCATTGCCAAGTCACCTCCATAAGCAACATTGCCCCCCAACAAATTTGAAACCGACAAAACCTCATCCATGGGAAGCAGGGCTGAATTCCATGTAGCAATACCGGTCAATGACATCGTATTTCTATCCATATAAAAGACTGATGGCGTCTCCGGAGAGAGTTTCATTTTATTATGTCCCCAAATTCTGTCCGCATCCATCAAATAGTAATTTTGGGACAGAATACAATTGACTGTATCTTGCAATCGAATTCTATCCTTATATTTCCCATCAAATCCATATAGTAGGAAATCATTATTCCATCCCAATAGATAAACGGTTCTCCGAACCGCATCAGCCCAAAAGCTCACTTTCCCCCATGAATCCTTTGCATATCCTTCCGGATCAGTACCTACGTGTCCAATATCCCGAATATACTTCCCGTTAGTACGGTCAAAAAGTTTCAGATTCTGATGGACAGAAGATACCAATATCGCACTATCCATAATTATGCACTCCGAATATTTTCCTATAATAGCCTGCTCATTAGTCTCCAAAGGAATATAACTTATGCTGGAAAACAAATTTTGTACAGATTGTCCTTCTGACAATCTACTCATTGCTTCCGCAACATTAATTACATTGCCATCAATCTGCTTTTCGGAACACGAAGTTACAACCAACATCAATAATAAAAAGAATTTCCACATATATCTCATACCATTTCTATTCATTACTCTGAAAGTAGTAAAATATCACTTATCATCATTAATTACATTATTTAATCGATTCCGGCTCCATCACAAGGCGAAAACCTCCATACTCGTCACTATAATTCTCAATGTCGTAATCAATGTACGACACCCGACACCCCTCTGCTGTTCCTCCCCAACTTCCACCTCGCAATATTCGGCGGAAAAAAAGATAAGTACCCTCAAAAGGCCATCCCGGATGGATAGACTTACCACCTTGCTTGTATTCTTTAGTGTACAAATCACCGCACCACTCCCAAACATTGCCACTCATATCATACAATCCCAATTCATTGCTTTTTTTCAGACCTACCGGACGGGTAGTTCCAGCTTCTCCATATTGTCCGCCAGAGGAATTCCCAACATACCAAGCCACCTCACTTACCTGATTGCTGCCACTGTATTTATAGTGCTTACTTTTGTGTCCACCACGCGCTGCGTATTCCCATTCGGCCTCAGTCGGAAGACGAAATGTTTTACCGGTCATAGCATTTAATCTACCGATAAACTCCTGCGCATTTTTCCAGCTTACATTTTCCATCGGGCAATCTCCGCATCCCCCATTAAACGGCAAAATGGAATCAGTATCCATAACCGCCCTCCACAGCCTTTGAGTAACTTCATATTTTCCTATGTAAAAATCAGATACCGACTCCTTACGTGCTGGTTTCTCGTTATCCTCACAGTCACATCCCTGCTCATCTGTACATCCCATCATAAATGTACCTCCTTTCACAAAAACCATCTCAATAGAATCCCCATTCACAACAACTACAAGTTGCTGAATAGGAGTTTCATTCGACTGACATCGAATAAAAACAGTTATAAGACATATTGCCAAAACAACAGTCAATGCTTTAACTCTTCTTTTCATACTTTCATTAAGAACATTCTCTTCCTTAGTATTTCATACTATATATACGAATAGCACAAACATACTAAAAACAAATGAATTACGAACTATTCATAGATATATTTTTCACACTTCATGGGAAAACAGTTTCATCTTTATATCAACTTCTTAATAAAGAACAGCTATTATGGGGTTACCTTCTTCTTCAACTCCCATTCTCTGTTGATTATCATCGCTAAGTTCATCCGGTTGTAATAAAGCAAAAAAACATCCATCCGAACTAACTCCCCGAATTTGAATATGCTGATTGTTCTCTTTATCAAACAAGTTATCACCTTCTTGGCATACAACTGTTTTCTTGCGAATAAATATAAATCACTTCTTATATATGCAAGAATCATTTATGCTTACTTCAACAATACGATTACTATTTGACCCAAATAAATGTTCATTTTGAATATACAACTCTATTTCATGGCCTGGCAAATAATTCTGAAACCATTCATAATTTATTTCACTTTCCATACCTCTATTTATATAATAAAAAGAATCATTCTCCAACTCTATTACAATATCATTATGCTCTGTAGCAGATACACTTCTAACAATTCCTCTTTGCAGACTTATGTTATTTGATATAGACACGAATCTAAATATTAAAAATAGAGCTATAAAAGCCATCAAGACATACACTACAATTTTTTTTTCATACGTAAATAATTATTATGCTTCTTACTAAAAAGAAGCGTTATACAATCTTTTCTTTAGCTAAAAACGAACAAGTTTCACCCGACTTCATATCCTGATTACGACTCCAGACCATCATAAAATTCTGCATCCTCAAATCCATAGCCTACCAAAGCCTCATTATAACCTTTCATTGCAATAAAGCCTCGCTTCTTCAAACATATTCGTCCAAAAACATCACGTTTACAAAGAGTACTGATATAGAATATATTTTCTTCATTCTCAAACTTCTTCATCACGAACTCTGCAAAGCCTTTCCCCAGATAATTATCTGCATCCAGATTACATACCGACTCGCTAACCTAAAAACCATATTCCCACTATGACTTCGTCGATAATAAGCCGGTTCATGCAAGTGATGCAAAATGAGATTTGTTTCATAGTGTTATATATTCATTATCAAATCAATGAACAGTAAATCTACCGAATGCATAAGCCCCATCCGCGCCCTTTATCTCAAGTAAAAAATCACCACCTAAACCTTGCTGTAACTGTACTTTTCTTAATATAGGAGAGTCTATATTCTCAGCAGAGGAGTAAACAACATTCCCATTCTGAGAAATTGCAATTTCCACTTCACCTATCGATTGATAGAATTCCAAATCAATGGAATGGTCATCATTCAAAAATGCTAAAAAAGGAGTAGCTGAAGGAATAGAACGATGAGCATTCCCCGGACCACCCGGTAAATCAAAATCCTCATCCATGACGATTTCTACTCTCGAAGGAAAAGTAACTGAATCTGCACTTACTACATTTACTACAAGAAAGTAGTATAAACTTAACAAAATAAAAAATGATTTCATAGTATCTTTAGTTTTGAATGTTACAAAGATAGCCATTCAATCACTTCTTAGAGAAAATACGAGTGGACAACACAAGACAAGTCAATACTCTATACACCAATAAGATGACAGTAAAAACATTTCTAAATTAGTGGACGAAAATCAAGCGATTATTCTAGTAAAGAGCTACAAATTCTTCCAATTTATCATTTGTATCCAAACTTAAGATTCCCCTCAACCTCCGTTTCTTCGTAAAAATGGAATTCATCTCACAGTCAAAAGTGAACATCAATTCACTGGAAGTGAAACCTACTTTAAGCAAAGCCAACAACATCAAGTTGCCACTAGTTAATTTAAAATCTTTCTTTAACCGAGAAATAAAATTACCATATATTAAATCTATATATTCAAGGAGTTGTTCTTTCTCCTGGTTGGTCATATTCTTCACAATCAGCTTTTCCTTCTTCAATTGTTCCAAGAGATAAACGCCATTTACACATACATTTTCACTTATTTTTTTATTCTCACTCTCCAATAGCAAAATCTTTTGGTTCAATTTAGCAATCTTCTCTCTATTTGTTTCTGCCATCTCACCTGCCCTTTGTTTCAACACATCAAGTTCATAAACATATCGTTTAATCATGCACTCATTTTCTTCTATTATTTGCATATTCTTCCGGAACAGTCCTTCATATCTCTTTCTCAAAAGAAAATACAAAACAATGCATAGCAGTATAATAAACAAGACTACTGCTATCCAAAAATAAAGCTGTATTTGCTTTTCACGTTCAACCTGTTGCTTTTCTAAAAGAAGTTTTCCTCTTTCATATTTACGTTGCAAAGTCAAAATTTGAGATGTTTGTTTAGCATCCCGTTCAATGACTAACAACGAATCAGACTTTTCTTTGAAATAGAGAGCCATTGCATACTTTTTCTGTTTCTTTTCCAACAGATACAAATAGTGATATGCACCCGCCAGAGTACGAGGATTTTCAGAATTCAAAGCTAAAGCGAAACATCTTCCAGCCTCATCCAACTTATTTAGATTCAAATAAATATTCCCCAATGACATTGAACAGTGATGCATAGAATGCCTATCTTGTTCAGTCTCTACCGCAGTTTTCAACAGGGCTATTGCATCTCCCAAATCCCCTTCATTTCTTTTGGCAATCCCTTTTACTTGTAATAAAGAAGGGATTACCCGTTCAAAACTGATACATCCTTTCTTTTTCTCACACAAGGACAAAGCACGATTAATGTAATTATAAACACTGTCATATTTCTGTTCTACATAATAAATACGAGCAATATCCCGATAAACATATATAACTCCTAAAGTATCAACAGCCTTTTGAAAACAATACGCTGAACTTTGATAATTGTCGAGAGCATCTTTATATAGCTTTCTGTCCGTATTCAAAACACCGATATATTCATGTACAAATCCCTGCAACTTATATTCTTCCGTCTTCTCCAATTTAGCCAAAGCGCTCAAATAAGCTTGTATAGCCAATGTATCATTATCTTGCAAAGCTGCCACTTTACCATAATAAAACAATGCCTTTCCTGCTTTTACACCATCATCCTTATAATAATCTACCGCAATTTTTATCAACGAATCCGACTGCAAACTATCCAGATAGTTTTTATCACGTGCTTGCGTTAGCAGCAATGCATAGTCCGCCCGCTACTTCCCACGAAGCTCCTCCGGATGAGGAATTTGCTCCAACAGCAGCAATGCACTGTCAGGATATACATCCATATACCTCTCTACCTTATCAAAAACATTGGATACGTTCTTCTCTACGCAAGAACCTAACAGTACACAAACGGACAAAAGCCCAAGATATAGCAGTTTTTTCATATGAACATGTTCTTTACCAGATTATCATTACGTATAACTCCTATGCCCACAGAATCCTTTTGGAGATAAATATTCACACCAGCCAACGGCAATCCTTTTTCCCCATCAGTCACAATGCCATTTGTCTACGCATTAGAAACAACTGCACAGCAGAATGTTATGAACAGTACTATACATCGCTTCATAATCCATGTATATATAATTAAACTTTGGATGAGAATAAGCTTTTTTACGGCCTCTCCCTTCAAAGATACAAAAAACCGCTTCAACAATGTACAAAAACAAGATAAATGTGGCAAACAAAACAAATAGCTCAGAGCTTGTTTCCCCTTACATAGGCTTCCTTTCCATTTTCTGTACGGAGTTATCAGCGCCTATCGGCCGTGATGCGCTCTGCCAACGGCCGTCAACCACTCGACTAACGACCGTCAACAAGGTGCTTCATAACCGTTGAACACCTATTATACTCATAGTTTCCCCATACTGTGCACCTATCTTATTCCTATTATGAGCCCAGCTGCAGTCTATCGGTAAACGGTCTTTTACGAAGTTAATACCGTGTTTACACGAAACGCATATCGTGTAAACAAGATATTTGCAAAATGCTGTACATTCTATTAATACACTAACAAACAAGATATTAACTTACTTTTCGGCGTATTTCCGCTGTGGAAGCAAAAGTTGCTTCCACCTTTTTGAGTTGCTTCCACAGCACTTGTAATGCCGATGAATAAAGGGATGCAGGAAGTAGGTGGAAGTGTGGAAGCAGAAATGATAAAACTAAGCAGAGATAATTTTCCCTTAAAAGCAATAAAACTCCAGAATCTGCTGGAGCAAAGCATCCTGCTTTCCCAGACCTTTTTCCAACTCCACACTTTTCAGGTTATAGAGTTGTGCCAGCAAAGCTGACGACTGCTTCTCGCAAAGACGGGAATCATGTACCTGCTCCATCCAGCAGACGGTCTCTCCCCAAACATCTACCGAAAGATGTGACAAGACTTCTGTCGGGGCTCCCCCCTTCTCCACCTTACGGAAGATTTCGACCAAAGCACACAACAAGCTGGACATTATCTGTTTACAACGGGAATGGGAACGGGATTCCCGGTTTCTGAAACGTAGCAGGAAATAGTACCCCAGCCATAAATAAACGGTGGTGACTTCTGCATGGATTTTCTCTATCCTCTTCCAATGCGCAACCAAGGCAGCATCAATTTCTTCCAGAATCGCATCCGTATCATCTTCTATGTAGTATTTCTGCGCAAGACACTCTATCACGCACCCCCATTTCGCCATATCCACACACTCTTGCGTACGCCCCATCCATACATGGGCTTCCTCCAATATCCGGAATGCCTTTTCTCCACATTCTGGAGCATCATAAAACCGATACTGACGAAACAACAGAAGAGACTGACATAATAACTCATCCAAAGAGTACTCCGCACTTTCCATATTTAAAATTCAAGTATCCATTCAGGTAACAAAATCGAGCAAAGGTAATCATTTCCTAAGAAAATCACGCTGTTTCAGCACAAAAACCGGCAGGAAAAAGAAGATACCGATGACGGACATCACCAGTCCGCCAATGGTACCCGCCGCCAATGGAAACCAGAAAGCCTCCTTGTCCTCACCTATCATGAAAGGGATAAATCCCAGAATGGTAGAAACTACCGTGAGGAAAATAGGAACGACCTTCGCATTCCACGCCTTGACGTAGGCACGAAGAGCGGAAAGACGGGGGAAACGACGTCGGATGCTGTTGTACTCGTTCAGGACATAGATGCTGGCATTCACCGTGATGCCGCACAGCAGGACGAACGAGGCAAAACCGCCCTGGTCGAAGTTCAGCCGGAACCAATAGAAAGTAAGAAATACCCCGATATAAGAAACCGGAATCACAAAGATGATGGCAAGCGGCTGCTTCAGGGAGTTGAACAGAACGCTGGTCGTAAAGAAGATGATGGCTATCACCACCAGCAGAAGCAGGTATTGGCGGTTGTCCTTCTCGCCCCATGACCAACTGTTGCTGTCCGACTCGGCTGTATAACCCATCGGCAACAGTTTGTTGAACTCCTCCAGGTCACGTTTCTGTATCTTGTTGCCCATCTCATTGGAGCCGATATATTCGTATTGCAGGCAGAGGCGGTACTGCTGGTTTTCTTTGGCAATCTCCTGCGGCATCTGTCCCTTTTCCACAGTAGTCAGTTCGGAAAGCTTGTAATGCTTGCTGTTTCCTACTCCATAGGGAAAGAACTGCATCGCCCAGATGTCATATTCGGCAGACTGGCGGGAAGAGAGCTTGATTTTCTCCGTTCCCTGCTCGGCCGCTACCGAGCCAATCTCCAGATTCTTGCCGAAGATGGGGCGCACCGCAGAGAAAAGCACTTGCGCGTCGATGCCCTCTTGCGCCATGCGCTCCTTGTTCAGGTTGAAGTAGAATTCCTGATAGTCATCCTTCCACCAGGAGAACTCCGAATTGATGAGCACTTCCTTGATACGCCGGTGCGTCAGCAGCTTGGCCTTCAGCTTCTCCGCCCACTCATAGAGTTCGTCGTAGTTGTAGCCGTACATCCTGATGCGGTAGGAGCCGGCACTCTCGCGGACGTCATTACTGAACCCCTGGTCCTGCAATCCGTAGATGCCCCAGCTGCCGCCTCCCAGTTCCAGTGCCTTGCTTATCATATTGGCTTTCAGTGTATAGGGAAAACCGCTGTTCCGGGCTTCCTTCTTGAAATAAATCTGCATACTGGCACGCCGGGGGCTGTAGATGGAAGTATGAAACTGCCTGATTTCCTTGAACCGGCTGAGGTAGGTCTCCATACGTTTCATCAAAGTGTTCATCTGCTCGAGGGTGCTGCCATTGGGAAGGTTGGCGTTGGCATAGAGCACCACCTCCTCATTACGGGTGAAGTAACTGCCTTCGTACACCTTCTGTATGAAAAGCCGCAAGCTGCCGCCCAGCGCCTTGTCCACAACGGGTTTCACCGACTCCTTATAGGTATCCGAACCGAATACCTTATTGTAAGCAGCTTCCCATTTTCCCCCTCCTTCCAGTTTGTCGGGCAACAGAAAAACGGGCAGACCGAAACCCAACAGTAACAGCAGGCATACAGCCCAGCGCCAACGGCACAAAAAACGGATGAGAGCAGAGTAGCAGCAGGAGAAATAAACGGGGAAACGTCTGAAAATCCGTCCCAACCTTGTTTTGAATGTTTGCGTCAGCCCCGGCAAGACAAGACGCCTTTTCTTCCCCGTAATCCGCCTCACCAGTCCTATCTTCTCAATCATCGACGGAACAAAGAACAATGCCACCATCAAGGAAACAGCCAGATTGATGATCACTACCGCTGCAAAGTCCTGCAGGTTGAGCCGTATCCTCTCGTCAAGGAAGAAAATGATAACAAGCGCACCCATCGTAGTGAGGGTTGCCGCCAACACCGACAGGAAGGCCTTGAGATTACGCCGGTGCAGAATGTGGTCGGTCATGACAATGGTACTGTCTATCACCAGATTCAGCGAGACAGTGATACCCGCCAGCGAATAAAGCTGCATCTCAAGTCCGAAGAGGTAGTAGAAGATAAGTGCCACCGCTATATTTACAGCCAGGCTGGTAACTATCAGAAAAAGATATTTCAACTTACGAGTAATGAGCCATACGAATACAAGCAGGATGAGTACCGTCAAGCCGGTACGGAAGTAAATCTTGTCCAGTTCTTCCCGTATGTACTCGGTCGCATCATAGCTGGTATGCACTTCATATCCGACAGGAAGTACCTGCCGAACAGCTTCCATCTCGTCCATCACGGCACGGTTCAGTTGCAACTGGTTGGCAGTTTCTTCCGCAGTAATGGATAGATAGACGGAATTCAGCCCATTGATGCGGTAATAGCTTTGCGGCTCCTCCTCCATACGGACAGCCGACACCAGTTCGTCCAAGCGGAGCAGTTTCCCGTCGGTAGCCGTCACGGTGATGGCAGCAGGATTAAAACCAAGGGAGTTGCTCTCCGGCACCAGTGCCAGGCGTATCCATTCCCGGCTACCGTTACCTGTATCCACATTGTGCGTACCCAGAAATTCCTTCCGGTAATGCCGCTGTACTGCCTCGCTGATGTCCGATAGGGTCACACCCAGCAAGCGCAACTGTTCACTGTCATATTCCAGTCTCCACTCCATGGGCGTGGCACCGCTGAGTTCCACCTTATAGATACCCGGAATATTTGCCAGCCGCGGCTTGATATGCTCCTCGGCATACTGCTGAATCAATATCGGAGTGGAAGGGGCATTCAGTGTGAAGGACATGAAGGGGCGTGAGGCGTTCTCGTCGGGCACTTTCATGTGAATGGTGGGATAGCTGACACCTTCGGGCAATTGGGGCCACGTCTGCCGGATGATGGTGGAAGCTTCGAAGCGGACTGCCTCGACATCGGCATGCTTGTCCAGCTCCACAGTAATGTTGCCGTAGCCGTTGCCCGAGGTGGAGTTCAGCCGCTTCACTCCGCGGATACGCGCCAGCATGGATTCCAGCTTGCTGGTCACTTCCATCTCCACCACCCGCGACGAAGTGCCAGGCATGCTGAAACCCACCGTGAAGCCGGGCAGGCTGCGTGACGGATTCAGCTTGACGGGGAGCAGCGGTATCAACGCCACCCCTACCAAAGCAAGGCAGACAAACGCCACTATGACGGTGAAGGAAGAAACTCGTTTCATCAGTTATTATAATCAAATTTTTCCGACAGCGAAAATCCGCTGGCAAAGTCGTGCAACGTCAGTTTCCGTATCTTGTAATAATTCAGCCAGTAGTCCTGCAAGGCGGAGATGTAATTGCGTTGCGCTTCCTGCTGGCGGTTCAGCGAGAGGGTCAGGCTGTTGATGTCTGCCTTGCCGATAATGAAGCGCTGGCGGGTTTCGTTATACGCCAGGATGGCAAGGTCGAGGGCCTCTTCGGCACTGGCGACGAGGGCTTGCTGGACGTTGAAGTCACTGACGGTCATGATAACCTCCTCCTCAATGCTGATTTCACTCTGCCGGGCAGAAGTCTTCACCACGTTCAGATTGTTCCTCGCCATGTTGTATTTGCCTTTCCTCACGCCCCAATCCACCAGTGGAATGGAGACACTGACCGACACCATCTCCTGCTGCATGGGATGCCTGTATGCTTCACCGAATTTCTCTGCCACCTGGTTGAAGCCGACGCTGGCGTTGATGCTGGCGTTGAAGCGCGATTCCTTCTTCGTCTTGTCTACTGTCTGCTCGGCTTCCAGCACTTCCTGACGAAGCCCCAGAAATTCCGGATTGTTGGCTTGAGCGGCCAGCAAAGCCTCATCAACCGGTATGGTCAGCGCCCTCGGACGTCCCGGAAGCGACACCCTGATATCCGTGTTCTTCTCCATATTCAGGAAAGATGCCAACGAAAACATGGCGCGCTTCAAGGCACTGGCGGCATTCTGCAAAGTATTGCGGGCATTCACCACGTCGAGTTTCAGCGTCAGCAGGTCGGCACGGCTGATGGCGGCTATTTTCAAGCGCTGCATGCCGATGCGGTAGAGGGTATCGGTGGAGACGGCATTGTCCTTGGCCAAGTCATATTCCGCCTGTGCCATGGCAAGCGCAAAGAAATAGGTAGTGGCCTGCTCGGATACTCGCTCTGCATTGTAAATATACTCCTTCTTCACCTTTTCGTACTTCAGCGGCTCAATCCTGCGTTCCCAACGGAAAGGATTGTAACCGACCAGACTCTGCGAGTAGCCCAAACGAACCGGAACACTGGTGAACTGGGTATACTTGTTTCCACCGAAGCTCCGCATATAGCCCAGCTCCGTATCCAGATAGAACGTACCGCCCGTCAAGTCGAAATTCTGTCTGACGGCAAGATTGCCGTATGCATAGAAGGATTGCTGGCTGCGATAGATGTCAAGGTCCTGTTCGGAGTCGTAACGCTTGGTGATATCACGGTTGTACTGTGCCGGAGTCATGTTCAGCGTCAGGCTGGGAAGGCGGTTTGCCTTATAGGTGCGGTATTCCCAATAACCGGCCAGATACATGTTCTTGGTGCGGAAGGCTTCCAGCGAACTGTCATTCGCCAGGGCAATGGTCTGCTGCAAATCGAGCGTTATCCGCTGTTGGGCAAAAGCGGAAAGGGCTCCCAGACTGAACAAAAGTATAAGACTTAATTTCTTCATGCTCTTTCTTTTCTATAAATAAACCAATATATCAACGGGATGATGAACAGACTGACCAGTGTCCCCACGAACATCGCCCCAATCATCGCTATGGAAAGCGGCTTCTGCAGCTCCGAGCCCATGTCGAACGAGAACAGCAGCGGAACCATAGCGAAAATGGTGGTGAGCGATGTCATGATGATGGGCCGGAGCCTTCTGCGCCCCGCCTCGTGGATGGCCTCGAGCAACGGCATACCAGCCCTCCGTAATTCATTAATGGCATCCAGCTTTAGGATGGAGTCGTTGATGATGATACCGCACGTCACTATCAGTCCGATGGCAGACATCAGGTTCAAGGTATGCCCGCATATCCACAACAGAAGCAGGGCAAACGCCACATCTATCGGAATTTCCAGCAGCACGATGAGCGGCTGCACGAAGCTTTCGAACTGGGCGGCAAGAATGAAATACATCAGCAGGATAGAGATGAAAAGAATCACCACCAACTCGTCCAGCATCTGGCGGTTGGAGAAGAAACTGCCGGAGAAGGCCGTATCCCAGTCACCCGTGGCATCTGCCTCCCGCTTCACCTTTTCCATCAACTCCGGAGCATCGTCCACTTCATAGAAACGGAACGGTATATATTCACCGTTGCGTCCTGCCGTAATCGTTTTCAAATCCTCGGCCGGACGCACCTTTACCAGCTCCCGAAGCGGAATATACTCCACTTCGCCCTTACTGTCCGGACGGGTCTGTATCAATGTCTGCTGCTGCACCTCATTCACTGTCCGCTCCTCGCCCACAATGCTGATAGGCAGGTATTGCTGGTAGGAATGGAGCATAGCTACGCTGTTCTCCTTGAATGCCGTCCGCAGCGTACGGTAAAGCTCGTCATACGAAACGTCATAGAGCAACAGCTTTTCCTGCAGGATGCTTATGTCAATCTGGTTCTCGAAAGCGATACCTACGGGCGCTGTCCCCGTAAGCTCCGCAAACTGTTGTTCCAGTCCGCGCAATTCTTCCGCCGCCGGCGCCTTCTCCTTGTTACGGGCATAAAGTTCCGCCACCACATCGGCCTCCCCGGTCACGAAAAGCTTCTCGAACACGGTTTCGGGTGGAGAAAAGGAGACTGTCGCCAACGGATATTCCCGTGTCAGCCACTCGCCCGCCTGCTTCTGCAAGGGAGCAATCCCGTCAGGCGAGGAAGTCTTGAAATACAATTCTGCCTCCGAAGAAGAGAGAGCCTGCTCACGGTTCAGCAGATAGTCCTGCTGGCCTATGGCAGCCGTCTGTTCCACAGTCTTGTCCAACAACTGTCCGAACAGCACATTCACACGATGCCGGTTCTCGTCCACATGTATATTTTCGTTCCATTCCACATGGACTATCAGTTCATTCTGGTCTATCTGCGGCATACGCTCCTTGGCTATGGAATAGAACAGAAAGACACAAAGAGGAATAGAAACCACACAGAATATGATACTTACCGTCTTATGGGAAAATACCCAGTCGATGCCCGCATCATAAAAACGGTCCAGCGTATGTTCCTTCAACGGATTGTTGATGCGGATGCGGGAGAACCACGACCTGCCGCGCAACCCCGTCCGGTAGACCAGCATATAGAGGACCGGCAGCAGCATGATACCCGTGAAGTAGGAAACCAGCAGCCCCACCGTAACAGAGAATGCCTGGTCGTAGAACAACGCCCCTGCAATGCCGCTCATGAATATCAGCGGCACAAATACGGCAATAGTGGTCAGCGACGAACTCAGCATGGGCGTAATCACCTCACTCGTTCCCGTCACGCAAGCCCGCCGCAACGAATAGCCCCGTTCGCGATACTGCGAAATGTTCTCCGTCACAATGATGCTGCTGTCAATCATCATACCCAACGCCAGGATTAATCCCGACAAAGAAATGATATTGAGTGACATCTTGAACAAGTAGAAGAACAGGAAGCAGATGACAATAGATACCACCATACTCAACCCGATGATGAACGGCGACTTGACATCCCCCAAGAAGAGTACCGCCACAATGCAGATGAACAGGAAACCCAACGACAAATTTTGCTGAAGATTGGAGATGGTATAGTCCAGCAACTCCGTCTGGTTACGGCTGATGCTAAAATCAATGTCGGGATATACTTTCTTGAAGTAGTCCATCGTGCTGTTGATGGCAAGCTTCATGTCTTCCATATTCTCGTCCGCCTGCTTGATGACGGCAAGGGTAACGGCACGCTTGCCATTGCTCATGGAGACACCTTTCTCCTTGGCAGGAACAATCTCTACCCGGCAGAAGTCTCCCAAGCGGATGATACGTCCTTCCTTTCGCAGCAGGATGCCCTTCACGTCCTCCTCTGTCCGCAGCAGGGTGGAGAACTTAATGTTGTATTCGTAGTAGCCGTCGCGCACGGTCATGCTGCCCGGCTCCACGTTGTTTTGCGCCAGCACGTTTTCTATGTCTTCAATGGAGAACCCCAACACAGCAAGCTTATCCGGGTCGGGCACAATCTGTAACTGGCGTTCGACCAAACCCGTGACATCCACCATTGCCACTTCCGCCAACTGCTCGATGCGACGCTTTATGACATTTTCGGCAAACTCGCACAAATCAAGAAACGCGCGTTCGTCCACCTTGCCGTATGCACTGTCATTTTTTAGAGTCAGATTGAGGTAGAAGACAGGAATGTCCGTCGCACTTGCCTTTATCACCTTCGGGCGTTCGGCATCCCTGGGCAGATAGTTCATGGCGGCGTCAATCTTCTCGTTCACTTCTATGAAGGCAAGGTCGGTATTCGTACCGAAGTCGAAGCCCAGGCGGATGATGCCTGCACCATCGCGCGTCTCGCTGTCCATGTCCTTCAGTTTCGCCACCTGGATGAGCTGCTGCCGCAGAGGTTTCACCACCGTATTCTCTAATTCACGCGCCGAGGTATTCTGCGCCGACACCTGCACTGTAATTTCCGGGATGGCAATATCGGGCAGCAAGGATACCGGCAAGGTGAAGTAAGTCACCAGCCCGACAATGAAGCATGCTGTAAATGCCATCAGTACGGCAATAGGCCGCTGTATCAAGAACTTTATCAATTTTCAATTATGAATTTAAATTGTGAATTATGAATTTTCTACTTTCAATTCTCATCTTTCAATTTTCCACCACCTTCACCGGCGCCTCATGTGCCAAATTCACATTTCCCGTCACGATGACCGTATCGCCTTCTTTCAGGGCATCGTCGGCCATGCTGTAGCTTTCCGCATTCTCCAGTCCGGTCTGCACATAGTTCCACTGCGCCTTTCCGTCTTTCAGGGTAAAGACGACTTGCTTACCCGAACGCAGTACGACGGCACTTTTGGGTATCACGAGCTGACCGTCCAGAGAACGGTGTACATTTACCCTCACATTCATGCCGCTAAACAGACGTCCCCTGCCATTGACGGATGCCTTTACTTTCACCATTCCCTTATCATCTACCAGAGGATTGATTTGGGTGATGCGGCCCTCTTGTTTGGAAGCGGCATCCGAGTAAGGGGTGACAATCACCTTGTCGCCACTCTTTATCAGGGGGAGTTCACTTTCCAGTACCGTAAAGTCCACTTCCATGCCCTGAGTGCCAATGATGGAGCAGAAAGATTCCGAAGTGCTTGCCTCGTTGAAGGGCTTGGAAAAGAGGTTCGCCACCACGCCGTCGAAGGGGGCAACCAGCGTAGCATGCTCTTCTTCATAGGCGGCGAGTTCGTACTGGGAAAGGCTTTGGTCGTAACCGCTCTTTACTCGTGCCAGCTTCATGATGTCAGCAGGTACTTTGGAGGCATCCCCCACCGGATAGCCTTGCCCTATCAATACATCCTGCAACTCAAGTTCCGCTTTGTCCAGAGCATCCTTGGCCTGCGCGGTCTTGTTCTTCAGGCGGAACTTATCCAGTTCGGCAAGTTTCTGCCCTTTGCGCACCGGGTCACCGTTCTTCACGTAGATGTGTGCCACTACACCGGTGGTCTCAAAACGCAAATCCGCCATGGCACCGGCGGTAACTTTTCCGTTGCTCACCAGTTCATGCTCAAAGGTCGCCCGCTTCAGGACTTTCACGGTCACTTCATTGCTTTCACTTGGCAGGACGGTTGCCACCCCTTCCTCGGACTCTTTTCCCTTTCCGGCATCGGAGCAGGCGGCAAGCAGGGCAACGGCCATGCATAGCAGGTATCGATAGTTCTGTGTCTTCATATTCATACTCAATTATAAATTGACAAAATTAATCGTTTCAAAAAAACGAACCGATATTTGCATGTGGACACTTTTTTCATAGCACTTTAGCAATTAGTTCGCTCATTATTAACACTTTCCGTTTTTATTCATCTTTTTTGATATGGACAAAAATAAGCTGAATCTTTTTTATTTCCTCCCTCATCTGTCGTATTGCCGTAGAATGCACTTTCGGCTCTTTCGTCAATACCATCCGCTTCATTTTTTCAAACTTGTCCGGTTGCCTGAAGCTTGGTTCCGCATAAAGCTTCGCAAGCAGATAATAGGGATAAATACGCCCCGGCAACCGATGGGTGGAACGGATAAACCAGTCTTCCGCTGACAAGCAATCACCCATCTGCTGATAGTTCTTGCCTATCACATTCAATATCATGGGGTCACAACTACGCTGTAAAGCTTCTTTCAAAATACGGTTGGATTTACTGAACTGCTGCTGCTTGTGCAATCCATGCCCATATTCGAACAAGAAAGATGCCCGGTCCCTCAACAGAGGATAAAGGCGCCCGTACTCTTTCTCTGCCGATTGATACGCACCTGCATTATACAGCACCCGCGCATTCATCCACTCCCGACAGGCCTGCTCCACTTGCAAGTCATTCTTCAGGCGAAAACCGCCAATGATGCCTACTGATACAGCCAGCCCCAACCATTGCCAACGGTCGGCACCGGACAAGCACGCCACAAGCAATCCTCCAAATGTAACGATAAATACCGGAAGTTGTAGCGGATAGGAGGAAAAAGAGAATATCATCAAAGAAAGAATAGCCCCACAGATACCATAACGTCCTTTACGGACTCCCCTATACAAACACAGCACGACCACAACCAATAGACATACCGCCAAAGGAATGCCCAGTTCGACCGCAGCCTGCAGATATTCATTGAATGCATATTCCGGACTTCCCGCCACACGTTCCTCCCACGGTTCATAATCACCTGCTGCAAAATAAGTTTCCTGCGCATTTCCGTAGGCTGCTGCGAAATTATGAATCCCATATCCGGTCAACGGCTTTTCTGCAATGGCACGACAAGTTATCTTCCACATGAAAAGACGGCCACGTGCAGAATCGGGTTTCAAGACAAACAGTAAATAGCCCGCCAATAGCAAGACACAGAATCCACCGACCACTACCATCACCACACGCTGCCTTTGCTGCTGCCATAATAATCTGAACTTATCCGTCCAATCCATATGCCAAGCATATACACACAGACAGGAAACTCCTGCCGCCAACCATGCCGAACGGCTCATTCCTGCCGGAAGCACACAAAAGATAAGCAGCATCACGCCACCGGCAACAACACGTCCCCCCCTCCTGCCACAAACCAGCCATTGATACAAACATACCGGAAGTATCATAGCCAAATAGCCCGAATAAGGTCCCGGATTGAAGAAAGAACCCGTCAAGGCGTACATAGAGTGACCGGAAGTTGCAAAGCCATAGAGTTGGCGCAACCCTAAAATAGCTTCAGATCCTCCCAACACAACCAATACCCAGGAAATCACAGAATCCAAACTTATAAAATCCCCTTTAGACTTAAAGATAAGCGCCGATAGAATACATCCAGCCAACAAGAAGGACGCCTTGTCGAACCAGACCCACTGCCCGACAGTTTCAGCAGGAAGTAACCCTGAAGAAGCTACGCATACCATTGACAATAAAACCAGAACAGCCATCCAAAGCACAGTCCAAGTAACGACAGCCTTTATTTGCCTTATTCTATTTTCTTCCATACCCGTTCCCATTTTATACTTCCTGACATATCATCCTTCGATTTCCAAATGCGTAGAGCCCTGCCTACAATAAAAGGTTCAGGCAACAATCCCCAATAGCGTGAGTCTTTCGAGTTCTCCATCTTGTCACCGGATACGAAATAATAATTCTCACGGAAACAGTATCTGCTTATAACACTGTCTCCTAACAATACAGTATCCCTCCTGAACGTCAGTTTCTCCTTCTGTTCCCATTCTATCAGATTTCTATAAAGCATCCGGTTCAGTGAATCCATCTCTACTACACTTCCTTTAGCCGGTATGTACAATGGTCCAAATTCGGCAATGCTCCAGCCCAGTTCTTTATCAAAAGGATAACTTTCAACCACTATTCCCCTATTCACAAATTCCTCGGAGTCAAGTAATTTTTGCAATTTATCTTGTGCAGCAGTATTCCCCAAGTATCCGTCATGCCCTTTCACCCTATAATGGCAGTCCTTGATTTCCAAAGTGTCTCCCGGAACTGCTATACAACGCTTTACATAATATGACATTACATCAAAGGCAATGCTGTCCCAACTTCCCGGATAAGGAAAATTGAATACAAGCACATCATTCCTCTTGAACTCCCTCCATCCGGGCATACGATGAATCTTAACCTCTTTCCTTTCCAATGCGGCAAACACATCGAACAACCTCGCTCCTTTTGAGCACTTATCAACCAGAATATAGTCTCCTGCCAACAAGGAAGGTTCCATCGAATCAGAAGGAATCTTAAAGGAAGTGACAAGCAACAACTGAGCCAACAGTCCCCAAAGAGCCACAAAACACAATCCATAGACTAAATTAATGCCCCAAGCCAACAACTTACGCAAGAATAAATTATTCCGAAACCTCATTTCCCAAAATTTGATATGAAAACCTGCTTTCCGTTCTCAATCCGAAATACTTGCTCCTCTTTGCCACGTGTGATGTCATGAAGATAAAAAAGTGCGCCCCTAGGCATGTTGTCATACACCAAAAAAGTATCGGTAGCCTTTTTCTGTCCCAACGAAATCCATCCATCTTTTCCCCCATGATAAAACAACTCATAAACATCGCCTATACGGACAAAATTATCATCATTTCTGGGCATATACATCAATTCATTGAAACATATCTCCTTACCAAAATCAATCACCATAGAAGCACCTCCCTTTTTAGGTAAATAGTAAGTAAGCACGTCACCGTCAATAATATTATCTATTTTAAGATACTTATTTTCCGAAACATCTCCTTCTATTTTCAGAGGATTCACCTTCACTCCATCATAACTGAAAGACAACTCGGCCAATTCAATACGTATATCTTTTGGCGTAGAGAACCTAACATACCGTCCTTTCACCGGTTCCGGCAAATGTATAAAAGTACGGTTGGTATGTGGGGTATCGCAAATACAATAAAATGGTTCATTCCCTGAAAAATCTTTTCTATTTGACACCTCAAATTTACTGCCTACCATGATATTGAAACAGTATCTAATCCAGTCAAAGAAAGCAGCTTTTCTTTTTAAAACGACAGTATCCTTTACAGACAAATCAGGAATGTAAGGATGTGCCTCCTTACCGTCAAAGAAAAAGGGATAACCTATGGGCTTATAGGTTGAATTCTCATAAGCAAGAGGCATATATATCATTTTAGCCTCTATATTATTGAAAGTCGCTTTTCCTTTCCTCAATTTAGCTATATCCACTCCCTCTCCTGCCGTTTGCGGACGAAATACTCCCAAATATACATAGTCGTCTTCTACATCACTTAAATCCAACACCAAATCATCTTTAAAATAATCTTCAGAAACATCCTTCACAAAACAATGTCTGAACAAGGGAGGTATCTCATCTTTCACACTCAGAAACTTCAGTTTCTCTTTTTGTAGACCATAACAATAGCGAAATACCTTCCCTATCCTTCTTCCGTCCACGTCCCACTTAAATTTAGCCACATGGAAAGAGTTTATATTAACAAAATTTCCCAAAGAATCTCTCACTACATCCCAGATATGGCCCATTCGGGATTCCGATTCAAAGAAATACACGTCTGCTGTGGCCGGAATTCCTAATGAGCGCAAAACATAAAGTCCAAAATCACACATGTCCACACATTTTCCGGCCCGATGCTCCAATAGGAAAAGAGCACCCATATGAGGTGAATCAAAGTCATTATTAAACCGAAATCCCCTTTCCCTCAGGTTCTCCATAACAACCTTCGTGGCTTCCATTACATCTGTTCCTATATAAACAGAGTCCAATAAAAACGAGAATTCCTCGCTGTATACACTCCGCCAGTCTTCAAGCGTTTCATCACCGATACGATAAGGAAGAATCAATTCACAGAAATCATCAAAGGAAAGATCTTTATTCCAAGGCCTTTTCTTCCAGACCACAAAGGCTTGATCTATATTACGAATCAGATAATCAGCAGTTATAACATGAATATCATACTCTTTATTCATCATCGAAGCCGGATATTTCTCCCATTTTGCTACTTGACTACTATCAATGATACCAAAAGAATCCGTAGTTGCTTTCCAATATCTCAACGTATCTATCAGCCACCCTTTGTAACTGTAACATTTAGGCATATTCTCAATCAAAAAGCAAGCTGCTTTATATTTCTCCCCACTATCTTTATAGTGGATAAGTACCTTTTCTAACTCGCCCCGATTACTCCCAGCCAGTTCAAGCGCTTTACTCAAACGATGGTTGTTCACACAAGAGCAAAGAAGCAATAATGTAAACAACCACACAGATTTCCTCATACCTTATTAATTTTCGTTTTTACTTTTTTAAACACTCACTGTGCATTACCAGAAACCGTAAGTATTATCGGAGATGACTCCGAATTACAATGTATTCTTACTGTTTTACTAAAATGTTCAGGATGTTCTGCCTTATAAATAATAGACAAATTCAAATCCATTCCCGGACGAACCGGCTCTTTAGAGTACTCTACAGAAATACAGCCACAAGACGTATCCACCCCCTCTATTGCCAACAGTTTATCGCCTACATTTTTCATGATAAAAGTAACCTTCTGTTCTTTTTGCCAGTCGAAATTCCCCATAGATGTCGAAACTTTATCCACATCAACAATTGTTTGAACATCATTGTCTTCATCATCAGATTTTACTTCTCTGCCTTGTATAATCTTCAAATAGAGCTCTCTTACTTTCAAATTATGGATAGGATTACCCATAGCTACAACTCTATTATCATTATCCAACAAAAAAGTTTGAAATGCCATATCAGCAGGAAAATGATTCAACTTATTCAAGTAGTCTCCTTCATCAATACAAATCGGATGTTTAAACCTTTCCACCCGTAAAGTTTGATATATCTCCATTCCATTTTTAGGACACAAGAAAAAAAGGAACTGTACCGTATGAGGTCGTATAGAATCGACTACGGTGATAAACTTTTCCCATTCAGCAAGTTTCAGTTTACAACTGGTACAACCCGTAGAATCAATATAAGTCAATATTTTATATGTGTTTTGAATGGGATATTCTACCGTATCTTTTCCTTGAATCGTAAAAACCGACCTAGCAGGCAAACTCAATTCTTTTCCTATCCATTTCTGTAACAAAGAAAAAGATTTGTCTTTATTGGATTTTCCACATGAAGCAAATACCACAAAACCTAAGATTATTATTATAAAATTCTTCATAAGTTATCATTTATAAACTACCTTCAATCAATTATCTAATAAATCCATCTTGAAGAATCGTGTACTTTCATAATCAGAGCAACTTCCACAAAGAATTTTTCTCTCTTCATCTACAAATATATCATTGATAAGCACACTGAAACGATATTTAGCGACCAAATTCCCTTCCCAATCCAAAACCAACAAATTGCAATGCGGAAGCAAAGGCCCCGCACCCAACTGATTCGGATTTATCAAATAAATATACCTATCCGTTACAAACGGACAACTAAAATGCCAATACTGCTCTGAAGGGCGAGCGGGAACTACCTTGTAATTTCCCAGCCCACCTTCCAGAAAGACGTCATGCCGCAAATTTTCATTCCGATCATAGATCCGGATACGTCTCAAAGAAGCGTAAGTAACCACAAAAGCACTCCTATCCGGTTTCATCATCAGATAATGATAATAAGCCGATTTAAAGCTTTCCAAATTCTTAAAACGAATATCATTTTCCGGATAATTCCCCCCTGAGACATCTCTTCCCGTCTGAATATCTGTCACATGATATTCAGACACTCCCGGATGTTTTCTCCTATCTGCATATATATACACCCCGGGATTCAACTCTTGCACCGTCCCAATATTTTCACTTACTTTATCAATAACAAAAGAAGATGTTTTACACAAGGAATCACTTTTCAAGGTATAGGCATCCACTTCTCCTCCCGATTCAAGATACAAACAATCTTTTCCTTGAGAAACAGAAAAACGACCGGGAAGCACCATTTTCTTTATGAATTTTAAATCGGGGTAATCATAGATTCCTACTTCTTCATATCCCCCAAAAGCAATCACCCGATTGTTGATTCTATTCATCCGAGCGGGACGTACCAATTCTTCTGCCGGATATGTCTTAATAGGAAGCATTGTATCTATAGGAAAATGTTCTTTATAGACGACAGCCACAGCATTACGCTGTTCCCCACAAGCCACACAAAGAAGTAGTGCAACGCAAATAACGATTAAATGCCCTATCTTATAATTCATATTTCACCAAGACAAAATCCGGATTCACCCCTATGGCATACAACGTATTACTCTGTTCTTCAGAAGCTATACGCATTACGGGAATGCCCAAATCAACAATCTTCACTAAATTTCCATCATAATCATACAAGAAAACAGTATGAGGGCATTTGCTTGCATCCCTTCCCACTGTAGATTCATCCGTATCATCCTTTCTACGGTCTCGTTGCAATGTAATAATAAAATCCTTGCTCATACAAAGTCCCCGGACACCTTTTACCCTGCGGTCAAAAATCACCTCATTGTTCCGAATCTCGTATTCGTCACCATCTGTTCTCCATTCCCACACTAATGAAAATTCATCCTCACCCTGCTGATACAATGCTAAATAAGGGAAATCATAACAAGAACAGACAAATACTCCACGAGATGCATTATATCCTCTCTCTCCCCCTAAATATTGTTTCACCTGCGGAATGGGATAATTGCCAAACGAAGAAGCCTGACCATGCAATAGAGTTTCAAAACAATGTTCCGCACCAGCATCCGCAACTCCAATATACACATTCTTGGCATATTCAGCCATGGCAGGACGTGATAACCGTTCCTCTTCCGTCATAGGAATAAACGCATCTTTACTTTGCGACAAGCTATCAAGAGACAAGAAGCCACGCGTCTTTCCATTAGCATCCACGGCAAAAAAACGATTGTCGATACATGAGCCATTTATACCTCCTGTGATAAATTCACGCGGACCTTCTCCTACCTTTCCCATCACTCCCACTTTACGACCAGTTTCTTTTTCGTGCACATGTACAAAATAGTCGCGCGCAAAAGGGTCCTCCCACACCAAAAAATCACCGGCTACGCGTAAGGTTCCCGGCATGGTAGTTGCTATTTCATCATCCAGCAACTCATAAGTTGCACTCACATATTCTACATTCAGTTTTTTCTCATTTGCACAGCCATACAAGAAAAAAAATATAAGCAAATAATAATATGTTTTCATTATATACTATTTTTTATTAGCGAGCACCGCAAAATAGTTACATGATCCAACGAATTTTATAAATATTCTACAGTGCTCTATCATTTTATGTCTTTAAGCAGCCATTAGGCTGTCAAATTCCACTAATAATGACAATTCTTTCGAGTTTCACAACTATTTTTACCATTAGCATACGCATATGTATGATGTACATTAAAGCAAACACAACATTCTCTATCCCAACTGGGGTCACAACCTGGATTCGATATTTCACTACCTGCCAACGCTTCCACATTCGCCAACATCAAATCAGACATAGTTTCCGATTGTTGGTTAGCATAAACACCGTATCCTGCCACTGCCGCAAATGCTGCAACAAAAGCTATTTTCATTATCTTTTTCATTGTTTTCTTTGTTTTTCTTAATCAATAATATTTTGTTTTGTCTTCCATATCTATCCTTTCAATGGGAAAGCAAACATTTTGCTTATTCAATCCAAATCCTTATCTTTGCCTCGACCTCCTTTCTGGGTGGGTTATGGAACGGACGGCTCATCATGCACCAACAAGACGTTTGCCGTCCGTTCCTCTCCATTCCTATTTATATTTTTCTTTTATTTCATTGTATACTCTATTATCGGTTCATCCTTGTTCACATCCGTAGCAAGAATCGTCCCTTTTTGCTCATTTACAGAGATGCCATAGATACAATGGTCGAGTACATATTTACAGAGAGGTTCCCCCTTCAAGTTGAATACATAAATATATTGTCCCCCATCCACTTGGATGCCTTTCCGTGCATTCTGGGCTATTTCTTTAAAAGAGCGTCCATGAAAGACGGCATAAATGGCACTGTCCGTCACTTGCACATCGCTGAATCCCATGATACCCGTAGGAATGCCATAACCTTCTGACAATTTGAATTCCGGCTCGCCATGAGGCCCGATGCGTACCACGTGCGTGCTGTCTTTCAAATTAAAGACTTCAAGCACTTCGCCCAGTTGGGTGACCGCCGCCAGCACTCCGTTTCGGGGATTGTAATCGATGAAGCTGCGCCATGCCTGCGCCAATGCAGGACGAGCATGCTTCATGGCATCCTCATTGGAAGAAGGGATTGCCCCCATTTTATACAACAGTCCGCCTTGCCTGTTCACCCAGCAAAAACGGTTGTCTCCCGAATAATCGGGAATAATAAAGGTAGAATCATCCATCATCACAAAGTCCAAAGCACGGAGAATGTCTTTATCCAGGTTCACTGCTTCTTGACGAAACAGTGAATCACCGGATAAATCACAACCAAACCGAGTTAATTCAGACTTGTTGGCATCAAGAGACCACAAAGATTCCCCATACCACCGGATATTTTCGACAGAAATCTGCTCATCGGGAGATTCTCCCCGCTTGCCGAAAGAGGATATGTAGTGAAATTCCGGATAACTAAAAGCATGACAGAAACAGTCTGTCCCATGCAAATCCATCACCACAGCCATATCTCCCTGCACCCGAATACGGAAAGGATAACGGAACAAAGCAGTATCCAGCGGAATAACTGTTCCTTTCAGTTCCCGCGTTTGCGGGAAATCAGCACAAAACATCCCGTTACTGTGTGGAGTAGAGGTACAAGCTACTAAAATAATGAACAAGAACAATATGTTAATAAAGTTCTTCAAGGCTACCTACTCATTACAGCCCAAACCTTAACATGATTAATCGGACAATCCACAGATCCGGTACCACGACAGTAGATATTTGTACCCGTTTCACCGGATGCCAAAGCATCTATATTCTCCAACATTAGACTTCCTAAATCATTTTTTCCTGCATTCAATTGAAAAGAGATTGTAACTACTGCAACCAAAAACAAGCTGATAAATAAAATTTTCTTTTTCATCCTTTTACTATTCTTTATATTAATAGTTTTGTTTCTAAACGATGGTGCGAAGTACCGAAAAAGAAAAGAAACTACCAAATTTCAAGTCTGACAAAGTCTGACAAGCACTTATTTTAGGCTTTGTCAGGCCTTGTCAGATGAAAGATTCCATCATTCATTCAAGGATTTTTCCGATGAAATGGGGCTTTTTAGTTGATAACAAAGATTTTTATTTTCTATCCGCCAATCAGAAACTTCGGACAGGGCTTTTCGTAATCTTGTTATTACAGTATGTACATTTCCCGGTGTTACTGAACCGTCCAGCCACAATAGTTCCATAATTCCATTGACTGACAACCTATAATCTTCCGCATCCAAGAAGGCTTGCAGTAGTCTTGCAAGAGTTGCCGTCAACTTCACCCTATGGTCTACTCTATACAACACACCGGAATCGGCATCAAAAAACAAATCATCTTCCAACCGATAAACAAGCGCCTCACTCCTATCTACTACAATCATTGGTATTTCTTTCTCCACAAATATCGGGACTGGGGTTTCTACCGTCACCTCTTTGACAAAGAAACGACAATAAATCTTTACAATGTATTCTTGCAGAAAAAACAGCAGAAAGCAACAAAGAGCAAGAGCGCACAAAAGAATCTTATCCTTAACTGTAAAAACGTTCAACCAAGAATAATACAAATATCCCGTCACACCAATTTCGCACCTATAGCCCAAATAACAAGACATAAGACTATCCGGTTTTAACATATAAAGGGAATCATCCGAAAAAGTATAAGTTTCACGTTCATCCCAATCAGCCACAGATATACGTACTACCGTTTTACCAAAATAGTTCATTTCTTCCAGTAAGCGATACCATATCCTATTCAACGAATCAGCCTGCAAAGGACTCTTATACAACACATAAGAATATGACGCTCGCATATCTGAAGAGCGTTCTATATTATGGGAATGCTTTTCATAAGGGATAAAAAAGTCTTTTACCCCATATTCACTTTCTATACGTACTTTTATCGGTTCCTTCTTAATATCAATGGAATTATCTGGTAATCTAATATTTCCTGACGAACTGAAATACACGTCAACTTCATTCCTTTTCTGCAACTCTTCTCCCAAAGCCATACGAAAAGCACTCCGTGCCTGCGTTTCCCAGAACTCCATTCGGTTTTGATACAAGAACCATCCAGTAATTACTGCTACAATAACCCCTATAGCAACGTATATCAATAGCATTTGTCGTCTCTCCCTTTTCTCGTCCATGTGGTGTGTCTAATATTAATCCGCCTCAAAGTTAAGCATTTTTTTACAAGGGACACCAATCTTAATCATCTTCTTACCATGCTCGCCTGATAAGAAATGGTAAGATACCATTGCGCAGCAGATAAAATACTTGAAGAAAAACGAGAAAACCATAAAAATATGGCATAAGCATACTTACAAGAGTTTCTAATCAGCTTTAGCTATTTTCCACCCACCAATCGTCCGCGTGGCACTGTCAAAATTCACACCAATCTTGACCACACGCCTGCCGTCCGCCCGGTAAGGGATGGCATACTGCTTGCTGTCAATCTGAGCCAACGCCTCTTCCGGGGTACCGTCGTATTTGAACTCGAAGACATAAACGACATCCTGCAACTGCACCACCACATCCGCACGGCCTACGGAACTCTTCACTTCCGACTCCACATATTGCCCCATCAACCGGAACAGCAAATAGAAAATGGTCTGATAATGCTTTTCGGTCTTGTTCTCCAAATCATTGGGAATGGAGGCAAAGAAGGAACGGGTACGCTCCAGGCAGCTCTCCACATCACCCTTCATCAAGTCGCGAAGGAAAGAGACGACGTAGAAGGTGTTGTTCTGGGCAGGCAAGTGCACGTAAGAGGGAAGCAGGGATTCAATGAACCCTTTACGGACCTCACCGTTGGGATAGGCCAAACGATAGATTTGGAAATTACGGTCATAGCCCTTAATGGTCAGATAACCGCTCTGGTAGAGCACCGGGATGGGACTCGTTATCTGTTCCGTAGGCGCATCAAACTGCTCATCGGTAGCCTCAACACCTTCCAGCGCACGCACATCGAAGTCTGCATGGCGCAGAATATCTATCAGGAAAGTAGGCGTGCCCGTGGAGAACCAATAGTTCTTGTATTCTTTGGAATTGAAAGCATTGAACAGGCTGAACGGGTTGTAAATATCCGCACAAGCCTTACTGAAATGATAACCGTCATATTGCCGCTTCAAATGCAAGCATGCCTCCTCGTAAGTCTCATCATTAGCCTCGGCCATCCGCTCAATATCGGGTTTCAACTGCGTCAGCAGTTCCTCCTCGGTGATGCCGCAGAGGGCACTGAAGTCATCGCGCATACTGATATTTTGCAAATTGTTCAGTTCGCTGAAGATGCTCAGCTGGCTGAACTTGCTGATACCCGTGATAAAAAGAAAACGGAGATATTGCCCCAGCCCCTTGAGAGGACTGAAGAACTTGCGCATCTCGTTGCGAAGCTGTTGTTGCAAAAGGGCATCGGAATTACTGTCAAGCAGAGGAGCATCGTACTCGTCAATCAGCACTACAACCGGCTTTCCGGTCTTGGCGTAGGCACGCAGGATGATGCCTTGCAGACGCTCTGCCGCCCCCTCTTCCTCTTCCTTTTTTCCGTAAATTTCTTCCCAACGAGATAAAAACAAATTCAATTGCCCCGTCAAGTCACGCAGCTCAGTATATTTCGTCAAGCTGAAATCAACGTGCAGCACCGGGCAAACCTCCCATTCCTGCTCCAGACGTTCCATAGCCAGCCCTTCGAAAAGTTCCTTTTTCCCCTGGAAATAGGCCTCCAGCGTAGACACGAGCAAGCTTTTGCCAAACCGACGGGGGCGGCTGAAGAAATAAATTTGGTCTGTATTCACCAATTTGTACACCAGCTCCGTCTTATCCACATACACACAATTCCGCGTACGCAGTTGCTCAAAATTCTGTATCCCTATCGGATAGCGTCTGCCACTCAATTCCATAGCTGCTACTGTTTAAATTACAAGTATGACAAAGATAGCACATATTCCGCAAAAAAGAAAGCACGCCCATGGCTTTTTCATCACAAGCCCTCACTGCAAACCTACTGCACATCTTTTGCAGTAACACTGCAAAGGCGTTGCAGTAGCACTGCAAAACAGTTGCAGTGGCACTGCATCTATGTTGCAGCGGCACTGCAAAAACGATGCACTGGTTTTGCAGTGAGTATTTGGTATCTTTAACATTGGCACCCAAAGCCTTACAGCGGAGCAGAGCCCGTTTTCATCACATAACGCCCTGTCCTGAAAACAGTCAACCAAAATCAGGAGAACAAAAAGGGTGAGGGCAAAATTTGCCCTCACCCTTTTAAATTGCTCTCACTCACCCCTGAAACACCGATGAACAAGCAGATGCAGACAAGCGGTGAGGGTGGTGAGGGTGGAATTGCAAAACTTTTATTAGTTTGCTTATTTCAGCAAGCTTTCCGCATCCAGGTGCTCTGCCTCAATATCCTTGAAGTAGCGGTAAGTACCCACCTTCAATTCTTCGGTGGCCGCATCGTCACAAACGATGATACCCTTTTCGTGCATCTGCAAGGCGCTGATAGTCCACATCTGCATCACGGGACCCTCGACTGCATGATAGAGGGCACGTGCCTTGTTGTGTCCGTTTACGATAATCATTACCTCGCGGGCGCTAAGCACAGTACCGACACCGACGGTCAGGGCAGTCTTGGGCACCTTGTTCACGTCGTTGTCAAAGAAACGGGAGTTGGCAATGATGGTATCGGTAGTCAATGTCTTCTGGCGGGTGCGTGACGAAAGGGAAGAACCCGGCTCGTTGAAAGCGATATGTCCGTCGGGACCGATACCGCCCATGAAGAGGTCGATGCCGCCGTAGGACTTGATTTTTTCTTCATAGCGTGCACACTCGGCATCCAGGTCGGCAGCGTTGCCGTTCAGGATATTGGTGTTCTCCGGCTTGATGTCTATATGGCTGAAGAAGTTGTTCCACATAAAGGAATAGTAGCTTTCGGGATGTTCCTTGGGCAAACCTACATACTCGTCCATATTGAAAGTCACTACGTTCTGGAAAGACACGATGCCTTTCTTGTTCAGGTCGATAAGTTCCTTGTACATGCCCAACGGAGAAGAACCGGTGGGGCATCCCAATACAAACGGTTTTTCAGGTGTCGGATGAGCGGCCTTGATTTTGGCAGCCACATAATGTGCCGCCCACTTTGATACGGATTGATAATCCGGTTGAATGATTAGTCTCATTGTGATTGTTTTATTAGGTTAATAAATTAGGGGTAATTTTCAACTTCAATTCTTAATTTTTTAATTCTTAATTTTCAACTACTTCCTATCCTTCTTCAAACGCTCTGCCATGGCACGTGCCAGGTTTTCGCATTGTTCGTAAGTAATGTCCTTCATGGCCTGCTTCATCTCTACCGGGTCGCCCACAATCTCGAACTTGCTCTTTTCGGCAAACTCGCCCATGCGCTTCACGGCGGCACCCGCCCAGCAGAAGGAGCCGAAGTATCCCAGATAGCGTCCCTTCACTTCGCGTACCAGAATCTTGGAGAGCAAGGATTCTATCTCAGGATAAATCTGGTTGCTGTAGGTGGGGCTGCCGATGATAAGTCCGCGATACTTGAATATGTCGGCAATGATATAAGAAGGATTGCTCTTGCTCACATTGTGCATCACGATGTTCTTGATGCCTTGTGCAGAAAGTTCCGCCGCAATGGCTTCCGCCATCTGCTCCGTGTTGCCGTACATGGAACCATAGGCAATGACCACACCTTCGTCAGCGGCGTAGCGGCTCAACTTGTCGTAGATGCCGATAACCTTGGCTATATTCTCCGTCCACACCGGCCCGTGCGTGGAGCAGATGGTGGAAATGGGCAGACCGCCCAGCTTGGCAAGTGCCTTCTGCACCGGAGAGCCGTACTTGCCCACGATGTTGGAATAGTAACGCACCATCTCGTCCCAGTATCTGTCCAGATTGATGCGCGTATCCAGGAACCCGCCGTCCAACGTACCGAAACAGCCGAAGCCGTCACCGGCGAAAAGGACTCCTTCCGTTTCGTCAAAAGTCATCATCGTCTCGGGCCAGTGCACCATCGGGGTCATATAGAAACGGAGCTTATGATGCCCCAAAGCCAGAAAATCCTCGTCCTTCACCATGTACTGTTCGCCCGTCACGCCATAAAAGCCCTCTATCATGCCGAAAGTCTGCTTGTTGCCCACAATGATGATGTCGGGGTAATGCTGCTTTATCAGGCGGATAGAGCCCGAATGGTCCGGCTCCATATGGTTGATGATGAGATACTGGATGGGGCGCTCGCCGATAATGCTCTTTATCTTGCGCAGATACACCTCGAAGTAGCAGATGTCCACCGTATCGACCAAAGCGACCGTCTCATCATCTATCAGGTAAGAGTTGTAGGAAACCCCATACGGCAACGGCCACATACCTTCAAACAAATGCTTATTGCGGTCATTCACTCCCACGTAGTGGATTTTTCCTTTTATCACTGTTTTTGGGTTCATAATTATTCTTTATTTAGATTGATTCCATATTTAAAGTTGCGGCAAAAATAATTCTTTTTTCTCACATTTCATACTTCTTTCCCTGATATGCACCGAGTTCTTTCATTCTTTTTTGAACCCGATGATTAAATTCATAATTTTTCAGTCCCCAGTCAGGTGCAATGAGCAGTTCCTTAGGAGACTGGGAGACAAAACGCTCCAGCACCAAATCCGGCCGCAGATGCTCGATATAGTCTATCACGAGGCCGATATATTCCTCCACATCAAACAGATGAAAATCTTCAGGATGCTGCCGGTACTCCAGAGCCATGCGGGTACCCCTTATCAGTTGCAACTGGTGCATCTTCAAGGTAGTGAGTGGCAGGCGGGACAATACACCGGCTTGTGCCACGATGCTTTCGTGCGTCTCGCCCGGCAGTCCGAGTATGACATGCCCACCGGTCAGGATTCCGCGTGAAGCGGTTCTTTCCACCGCATCGGCGGCGGCATGAAAAGTATGCCCGCGGTTGATGCGGCAAAGTGTCTTGTCGTCGGTACTCTCTATGCCGTACTCCACTAAGAGGAATGTATGCCGGTTCATCTCCTCCAAATAGTCCAGCAGGCTGTCGGGCATACAGTCAGGACGGGTGCCGATGACCAGGCCCACCACCCCGTCTGCCGACAAGGCTTCCTCGTATTTCCGCTTCAGGTCTTCCAGTTCGCCATACGTATTGGTATAGGCCTGGAAATAGGCGAGATACTTCATCTCCGGATATTTGTGTGCAAAGAACTGCTTGCCCTCTTCCAGCTGGCGGGTAATGGATTTCTCCGTACGGCAATAATCGGGGTTGAAGGTCTGGTTGTTACAATAGGTGCAACCGCCGACTCCTTTGTTTCCATCCCGGTTGGGGCACGTAAAACCGGCATTCAGCGATATTTTCTGTACCTTATAGGAAAAATATCGCTTCAGAAAAAGAGGGAACTCATTATAGAGCGTAGATTTGGTTTCCATACATATTCCTTATGTAAGTGGCAAATATAGGATTTTTCCGTGGGATGAACCTGCAAAAACAAGAATACTTTCCACCCGATTTGTTAACGAACATAAAACAAAGAATTTCCACCTGCACTAAAAAATGTTTCATCCACTGATATATAACTAATTAATTGAGAAAGAGTACATCCAAGCGCAATTACATTAAACACAATTTAGTGATTAGACACTCTTTTTACACACAATTTCCTCAGTTTATACACCTCAAGAATGAAATAAATTCATAGCTTTGCATACAACCTTAATGAATCAACCTATAAATACTATAACACCATGGCAACAATCGCATTGGACATAGGCGGCACAAAAATAGCCAGCGCCATTTTCTTTCCGGACGGAAGCATGATGTTTAACCGCAAACGGCTCCTGAAAGGAAGAACCGGACACGAAGTGGGCAAGCTCGCCGCGGATATCCTCGCCAAACTTCTTACCGTAGCACGCAGAAGCCGTATACACGTCGACGGAATAGGTGTCTGCATCCCCGGTATCGTTTACTCCCAAACCAACCGGGTATGGGCCCCCAACATACCGGGCTGGGACAACTACCCCCTCTATGAGGAGCTGCGCAGTGTAACGCCTCCGGGCATCGAGATATACATCGACAGCGACCGTACCTGCTATATGTATGGAGAGATGTGGCAAGGTGCCGCCAAAGAATGTCACAGTGCCATATTCATTGCCGTGGGAACCGGTATCGGTGCCGGCATCATCATCGACGGGCACGTGTTGCACGGAGCCAACGACATTATCGGCGCCACCGGCTGGATGGCCCTGCAACCTCCCTACCGGGAAGAGTATGACGCATGCGGATGTTTCGAATATTACGCTTCCGGCAATGGTATCGGGGCACGGGTACGCGATGCCGTACGCGCCAACAAGGCATACAAAGGAAAACTGCGCCAGAAACCCATCTGCCGCATATCGGCCTATGATGTGTTCAGTGCCTATAATGAAAAAGACCCTATCGCAATCTCCGTATTGCACAAAGCCGTCGAGATGTGGGGCATGGCTTCCGCAAATCTGGTCAGCCTGCTCAACCCGCAGAAGATAATTTGGGGCGGAGGCGTATTCGGCCCTGCCGGTATCTTTATAGATGACATTTACAAGGAAGCCTGCAAATGGGCGCAGCCGCTCAGCATCAAGCAGGTGGAATTTGTACCTTCTCAGTTGTCCGGTAATGCCGGACTGATAGGAGCAGCGTTTCTTGCCATCAAAAATCACTTGTATGAGTAACAGTTATCACAAGAATCTCGTATTCACGGCAGCGTGCATCGGGATGTGTTTCTTCGGAGTCTCCATGATTACATTGGGAGCAGTGTTGCCATCCCTCATAGCCAAGCTGAATCTGAGCGGGTTGCAGACAACCTCACTGGTCACTTTCCTGCCTCTGGGCATGCTGGCCGGTTCCCTGATTTTCGGTCCCATCGTAGACCGGTTCGGACATAAAGCCCTGCTGGTGCCCAGCTGCATCATCGTACTGCTGGGGATGGAAGGGCTTGCCTTCTTTGAAAGCGTGCCACTGCTGCAAGCTTCCATCGTCGGCATCGGCCTGGGCGGAGGCATCCTCAACGGAGAAACCAATGCATTGGTATCCGACATCTCAGGAGAATCCGAAAAAGGCTCACGCCTCAGTTTTCTGGGCATGTTCTACGGACTGGGCGCATTGGGCATACCGATGTTGTTGGGCTCTCTTTCCAGGCATTATTCATTCGAAACCATCTTGCTGGGAATTGGCGTAGTGATGCTTGCGGGCATTATATTCTGCATCCCCGTACGCTTCCCCGCCCCTAAGCAGGCGCAAGGTTTCCCGGTAAAAGAGGGATTGGGACTGCTGAAAGAAAGCAGCTTACTGCTACTCAGCTTCATTCTTTTTTTCCAAAGCGGCATCGAGGGTGTCTGCAACAACTGGTCCACGAGTTACTTTGGGCAGATGACGGATATTCCGGCCAATCAGGCATTGATTGCACTGACCTGCATGGTAACGGGACTGACCGTAGCACGTATGATGCAAGTTGCGATATTCAAGAAGATAAAACCGGAAACCGTGCTGCCCTACAGCCTTACGCTCACTGCCATAGGATTCTGTTTCCTTATGTTCTCGCCGAGTTTTGCACGCGCGGCAGTCGGCATGGTGCTGGTAGGTATGGGGCTGTCGGCCACGTATCCCGTGATACTCAGCATTCTTGGAAGCCGGTACCCGTCCTTATCGGGAACAGCATTCAGCGTGGCGCTTGCCATAGCCCTCATTGGCCAGACTGCAATGAACGGCCTGATGGGAATGGTTTCCCAATACACCAATGGCATCGGGCTTTATCCTTATCTGATGATTGCCTCACTTGCCGTCATGCTCCTTTTGTATAAACGCTCACTCAAATAAATTTATTAACTTCTTAAAAAACAAAAAAGTTATGTTAGCACTCGAATGGTTAAAGAATGCCCATGGCATTATGGAAAAACTGGAGGCTACCCAGTTGGAAAACATCAAAAAAGCAGCCACTGTTATGGCAGACTCCATCGAAGCCGGTCGTTGGGTCCACACGTTTGGTTGCGGCCACGCAACAATTCCCGTAGAAGAAATGTATCCGCGTATCGGCAGCTTTGTAGGATTCCACCCACTTTGCGAATTGCCTCTGACATTCTTCACACAGATTATCGGCCAGATGGGTATTCATCAGTTCCTCTTCCTGGAACGGGCAGAAGGCTACGGCCAGGAAATCATGAAGAATTATGATTTTGATTCCAAAGACTGTATGTGGATTTTCTCACATACCGGTATCAATGCCGTCAATATAGACATGGCATTGGAAGCCAAGAAGCGCGGCATGAAAGTTATCGTATACGGTTCGGCCAGCGAAACGGGCGACAAGGCCAGCCGCCACTCCAGCGGAAAGAACCTCTTCCAGTTGGCAGATATCGTAGTGGATTCCTGCGTTCCCCTGGTAGACGCCTCCGTACCTTTGAAGAACCACTTCGACAAGGTAGGTCCGTTGTCTACATTGAGTTTCGTCACCATGGTATGGATGACCATCACTACCGTTGCCGAAATCCTTGCCGACCGTGGCGTACACTTGTACATCCATCCGTCGCACAACGTTCCGGGTGACACAACCGCCCACGAACGACTGGATGCAGCCATTGCAGAATATCAAAGAAAAGTCAAGTGCTTGTAACGAAAGATATTCCAATCATCATCTCATCCAATCATCATCTATGAGTGACGGAGGCCCGTTCCTGCTTCGCCCCCAAGAAGCAGGACGGGCTTTTTCTGTTCAAAAAGAATAAAATCGGCCCACTGCTTCGATAAATCTTCCCTTTGTTGTATATTTGTTCCCCAGAAAAAATAGGGAAACAGATAAGCATAAAAGATAGATATGAAACAGATAAGCATCGCACTTCTCCTCTGCCTCTGTACGCTGGCAGGTTTCGCCCAAAGTGGCAAGGCACTCGATTTGAAAGAAATCGTATCGGGCAAGTTCACTCCGAAGAATATTTCCGGCGTTATCCCCATCCCGGGAGACGGGGAACATTATTCGCAGATGAATGCGGACAGGACACAAATCATCAAGTACTCCTTCAAAACGGGAAAACCCGTGGAAGTGCTGTTTGATGCCGCTACCGCACGCGAATGCACGTTCAAGACATTCGACAGCTACAGCTTTGCTCCGGACGGCAGTAAGCTGCTCATTGCCACCGAAACAACTCCCATCTACCGTCATTCCTATACGGCTGTGCATTACATCTACAGCCTAAAGCGCAACCTGGACGGTAAAATCAACAACATTGTGGAAAAGCTTTCGGACGGCGGCCCGCAACAGGTGCCCGTATTTTCACCGGACGGCAACCAGGTGGCCTTCGTACGCGACAACAACATCTTCCTTGTAAAACTGCTCTACGGCAACAGCGAAAGCCAGGTGACGGAAGACGGGAAACAGAACGAGGTGCTGAACGGCATCCCCGACTGGGTTTACGAAGAGGAGTTCTCCTTCAACCGTGCGCTGGAATTCAGTGCCGACAGCCAGATGCTGGCTTTCATCCGCTTCGACGAGAAAGATGTTCCCTCCTACTCTTTCCCTCTTTTTGCCGGACAAGCCCCCCACTTCACCCCTTTCGAGAAGTATCCGGGAGAGTATACTTACAAATATCCTAAAACGGGAGAAGTAAATTCCAAAGTGTCCGTACACACCTTCGACATCAAGTCGAAAGTGACCCGCAAGATAAACGTGCCGGTAGATGCAGACGGCTATATTCCCCGCATCCGCTTTACCCAAGACCCCAACAAGCTTGCCGTCATGACACTGAACCGCCATCAGAACCGGTTCGACCTATACTTTGCCGACCCTCGCAGCACGGTAGCCAAACTGGCTCTGCGTGATGAAAGCGATACCTATATCCGCGAGAATGTATTCGACAACATCGTCTTCTATCCGGAAAATTTCAGTTTTGTCAGCGAAAAGAGCGGATACAACCATCTGTACTGGTATAGCATAGGCGGCAATCTGCTGAAACAAGTGACAGCCGGACAATATGAAGTGCAGGAGTTCCTGGGTTACGACCCCGAAGAAGGAAGCTTCTACTTCAGCAGCAACGAGGAAAGCCCCATGCGCAGTGCCATCTACAAGATTGACCGGAAAGGTAAAAAGACCAGACTATCGTCACAAGCCGGAACAAACAGTGCGCAGTTCAGTGCGAACATGAAGTACTATATGAACCGTTATTCCAATCTGGACACTCCGACCGTCATTACGCTGAACGACAATACCGGCAAGACTCTTGCCACCCTGATGGACAATGCGGCATTGAAGCAGGAAATCAGCGGCTATGACATGCCACGGAAGGAATTCTTCACTTTCCAGACTTCCGACGGAACCACATTGAATGGCTGGATGATGAAACCTGCCGACTTCTCTGCCGGCAAGAAATACCCGGTACTGATGTACCAGTACAGCGGCCCCGGTTCACAGCAAGTGCTTGACAAGTTCAGTGTAAGCTGGGAAACCTACATGGCATCACAAGGCTATATCGTGGTTTGCGTAGACGGGCGTGGCACCGGAGGACGGGGTGCCGAATTCGCCAAATGCACCTATCTGAACCTGGGTATCAAGGAAGCCAAAGACCAGGTGGAAACCGCCCTCTACATGGGCAACCAGCCTTATGTGGACAAAAACCGCATCGGAATCTGGGGATGGAGTTACGGTGGATACATGACCATTATGAGTATGAGTGAAGGAACACCGGTATTCAAGGCCGGAGTAGCCGTAGCTGCCGTTACCGACTGGAACTACTACGACACCGTTTATGGCGAACGCTTTATGCGCACACCGAAAGAAAACGCCGAAGGCTATAAGGCCAGTTCCACCTTTACCCGTGCCGACAAGCTTCACGGCAACCTGCTGCTGGTACACGGCATGGCAGACGACAATGTACACTTCCAGAACTGTGCCGAATATGCCGAACAACTGGTACAACTCGGCAAACAGTTCGATATGCAGGTTTACACCAACCGCAACCACAGTATCTACGGAGGAAATACCCGGTTACACCTATACACGCGGTTGACCAACTTCTTCAACAAAGAATTGAAATAATGCCCGAAAGAGTACGTAAGCCTGAGTGGCTCAAAATAAGCATCGGTGCCAACGAGCGCTATACCGAGACCAAACGCATTGTCGAATCGCATTGCCTACATACCATCTGTAGCAGCGGCCGTTGCCCCAATATGGGGGAATGTTGGGGGAAAGGCACCGCAACCTTCATGATTGGGGGAAATATCTGCACCCGGTGCTGTAAGTTCTGCAACACGGCAAGCGGGAAGCCCTTGCCACTGGATGCCGATGAGCCTACACATGTGGCAGAGTCCATTGCCTTGATGAAACTCTCCCATGCAGTCGTCACCTCCGTAGACCGTGACGACCTGCCCGACTTAGGCGCGTCACACTGGGTACGTACCATCCGGGAAATCAAGCGGCTCAACCCTGACACCACCGTCGAAGTGCTGATTCCCGACTTCCAGGGAAGAAAGGAACTCGTGGCACAAGTCATCGATGCACAACCGGAAATCATTTCGCACAACATGGAGACTGTCCGTCGCATCAGCCCCCTCGTACGCAGTGCCGCCAAGTATGAAACAAGCCTGGAAGTGTTGCGGCAAATTGCAGAAAGCAATACTACCACCAAGTCCGGCATTATGGTGGGATTGGGCGAGACTCCGGAAGAAGTGGAAGAACTGATGGACGACCTCCGCCGGGTGGACTGCCACATACTGACTATAGGCCAATACCTTCAACCCACACACAAGCATTATCCGGTAGCAGCATATATTACTCCCGAACAATTTGCACTCTACAGAGAGAAAGGATTGAAAAAAGGGTTTCAGCAAGTGGAAAGCGCTCCATTGGTACGCTCCTCTTATCATGCGGAAAAACAGATCCATTTTATACAAAAAAGAAGTAAAATAGGAAACATTTAAATTTCCCAGTTGTTATGATGTAAACGACAAAATCATAATACGGATAATGAGCCATCAAAGAATTTTATCATCAAGATTCAATATGTCGCTGGGATTCATCCCCGTTATAATATCCATCATATTATGCGAGTTTATAACGCAGGACATGTCCATCTACATCGGTGCAGGTGTAGGACTCTTGTTTAGCATCTATTCGGTGAGGCATAGAGGAACGCATGTTCCGCAAATCATACTTTACTGTACTACCGGAATGTTACTGCTGTTATCGGTAACAACCCTATTCCTCGTAAACTACTGTCCCCGTTTCATGCTTCCGTTCACGCTGGAAATCAGTGCCATCATTCCCCCATTCGTCATCTACCTCAATAGGAGAAAATTTCTGGACTACCACATGTCTCAGACACAGAAATGCTGCAAGCAGCTTTTTGCACAAGGGGCAGAAGCCGCCATCGTATCCTCACGCGTAATCCTTATCATAAGCCTGCTGCATTTTCTGATTATCTTCTTGGCGGTTCTGGTC
The DNA here is from genome assembly GCF_003602735.1 of Bacteroides sp. AF39-16AC. Classification (NCBI taxonomy): domain Bacteria; kingdom Pseudomonadati; phylum Bacteroidota; class Bacteroidia; order Bacteroidales; family Bacteroidaceae; genus Bacteroides; species Bacteroides sp. AF39-16AC. The sequence continues at coordinate 215,999 of NZ_QTLN01000002.1, read as the reverse complement.
AGTTACCCTTTGGGAGACACTACCCGCCACATTCTGTTTTATGTGGCGCCTCCCCTCGTCTTTATATCAGGCATTCTGTTCAATCAGTTCGGCATTTTCTATTTCAATATAGTGATGAACCACACGGTTTTCGTACCGATAGTCAATACCAAAGGAGATGTCATGGGGAAAGCCATCGCCTCAGAAGCCATCAACCGGAAAAACGACTATATCAATCCGGTCATCCGGATTGCCGTTGCCTCACACGGCATGCTGTTTCTCCTCCCCCGCCCCAAATGCAACGTTTTCGAGAAAGATAAAATCGACTTGCTGATGGAGGGTTACCTGATATATGGAGAAACATTGGAACAAGGCGCACACAGAATTTTACGACAAACGCTTCCCACCGCCCCATTAGACCATTTGCACTTCAACTTCATGTATCATTTTGAGAATGAAGCCACCAACCGCCTGGTCTATCTCTTCACACTAGACCTGGACGATGACTCCATCCTATGCAATAAGAATTTCAAGGGGGGAAAGCTATGGACATTCCAGCAAATGGAACACAACCTGGGACGGAACTTCTTCAGCAGTTGCCTGGAATATGAATTCGAGCACCTGGAAGCTATTATTTATACAAGAGAAAAATACAAGGAATCTTAGAAAGGTCGGGAGTCTTGCCCTGCCACTCCCTCACGGTCTTGGTTTTGATATACTCCCCTTCACAAGTAATGTTCGCCGCAATGCAGAGCTTGGTCTGCGGACGGCAGTTATGAAGAATATCCTCTATCATCTTATTATTGCGATAAGGCGTTTCAATGAAAAGCTGAGTCTGATGTTCATTATAGACGCGTTGTTCCAGCATTTTCAGCTTTTTGGCACGCTCTGCCGGTTCAATGGGAAGATAACCATGGAAGGCAAAGCTCTGACCGTTGAAGCCGGAACCCATGACGGAGAGGATAATGGAAGAGGGCCCCACCAAGGGGACCACTCTCAAGTTTTTCCGTTGTGCAATAGCCACTACGTCCGCTCCCGGGTCGGCCACAGCCGGACAACCGGCTTCGGAGATCACGCCCATCGGATGCCCCTCCACCAGCGGCTTCAGATAGCCGGAGATGTCTTCGGGCGACGTATGCTTGTTCAACGTATAGAATGTCAGCGCATCAATATCTATTCCCTTGTCCACCTTTTTCAAAAAACGGCGTGCCGAGCGCACATCCTCCACGATGAAATAGCGGATTCCCAGTATTATCTCCTTATTATAAGGAGGCAACACCGTTTCAATAGGCGTATCGCCCAGCGTGACTGGCAAAAGATAAAGTGCGAGTTCCATTAGCCGTAAATGATATTTCCGTTTTCGTCCTTATACTCATCCAGTCCCTTCTCGTAAGTAGCCATGGCGCGAAGGCTCATACCTACGCTGGAGAAACCTCCATCGTGGAACAAGTTCTGCATAGTGACCTTGCGGGTGAGGTCGGAAAACATCACGATACAGTAGTCCGCACACTCATCGGCAGAAGCATTACCCAGAGGAGACATGCGGTTGGCGAAGTCGAACAGTTTGTCCATACCCTTCACACCGGAACCGGCAGTGGTCATCGTGGGAGACTGGGAAATGGTGTTGACACGTACATGGTGTTCACGTCCGTAGATGTAACCGAAGCTGCGGGCAATGGATTCCAGCAGTGCCTTGGCATCTGCCATATCGTTGTAACCGTAGAACGTACGTTGCGCAGCCACATAACTCAAAGCCAGAATTGAACCGTAGTCGGCAATGGCGTTGAGTTTCTTGGCAGCTTGTATCATCTTGTGGAAAGAGACAGCGGAGATGTCCAGCGTCTTTTCCAACATATCGTAATCCAAATCATCATATGTACGTTTCTTACGCACATTGGGAGACATACCAATGGAGTGCAGCACGAAGTCAACCGGGCCACCCAATACTTCCATAGAGCGTTTGAATACATTTTCCAAATCTTCTACACTTGTAGCATCTGCGGGAATCACCTCGCAGTTCAGTTTCTCCGAAAGAGCGGACACTTCGCCCATACGGACAGCAACCGGTGTATTCGATAAAGTGATGGTTGCACCTTCTTTTACTGCTTTTTCTGCTACTTTCCAGGCAATGGACTGCTCATTCAGAGCACCGAAAATAATGCCTCTTTTTCCTTTCAACAAATTGTAACTCATACCTATTTTTAGTAAAATTCGGCTGCAAAGATAGGAAGTTTTTGCATAAAAAGCCCGAAAGTGTGCAAAGAAAAGGGAAGAACGGCAAAAAATATACCGATCACCCACTGCAAAACTACTGCAACGCTTGTGCAGTACCACTGCAATACAGTTGCAGTATCACTGCAAACATATTTGCAGTAACGCTGCACTCCATCTGCAGTACTACTGCAAAACGCATGCAGCAGGAATGCAGTAATAACGCACTGATTATCAGCCCAGGGCTTCCTATTCTGCAAATACCTGATGAAACCCGAGACAGCATTTGAACATGAGCGCAAAAAGCCCTATATTTGCAGCAAACTAAAAAATAGAGAAGGCAATGAAGAAGTTGATTATATTTGACCTGGACGGAACTTTACTGAATACAATAGCCGATTTGGCACAAAGTACAAACCATGCCCTGCAAGCGCTTGGCTATCCCACTCACCCGGAATCGGCCTATAACTTCATGGTTGGCAACGGAATCAACAAACTGTTCGAGCGCGCCCTCCCGGAAGGGGAAAAGAGCGAAGAAAACGTCCTGCGCGTCCGCAAGGAGTTTGTGCCTTATTATGACGTGCACAATGCTGATAAAAGCCGCCCTTACCCCGGCATCCCCGAACTACTGGAACAGTTGCAGGAGAAAGGGATGATATTGGCAGTGGCTTCCAACAAATATCAATCGGCTACCGTGAAACTGATTTCACATTATTTCCCCAACATACGTTTTACCGCCGTCTTCGGACAACGGGAAGGGGTCAACGTGAAGCCCGACCCAACAGTGGTGCATGACATTCTGGACATCACCCGGATATCCCGTGAAGACGTGCTATATGTGGGAGACTCCGGAGTGGATATGCAGACGGCCGCCAATGCCGGAGTCACTGCCTGCGGAGTCACCTGGGGATTCCGTCCCCGCACAGAACTGGAAGAGTTTCATCCGGCACATATCGTAGACAATGCTACGGACATTGCCGTTATCGCCGCTCTTTGAGAAGGCACTCCCTCCCCCCCAGCTATCCGAGAGTGCATATTTACATTATGATATTTTTTAGGCGCGGATTACGCGAAAAACACGGAGTTTTTCTTTGTCTCTCCGTGAAATCCACGTACTTCCACGCCTAAAAAATAATCAGAAAGAGAACAGCCTCAGAACAATTTTCGCATCGCTCCTTTATCTCCTACCACAAGATAGGTATTCCCGTCAATCAGTAAAGCGCGCCCACGTTTCTTCTTTCGGTTTTCCTCGTTATCCACATTCACTCCAATCACCCGTCCATCATAGAAAGTGGAAATATCCTTAAAGATAGTATGCCCCACAATGATATGTTCGACGTCATAACGTTTCAACATCAGTTGCAGGGAGTCTTGTGCCAATGGATGGTATTTTGCATCCGTCCGTACCAATCCACGATACCAGATAGGTCCGCTATTACCATATAGGAAAGCCGTGAGAGGCGATAAGGCCTTACGTTCCTTCTTGCTCATGAACAATGCACGGCTCATTTCCTCATTCACTGTGGGAATATTCAAGTCACGGTCATAAAACTCCTTTCCCAAACCTGCATGCACATACAGATTAGGTCCGATGGTCTGCATCGTATTACGGGTACCAAGCCATTTGCCAAGTTCTGTGTCCGGACCGAACAATGCCGGATAATCCATACCCAGTTTTCGGGCCAATGTCTTGTACTTTTCTTTGGTATAACGCAAATCATTTGCCGTCACAAGTGGTTCATGGTTACCCAACAGAAACGAAACATGACCACCTGCATCTGCCGCCTCCTTCTCCAATTTATAGAACAGCCAAAATATCTGCGGCACATCTTTGCCACGGTCAAATATATCACCGATAACCACCAGATGGTTGGTTCCAAAACTCCAATGGTAGTCTTTATCAATGACATTGTTGCCTCGCAGCAAGCTCATCACGCAATTCAACTTGCCATGGGGGTCAGACATCACAAACACTTTATCCGGTTGTCTGTATTGCCATTCCGGACGTTTGACCGGATGCAGCTTCACATCAAACGGATAACGCCCTTTGTGGTCCGTGACATGAAGGGTGAAATCCTGAGGAAGCACCGTATAAGTCGTATCTTCTATCTGCCCTTGGGCTGTAACACTTATGACGCACACCTTGCCGTCCGGTTCATAAATCACATAAGGTCCGTCTGCCGACAATTCCTCCTTCTTCTCCTTATCCTTCTTCTTACCGTCTAAACCAAGAGTTCCGGCACTTAGGCCGGAACTGATGAAGGTTAGAATAAATACAGTAAAAAAAGACTTTATAATAGTAGTCTGATACTTCATATTCTCGCTTTTTTGGAATTAATCACCATAAGTCGGATTCTGCTGCATATTCGGATTGGAATTCATCTCCGCCTTAGGAATGGGCAATACTACACGATAATAGTTCCAATCAAAAGATACGCTCTCATCCACCATCTTCAGATGTGAAGTCTCGGCTATTTCCGGGAATTCCTTGGTCGACTCCTTGCGCACGATAGTCTGATGATTACGAAGGGCGTCGAAGAAACGGTGTCCTTCACCGAACAACTCTTTACGGCGTTCCAACAGAACATCATCCAACGTCACCGTCTTACCCTGCACGGTCTTTTCCGGATTGGCACGGCTGACAATAGCATCTAGATACTTTACAGCCTTGTCATTGTTATTGAGCTTTACAGCCGCTTCGGCAGCAATCAGATAAAGTTCGGACAGACGAAGTACTGGAATATTGGAATCTTCCACAGCCTTGCCGCTCTGCGGCTGATACTTGGCTATGTAAGCTCTCTTTGTCTTAGGAACAACCGTATATGCCTGATTTCTGACATCATCCGGATCTTCCTGCATCAGTTCATAGAAAGAACTGGTCAGGCAATAATCATCATAACCCGCCTGCCAGCAAAGGTAAGCCACACTTTCTTTGCCAACGCCGTCCACTGTCAGATTCACCAACTCAAACAAGACTTCTCCCGGATCGGAAGAGGCAAAATCAGTTCCCCATATCGTGCCATACTCATCATTGGTCCACAAACGGTACTTATTCTTTTCCGCTCCCGCAATGGCAGCTTCAGCCGTAATCAAGGCATTCTGATTATCTTCCATATACAAATAGGCTCTACTCAGCAACAGCATTGCCGCCCACTTATTAATCTTACCCTTGTTGAATTCTTCATCCAGCAGGTCAGCACCTTCCTTCAAATCCTTGATGATTGCCTCATAACACTGGGCAACGGTATTGCGCGACGGCTTGTTTTCCGTATTGGATACTTCGGTCACAATAGGCACTCCCAAAGAAGCTCCTCCATCCTTGGCATACGGATAGCCGAAGAAACGGGTCAGGTCGAACAAGGCAAATCCACGGAGAGCCAAGGTCTGGCCTTTCAGGTCGTTGAAGTATTCCGTATCATCCTCACTGACATCCAATCCGTCTATTTGAGACAAAATGATATTACAATTCTGGATAATCTTATAGGCATAAGACCAGTGGGAAGACGGACCGGAATCCTTTGTATAGTCCAGCATATAGTAGCTGGTGGTACGCTTTCCGGTCTTTATGGACTGCGTATCGTCACCCGTCACGTCTCCGTAATAAATCATACGGCCCGAGTAATAGTTGGTACTGCGCATCACGTCGTAGATACCGTTCAAGCTATATTCCACATCATCCAGATTCTGTATGGCGGTTTCAGTCGGAATCTTTGTACTGGATTCAACATCAAGCCAGTCATTGCCACAGGAGGCGGTCAGGCTGACCAACATCCCCATCATCATATATTTTAATGCTTTCATTGTGTTTCTTTATTATGAGGTTAGAAATTCAAATTAAGACCGAAAGTTACTGTTTTCAAAGGAGGTGTTCCCCAGCCGGCTGTACCTGCACTGACTGATTCCGGATCATAGAAATCGTAAGCGGCCCAAGTCCACAAGTTGTTGGCAGATGCGTAAAGGCGCAGGCTGTTTACGCCGATTTTCCGGGTCCATGTTTTAGGAACGGTCACACCGAAAGTCAACGTTTTCAGACGGATAAAGTCCGTGCTGTGCAAGCGGCGGGTAGTGGTAACGCCATTCATGGCTACCGCCGGCTTCTCTATAAACACTTCATATTTACTGATATCTCCCGGTTGCTTCCAATTGTCACGATAATAGGCCGGAATATTAAGAGTAAAGTCCTTGCCGCCATGTTCTGTTTTCTGTGCCCAGTTATCATATCCATAAGCACCGAACTGATAAGAGAACATGAAGCTCAAATCGAACCACTTGTAACGCAAAGTATTAGAGAGACCACCGGTCACATTGGGCTCGGCATGTTTCTTCAGAGGAATGGCTTTGGCATCCTTGTTATTCTCTGTGATTTCCTTGATATAGTTTCCATTCTCGTCCACGTCGTTGGTATAGAACTGAGGTGCACCGGTCTCGGGGTTGATTCCAGCAAATTCTATCATGTAGAATGTACGGTAGGACTTGCCAATCATGTGAATCTGCGAGCCGCTGATAATCTGGGTCTGTTCGCCGTCCAGTTTCACAATCTTATTCTTGTTGTGCGAAAGGGTGAAAGAGGTAGACCAGTCAAAGTCTTTGGACACAATGTTCTTGGAATTGATTTCCAATTCCACACCCTGGTTCTTCACCTCACCGATATTCATCAGATAGGAACTGAAACCGGTAGTCATAGATACGGGACAGTCCATCAAAAGGTTCTTAGTAGTACGGGTATAGTACTCCAAAGTGAAGTTCAAACGGTTGAAGAAGCCGAAGTCCAGACCGATATTCAAGTTGTAATTCGTTTCCCATTCCAAATCCCTATTTTCAATCTGCGACTGAATCAATGCAGGATTCTCCATATAGCCGCCACTAAGGCTCGTCAAGCCCATATAGCCGTATAAGTCGGAGGGCAACGTACCATTCACACCGTAGGATGCACGGAGTTTCAAATCGGTCAGCCATTTGGACGTGGGTTTCATGAAATCCTCTTCGATAATACGCCATGCTCCTGAAACAGACCAGAAACTTCCCCAGCGATTATCTCTGTGCAAGCGTGAACTGCCATCCATACGATAGCTCCCACCCAGATAATACTTGTTCTTGTAGTCATAGTTGAGACGGGTGATGTAAGAAACCATTCTTGACCTCTTGGAAGAACCATCTATGCTCTCCAAAGTCTGCCCGTTGGCAATGTCATTCTTTATCGGAGTCAGGAAGTTAGTAGCATATCCCGACAAGAAATCATTGTACTTGGAATCGATTTCATATCCGACAAGGGCATCTAAATTGTGGTCCTTTTGGATAGTAGTCTTGTAAGTCAACTGGTTTGACCACACCAACTTGTTATATTCACTATATGCCTTTTCGGCTCCACCATTATTCTTCTCACCGTCGGAGGTACGGGAGTCTTTCCATTCCTTACCCTTACTGATGTTATAGTCATAGCTCAAAATAGACTTTAACTTCAAGTCCTTGATAAATTCATATTCGGCATTAATCGTATTGAACATACGGGTAACATACTCACGCTGGTAATTGTACTCCTGGGCAAGAACGGGATTTCTTCTTGACAACGAAATCAAGTCCTGGTTATAGCTTCCATCTTCATTGTAAACCGGATCTGAAGGCGTCAATTTGCTTACGCTGGAGTAGAAAGGAGCAGTATAACCGGTTCCTTCACTATATACATCCTGATTCAGATTGGTAAACATGATGTTGGCACCGAATTTCAATTTATCCGTAGCCTGAAAATCAACATTCAAACGTCCGGTAATTCTTTCCAGACCCGATGTTTTTACAATGCCCTCTTGGTTGAGATAGGACAATGAAGAATAGTATTTGAATTTGTCGGTTCCTCCGGATATGGAAGCCTCATAACTGGAATGGTTTCCTTTCTTGAACAGATAATCTCCCCAATCCGTATAGCCGCACCAGGGAACCGGAGCATATTTGTCGATATTCTTATCAGCATAAGCTATGGCATCCGCATCCGATTTGCCGCTGCGCTGTTGTCCAAGCACCATACCATTGTATATGTATTCGCGACGTTCTGCTCCGCTCAAAGTAGGACGATAATCCATAGCAAAGTCACTGAATCCCCAATCGGCTTTCAAACTGATAGAAGCCTTACCGGTTTTACCTTTCTTCGTCGTAATCAGAACCACACCATTCGCAGCGCGCGAACCGTAGAGTGATGCAGCAGCGGCATCCTTGATAATCGTAATATTCTCAATATCCGAAGTGTTGACGGTTGACATGGCATCCAGACCACCATCCGAACTGATGGAGTTTATCGAACCGGAAGTAACGGGCACTCCATCAATAACATACAGCGGAGAGTTGGAGGCATTGAAAGAGCCCATACCACGAATACTCAAAGAAGCTGAAGAACCCGGCTGGCCGGAAGCAGAAGTAAACTGTACACCCGTAGCATTTCCCTGCAACAAATCCTGGAAAGAAACGGAAGGCACATCGGCAATCTTTTCATTCTTCACACTGGCAGCCGAACCCGCATAAGCAGATTTCTTGAATGTACCGTAACCGGTTACAACCACCTCTTCCATCATATTTGCATCCGGCACCAATACAATCTTCAATATCTTACCCGAAGTAGCTTTCACTTCCTGACGAACATAGCCAACATAAGAGACAAGCAAGGTAGCCGATGCATGCTCCACCTTGATAGAGAAACCTCCATTCAAATCGGTAATCTGGCCGTTTGTAGTACCTTTGACCAAAACATTGGCTCCAATGACGGGCTCACCGGTCTCATCCACCACTGTTCCGGAAATAACATTAGCTTGTTCTACTGCCTTCACAGCATTCACTTCATTGGCTGGACGGATAGCAATGGCCCCGTCTTTTACGACATAAGCCAATCCGCTATTCTTAAGACATTCATCCAGCACTGCTGCGATTTTTCCATTCGTGACCCTCAAATTACGTACCTTGACATTCTTTACGTCATTTGTACTATAAATGAAAGTAAAATCCGTCTGGCGTTGAATTTCCCATAACACGTCACTTAAAGTGGCGTCCTGCACATTTACAGTAACTGTTGTCTGGGCAAACGCCGTATTGGCGGCCTGCACAAAGCCAATCATAATAAAACTGAAAAACAGGAATGTAATCCACATACGTTTACTACCTTCCCAAAACCTGGTGTAGCTCTGTTCCTTAGTCATAATTAAATTATTAAATGGTTATTTATAGAATATAATAGTTTTACCGTTGATTTTGACATGTATGTTTTCCGTCGCTTCCAGTAGCTCAAGGAAAGGAGCTATTTCCTCATAACGGTTCACATAGCAACCGAAACGCAGGTTCTTTAACGCTTCGTCTGAATAGTCCACTTCAATATTATACCACCTTGAAAGGATTCTCATAATATCTTCCAGCCGTTGATCTTTAAAATTGATTTTTCCCTTCACCCATGATGTATAGAAGGCAGTATCTACTGTACGCACTTGTATATTCCCGCTCCCGGGAATTAATGATGCCTGCTGTGAAGGTTTTAAGACAAGACTCTGTCCCTCCCCGGTGTCCACCTTAACAGAACCACTGACAAGAGTCGCCTGATATTCTTCACCCGGATAGGCCGAAATATTGAAAGTTGTTCCCAACACCTCAATCTGCATACCTTGAGTCGATACAATGAAGGGATGACCGGTCTTATTTACTTCAAAATAAGCTTCTCCCGCCAATTCCACTTCCCGCTTCCCTGCTTCGAAAGTAAGCGGAAAACGTAGACTGCTCATTGAATTCAGATGTACTTTTGTACCATCATTCAGAACAAGTGTATACTCACCGCCTCGAGGCACTTCAACTTTATTATATGCCAAAGCTGACTGCACAACCTGCCCGTCTGCAGCGCTGTAGTTCAAGGTCGTCGAATCTATCTGTATTTGTTTACCAGCCAACTGCAACTGCCGCCCATCGGCATTCTCATCCAGATAAACCGTTTCCCCATTATCCAATGTAAGAATAGCTTTGGCTCCACCCGGCAGTATTTGCTGGGCAGCCAATAATTGATTGCCATCCATGACATGGGGTACAGAAATATCCTGAAGTGCAAAAACCAATATCAGCACCGGTGCAATAAAAAGAGCAACGTACCGTAACAGTTTCAAATGTCTCCTTCTGAGCTCCATCCTCTTGATACGTGCTTCGACACCTTTCCATCCAGCCTGCGAATCAAACTCCATTTTACGAATTTCGTGCTGTGCATAATGTTCATCACTACAAATCTTTTGGAAAAGCTGCTCATGGCTTTTGCTCTCTTTGCGCCATTTATCCAAAAAACGGTTTTCTTCCGGTGTTACTTCACCGGATAGGTGCCTGGAAATAAGATGAGCTATATGAAAGTACTCTTTTATCATAATTTGGCATGTTTTAGTCTATCTTTAATGATAATACAAGCCAAAATAAAAACATGGTGAATCGATAAAGACTTTTTTTTGAAAAAATAGAAAAAAATGTGCTTTTAGATAAATAACAGAAGGCAATAATAATAATCGGTAAGGAATGCACGAAGCTTTTTATAAGCCACTTTTTTAAGAGTATGTACCGTTTCGGGAGAGACATTGAGACGCTCTGCTATTTCTGCATTCTTTTTACCTTCCAAAGCCAACTGCATGATGGCTCTCATTTGGGTAGGAAGTTTCTCTATAGCTTCTGACAGAATCCGGAAAGTCTCTTCTTCCACAATCGCATCACGAAAAAAAGCATCTGCTTTTTTGGCTATAATCTTTTGCTCGTATTCATGAGCTACCTTCGAATGCTCAAGTTCGTTCAAGGCATGGTTACGTACGGCCGTATAAAGAAAAGCTTTCACCTGATGAAGATAAAAGAAATCGTCTCTTATCTGCCACAACTTGGCAAATACGTCTTGTACTATATCTGCTGACATATCCGCATCCTCCATGTATTGGAACGCGAAAGAACAAAGCGCCGCATAATATTCCTTAAAAATATTATGAAACTCTTGCTCATCCAGCTTAATGCTTACAACAGAGTGGGATTTATCCTTTTTTATCAGATTTAGCGCCATATTTATGCTTTTCGGGCGCTAATATAGTTAAATTTTCAGAATATAACCAATATAACTATCAATCCTCTAAATCTTTTCCCCATAAATCAATATCGGATGGAGCTTTCCATAAGCTCCATCCGACCAATAGTCCTATTGCCAATAAAAAAATCAAATATATCATTATAGTCCGGTTTGTTTCAATGTCTTATAATAACACAGTAAACTGTATTAAAGTTCACTCCACCCAAAATTGTTGTTTTTCCTATGTATACTTTTCAATGCAGAGAGTGTATTATTGAGGTTTCGTGTACGAAAACGAGCAATTTTGTGCACGATAACGACCAATTTCGTCCAAAATTGTCCCATTTACTAAATAATTATGCTTTTCGAGTTTGATTAATTGAGAAAAGGTCTTATTTTTGACCCGGTTTTTAATTCATACTATTGCAAAAACAAACTCAATTACCTAATTAAATCACAAGAGAATGGAACAAGTTTTCGGCTATATCATCGGCTTAGGAGCAGCAGTGATGATGCCTATAATCTTTACAATTTTGGGAGTATGCATCGGCATCAAATTCAGTAAGGCGCTAAAGAGCGGTCTGCTGGTAGGTGTCGGTTTCGTAGGTCTGTCAGTTGTCACTGCGCTGTTGACCAGCAGCCTCGGTCCTGCTCTGAGCCAAGTCGTTGAAATTTACGGTCTTCAGTTGAAAGTATTCGATATGGGATGGCCTGCAGCTGCGGCTGTAGCCTATAACACATCGGTGGGTGCATTCATCATTCCGGTATGTTTGGGAGTAAATCTTCTGATGTTATTAACGAAAACGACCCGTACGGTCAATATCGACCTTTGGAACTACTGGCATTTCGCATTTATCGGCGCAGTCGTTTATTTTGCCAGCGACAATATCTGGTGGGGTTTCTTCGCCGCTATTATCTGCTACATCATTACCCTGATTATGGCCGACTATACCGCCGACAAATTCCAGGGATTCTACGACAAGATGGAGGGTATCTCCATTCCCCAGCCTTTCTGCGCAGGTTTCGTTCCATTTGCCGTAGTCATCAATAAAGCATTGGACAAAATCCCCGGTTTTGACAAATTGAACATTGATGCGGAAGGCATGAAGAAGAAATTCGGTTTGCTGGGTGAGCCTCTGTTCCTGGGTATTCTGGTCGGTTGCGGTATCGGTGCTTTGTCTTGCAAGAACGGTCAGGAACTGGTAGACAAGATACCTTATATATTAGGTTTGGGTATCAAGATGGGCGCCGTAATGGAGCTGATTCCGCGTATCACCGCTTTGTTCATCGAAGGCTTGAAGCCCATTTCCGATGCTACCCGCGAGCTGATTGCCAAAAAATTCAAAGGTGCTGTCGGCCTGAACATCGGTATGAGCCCCGCATTGGTTATCGGCCATCCTGCAACGCTGGTGGTTTCCCTGCTGCTGATTCCCGTAACCATACTGCTGGCTGTCATCCTGCCGGGTAACCAGTTCCTGCCTCTGGCGTCGCTGGCCGGAATGTTCTACCTCTTCCCGCTGGTACTGCCCATCACGAAAGGAAATGTAGTAAAGACGTTCATCATCGGACTCGTTGTACTGACCATCGGTCTTTATTTCGTAACAGACCTCGCCCCCTATTTCACACAAGCAGCCCACGATGTATACGAGAAGACACAAGATGCTGCCGTGAATATCCCCGCCGGCTTTGAAGGCGGTGCACTGGACTTTGCATCCAGCCCCTTTGCTTGGGTCATTTTCCACCTGACCTACTCGTTGAAATGGATAGGCTCCGGTATCCTTGTATTATGCACATTGTTCCTGATGATTATGAACCGTCGTGCCATTATCAAATACCAGAAATCAATCAAAAATTAAAAGTTAAAAATTAAATAGTAACAAATTATGAAAAAGTTAGTACTTGCATTTATGATGGGAGCAGTTGCCATGGCAGCCAATGCCCAAGTGAATTACAAAGTGCAGACCGCCTGCCATCCGCAGGACGTGAAGCATTATGACACGGAACTTCTACGCAGCAGATTCATGATGGACAAAGTCATGGCTCCGGATGAAATCAACGTAACCTACACCCTCTACGACCGATTGATTTACGGTGGCGCCATGCCGGTGAACAAGACATTGAAGTTGGAAGTGTTCCGTGAACTGGGTCCGGAAATCACTTACTTCCTCGAACGCCGCGAACTGGGTGTCATCAATACCGGCGGTGACGGAGTGGTTACTGTAGACGGTAAGGAATACCCCATGAAGTATAAGGAAGCCCTTTACGTAGGCTGCGGAAATAAGGAAGTAACTTTCAAGAGCAACGACGCAACCAATCCCGCCAAGTTCTACATCAACTCGGCTCCGGCCTACAAGCCCTATGTTACTCAGCTGATTACCACCGATGCCAAGCTTCAGAAAGCCAACCCCAAGAAATATGCACTGGGCATCTCCGACCATTATGGAAAAATGGAAGACAGCAACGACCGTATCGTAAACCAGCTGATTGTGAAAGATGTACTGGAAAGAGTGAAAGACGGCGGTACCAACCAGTTGCAGATGGGACTCACGGAACTGGCTCCCGGCTCTGTATGGAATACCATGCCTGCCCACACGCACACTCGCCGCATGGAAGCTTACTACTACTTCAACCTGAAACCCGGCAACGCTATCTGTCACCTGATGGGCGAACCGCAGGAAGAACGTTTGATATGGCTGCACAACGAACAAGCCATCACTTCTCCCGAATGGTCCATCCACGCTGCTGCCGGAACCAGCAACTATACTTTCATCTGGGGTATGGGCGGTGAAAACCTGAAATACAGCGACAAAGACGAAATCAAATACATCGATATGAAATAAAGTTGCCCTGCAACGTCCGATAGGCATGGACTTAAATAATCCATGCCTATTTTTGTCATTTTCTACATCCTTTTTACTCAATATTACACCTCGAACAACACACAAACCCCTACATTTGCATCAAAATATAAATCTATTATCATGAGTACATTTCAAAACACCGCAGGGCGGATGACCAATTACCGTTGGATTATCTGCGCCATGCTATTCTTCGCGACAACCGTCAACTACCTCGACCGCCAGGTTCTTTCATTGACCTGGAAAGATTTCATCTCCCCCGAATTCCACTGGACCGATACACACTACGGCTACATCACAGCTATCTTTTCCATTGTCTATGCCTTAGGCAATCTGTTTGCCGGACGTTTCATCGACTGGATGGGAACGAAAAAAGGGTATTTATGGGCCATTGCCGTATGGTCTATCGGCGCTTGTATGCACGCCCTCTGCGGACTTGCCACAGAAATGACCCTCGGCATTGAAAATGCCGCCAACATGATTAGCGCTACCGGTGCATTGGCCTCTACCATAGCCATCACCAGCGTTTACTACTTCATTGCCGCCCGTATCATACTGGGCATCGGTGAAGCAGGAAACTTTCCTGCCGCCATCAAGGTGACTGCCGAATATTTTCCAAAGAAAGACCGTGCCTTCTCCACTTCCATATTCAATGCCGGCTCTACCATCGGAGCACTGATAGCCCCATTGTGTATCCCTACCCTGGCCCGCTACTTCCAACGCATGGGCGTGGGTAACGGCTGGGAAATGGCTTTTATCGTTATCGGCGGATTGGGTTTCATCTGGATGGGACTGTGGATATTCATGTACAAGAAACCTGATGAAAATCCACACGTAAACGCAGCTGAGCTGGCATATATAGAACAAGACAAAGACAATGAGGAGGATAAAAAGGCGACTACTCCGACAACCAAGGATGAAAAGAGCATTTCTTTCCTGCAATGTTTCAAATATCCGCAAACCTGGGCTGTATTTTTCGGCAAATTCATGACTGACGGTGTATGGTGGTTCTTCCTCTTCTGGGCACCCGCATACATTTCGGACGTTTACGGATTCTCCTCAGATACTCCCACGGCACAGATGCTTATCTTTGTGCTCTATGCCATCACGATGTTGTCCGTCTATGGCGGGAAATTGCCCACCATCATTATCAACAAAACCGGTAAGAACCCCTACGCCGCACGCATGCAGGCCATGTTCATCTTTGCACTGTTCCCGCTATTGGCATTGTTTGCACAGCCATTGGGCAACAAGGAAGTATTTGGCGAACAAGCCTATTGGTTCCCGATTATCATCATAGGTATTGCAGGCGCTGCCCATCAGTCCTGGTCGGCCAACATCTATTCTGTGGTAGGTGATATGTTTCCCAAGAGCACCATTGCCACCATTGTGGGAATCGGAGGTATGGCGGGCGGTATCAGCTCATTCCTTATCAACATGAGTTCCGGTTTGCTGTTCGACTATGCCGACAAGACACAAATGGTATTTCTTGGATTCCAGGGCAAGCCTGCCGGATATTTCATCATCTTCTGTGTATGTGCAGTGTCCTACCTGATAGGCTGGTGCATCATGAAGGCACTGGTTCCGAAGTACAAACCGATTATAGTGGACTAATCAGAAGTCTCTATATAGATATTCAGAATCATGCGGAGTTTGCAAACTGCATTACATGCCTTGCAAACTCCGCACAAAAAAAGCCTTTTCTCACGAAATGGCTTTTCTTCGTTCAATTACAGTCAAAAACAAAAAACTGTAAATGGAACACAATTTAAGATGAAAAAAAGGGAAGTCTCACGACTTCCACAATTCTTCTAACCTTAAATCTAAATCTCTATGAAAAAAACGTGATGCAAAGATAATGGTTTATCTCACACAGCGTTATTAATAAACTCTATAAAGAAGCAGAAAATATTTAAGATTTACTAAATAAGACGGTTACGAATGGCAAACTACAGACAAGAGCTCGGCATAAATAGGATTAAGTTTCAATAGTTGCGGCACTCCTGTCATAAACATCTGCCTGCGGGCACGAGTAAGGGCAACATTCAATTTCCGGTCAATCCGAGTACCGTTTTCCTCTGTCATATTTGCCAGAAACTTCAACTGATAAGCCCGGTTCACACAGAAAGAGTAGATAATAACATCCCGTTCGCTACCTTGGAAGCGTTCCACGGTGTCTACCAATATATCCTCCAAAGGAGCAATACCCAAAGCAGCAATCTCTTTCTTAATCAAGGCTATCTGACTGCGATAAGGAGTGATGACACCTAAAGTGACAGCCGGGTTGAAACCGGAAACAGCTGCATACTGCCGATAGATAGCCGCTGCCAACCGTGCCACAATCCGCGCCTCCGAATGGTTCATCTTGGCCGACTGTGCCGGCGGTTCGACTGCGGCAGGCAGAAAAGCGACACGACGAGTCAGCAAGCCGGCAAACTCACAATCACACAGCTCAGGAGCAAGAGTCAGCTCTCCCTGCTGGTGCGGCAGACCAACCGGTTCCAACAGACCACCGTAAAAAGCCCGGTTAGGAAACAAAGCTACCTCGATATTCATACGACCCTGACGGCAGAGCATGTCGTAGGAGGGATGAGGGATAAAAGATGAAGAATGAGAGGTTGATGCCTGGCGATTGGCACTTTCCTTGGAGAGATTCCTATAAAGGCGTTCGAAAAGGGAATCTTTCAAATTATACAATCCGATGGCCTGCAAAGCTTCGTCACACACTTCCGACTGCTCGGACGACTGCAAGACCACTGCGGGTAGCTGCTTATGGTCACCTATCAAAATAAATTTACCGATGGCATCCGCGCCTGCGGGATTGCGGGTACAGAGTAACCCCAGCAGTTGTGGTTCCAAAATTTGGGTAGCCTCATCCACAATCGCTACATCAAAAGTCTTCAACCGGAAAAGTTCGGTCTTGGAAGAAAGCGTGGCAACCGTACCGACAAAAACACGGCAACGGGCAATGCGCTCCTGCACCTGCCGCCGAGTGGCACAAGGTTCCAACACATTCTCAATCAGATACGGGCGGAATGAGTCATCGCAAGACAACTCACTGCCTAAACGGATAAAGTCTATTTCAGGCTCAATGGAAGCCAGCGCCTTACTGATTTCATCTACAGCACGATTGGTATACGAAAGCAGTAGAATCTGTTTCCCCTCCCGGTAAAAGGCTTCTACCATGCCCCGCAGCGCGCGAGAGGTCTTGCCAGTACCCGGCGGACCTATTAAAAGGAAATAGTCGCGAGCAGCCTGCGCTTTCAGAATAATCCGCGAAAAATCATCCGGAGCGGTCGCAATAGCGGCATCCAAAGAAGTATCGAATTCGGGAGAGCGCTGCCCCAACAACAAGTCACGCCGTCTTTGGGTGGCAGAAAGGAAAGCGGAAAGTCCCAGATACATGCTACGAAAGGAGGTGTCCATATAGTCGTGCTCTATGGCATAGAGGCTAGCAACAGGCAATACACCCGCATTCTGCTGGGTGGCACGAAGACGGATACAAACCTCGTCATCGGATATGCACTCTATATTACCTTTAAACACCATCTTGTTGGTAACGTTATCGGTATCCGTATTCCGTTCGTAAAGAACCACCGCATCACCCTGGCGGAAATTGGGCAGAACCCGCTCCTGCCGGGAAGCAACCATTTGCTTCGTTCTGAGGGACAAATACGGTTTATGCGTATCTGCCGCATGATTCTCGCAAATAGCCAAATCGTACAGAATTTCACCTGCCTCACATTTCTCAGCCAGTGTGGAAAGCCAGAGGGCGGCAGCACCGGTACGTCCTTCATAATCCACATCTCCAGATTTGGAGGTATAGAGTTCCTTGGTTATAAAGTTATAGAGCGTATAAAAATAGCTTTGTTCCAACGACGAAAGCGAACGGATGCGTTGCGCTACGGCATCGATGGAGGGGCAAAGGAAGCGTTTCCACAAGGTATTGTCCAAACCGCGCTCATTCAAGGTATCCGGATGGATGTCTTTCAAGCGCTCTGCCGTATACTGTGGGCTATTCCGTAACTGGATGCCATATTCATTGGCTACAATCCGGTTACGCACATCCATCACACGGCGCACCATTGCCCACGAAGGACGTGCCGGATAAAGCAACGGATAACGGGTATAGAGCAGGTAGGCCTTTACACGTCGATGGTCCATTCCCATAGAATACTCCAACACAGCCTGATAGAGCAACATCTGTACCTTATTGTTTTCTTTAGGCTCCACCTTACCACGGATGGAATACTCGTCCGCCTTACCGGACTTCATTTCAATGAACGAGGTCATATCCCGCTGCATGTAGTCCAGACGCCCTTGCAAACCCAATGCTTCACAGATGTAAGAGGGTTCCAGCACGGCATCAGTCCTATCGAGTTCATAGCCGGATGCACGGAATGTTTCTGTCACCGTCCGGTGGATATTGTCGAAATGGCGCTTGCAATCGGAAAAGAATTCGGCTTCCTTCTCCCGGTCGCGCAGGTCGGCACATGCTGCCAGCTCGATGGGATAAGAACGGAAGGCCTTCTTCATGCATGCCAAATAATCGGGTGCCTCCTTGGCATGAATCCATTCGTCCAGAAAGAGGTTGGCAATATTACCCAACAGTAACGGACGGGTATTGTCTGGCGACTGGAGCCGTGCCAGAATATAGTTGGCAGGATGATGCCCGTAATCCTTGAAGCATTCGGCAAGCGAACTGATGTCTATCAAGTAATCGGGCTCAAGTATAATAAAGGAAGGGGTGAGTATACCGACTTCGTCCACCGTAACATCCAGCAGATTGACCTGGGCATGCCGCCACAGAATCCGGCAGGTTTCTGCAAACTCTTCATTAATCTGAGGTACATTATAACGGACACGCAACGGCTCATCGGCCACAGTGTCTACGGGCAGTACATATAAATAAGTATCATCGGCATACTGAAAACAGACGCGCATGCGCTTTATCCGCTCTTTGACAGGCGGTGCCACTATATAGGTGGCATCCGCACGGGGTAGCAGGCGATAAAGTTCGGCAGGTATCTCCTCCCCCGTCAAGCGCTTGACAAAGAATGCCAGTGTCTTGGCATCACGCAACAACTGTTCACGTTGCGGTTCCGCCTGGCGGTTCAGAATAGCATTGGAGGTCAGCCGGAAGGTATGCAGACGGTTCTGTTCCACGGTGGAAAGTCCGACCTTCGAAGCCACGAAACTGATACGTGCAGAAAGGTCTGTCATCTGCAAGCTGCCGTCGGACATCTGTGTACGGCACAAACGCTCCAGCAACTCGCGCAATTGCCGATAGGCCACGTCCAAGGAGATTTCCTCAACGTGGCAGGCTTCCAGCAATATACTAAAATATTCCTTTACTTCACAATCCATCATTCCTCTGTCTCCACTTCTTCCGCTTCATCATCAGTCTTTTTATCCTTTATCATCAGGATACTCAACTCATAGAGCAGATAAAGCGGCACCGCCACTACTGTCAAGGTAAACGGGTCACCGGTCGGAGTAATGATGGCCGAGGCAATAACAATGATGACAACAGCATGACGGCGGTATTTCCGCAAAAAGGTCTTGTGCACCAGTCCCAGCAGGGAAAGCAGCCATGTCACCAGCGGCAGTTCGAATGCCAGTCCCATGCAAAGCACCAACATCATGAAATTGTCGATGTACGAGTTCAGGGAAATTTGATTCTCGATGGCTGCGCTCAATTGATAAGTGGAAAGGAAACGCAATGTCAGCGGATAGACCATAAAATACCCCAGCAACACACCGATGAAGAACATCACCGTACCTATACCCAGCGCTTTCCTCACCCCTTTACGCTCGTTTGGATAGAGTGCAGGGCTTACAAAGCGCCAGATTTCATAGAAAATATAAGGAGCAGCCGTTACCACCGACATCCAGAAAGCGGTAGACATGTGGACAAAGAACGGTGCGGCAAGATTGATATTGACGAGCTTCACATGAAACTCCTGGGTAAAGAATTCATCCTGCAAGTCCAGTCTCTGCCCTATCCAGCGCAGCAAGTCATAGAAAATGAAGTCGTTATGGCAAGGAGCCAATATCACATTGTCAAACAGATAAGGCATGGCAATAAAATAACCGATAGCCAATACAAACCACACACCGAGTACACGAAACAACACTCGGCGCAACTCGTCCAAGTGGTCCCAAAAGGTTAGTTCTTTTTCTGACATAAAGGGATTTACTATTTGACAATTTACTATTTACTATTTGGGCTGCGCTGTGGGGATTTACTATTTGACAATTTACTATTTGGGCTGCGCTGTGGAAAAGGCAACAAGCCTACCCATACTCCTGAACTTCTCAGAGTATCAAATAGTAAATAGTAAATTGTCAAATAGTAAATACCCTTGTTCCTTTATTTCTTTTCAGCCGGTTTATCCAAATCTTCCTGAGCCTTGTTTATCTCTTCTTTGGCTTCATTCACGCCATCCTTGAAGCTCTTCACTCCTTTGCCCAAACCACGCATCAATTCGGGAATTTTCTTACCACCAAACAACAGTAAGATGACCAATGCAATAATTATCCATTCGGAACCGCTGGGCAGAAAGCCTAATAAAAGTAAGTTTGTCATAGTTATATCTGATTAATTATAGTGCAAAGATAGGAAAATTAAGGATTAGGGATTAAGGATTAAGGATTAATTTTATCGCAATCCCTAATCCCTAATCCCTGCCCCCTATCTTCAGTCTTGATAATAAATACGTTTTACCCGCGTAGAAACGCTTGTCAACACCTCATAAGGAATAGTTTCGAGTACATCGGAAAGAACGGTTATAGGCAGATGGTCACCAAAAATTTCCACACTGTCACCCTCCTTGCAATCAATGTCCGTCACGTCAATCATACAGACATCCATGCAGATATTCCCTACATAGGCTGCCCGTTGGCCGTTTACAAGACAATAGGCATGTCCATTTCCAAGATGGCGGTTCAGGCCGTCGGCGTAACCGATGGGAAGAGCCGCTATACGCGACGGACGGGTGAGATGCCCTTTCCGGCTATACCCCACCGTATCCTCTTCGGGAACATCACGTATCTGGAGGATGGTAGTCTTCAACGTGCTCACATTATTCATAATGGAATTGTCTATGGGATTGACACCATAGAGGCCGATACCCAGGCGCACCATATCGAATTGCGCCCCCGGGAAACGCTCGATACCTGCGGAATTGCAGATATGGCGAAGTATCTTATGCGGAAAAGCCTCCTGCAATTCCATGGACGCTTTCTCGAACATTTCTATCTGCCGGCGTGTAAAACTGTCGAATTGTTGCGAATCGCTCCCTACCAAATGCGAGAAGACGGAACGGGCAATCACGGCATTCTGTCCCTTCAGCCGTTCTATCAGCCGGGGCATATCCTCCGGAGCAAACCCCAGGCGGTGCATACCGGTATCCAGCTTTATGTGGATGGGGAAGTTTGTGATACCTTCCTTTTCCGCTTCTTTAATCAAAGCGTCCAGCAGATGGAAGCTATATACTTCGGGCTCCAGCTTGTAATCGAACATGGTCTTGAAAGCAGTCATCTCAGGATTCATGATAATGATGTTCGCAGTGATGCCCGCTTTGCGGAGTTCGGAGCCTTCGTCGGCAACCGCCACGGCAAGATAATCGACATGATGTTCCTGCAAAGTCTTGGCTATCTCGTAAGAACCTGCACCGTAAGCGGAGGCTTTCACCATGCAGACCATCTTTGTTTCCGGCTTCAGCTTGCCACGATAATAGTTCAGATTGGCAATCATCGCTCCAAGATTAACCTCCAGAATGGTTTCGTGCACCTTCTTCTCCAATACTTCCGTCAAGGAGTCAAAACCGAACTTACGTGCACCCTTAATCAGAATTATTTCGTTTTCAAGGCGAAGTTCCCCACGCTGAATGGCACGTATCAAGGCCGCTGTATCCGGATAAAAGGTCTTCTCTATATTAAAGCGTGCAGCGCAGGAAGATATTTCATTTCCTACACCTATGATGCGTTCAATGCCACGGCTGTTTACCAGCTGTGCCACTTGTCGGTAAAGTGTCGGCGTGTTCTGACCGGTCTCCAATATATCCGAAAGAACCAAAGTCCGCCTCAATCCCTTACTTTGCGAACGGCGGTAAAGAAAATCGAGTGCAATATCCAATGAGCCAAGGTCAGAATTATAACTGTCGTTAATCAACAGACAGTTGTTTTTTCCCTCCTTGACTTCCAGCCGCATGGCGATGGGTTCCAGCCTTGCCATACGTTCTGTAATCTGTTCGGCAGGAAGCATCAGATAGAGGCATGCGGCCAGGCAGTTCAGCGAATTCTCGATGGAAGCATCATCTATGAACGGTAGAGTAAACGTATTGTCCATATCCAGATAGCGATAGGAAATGACAGTACAGTCATCCCGTTTCTCCACTTTACTTATATATAGAGGACGTTCCATATCTTTCCGGCTCCACGCAATCTCACGTGCAGACAGCATGGACTTCGCCACACAGTTGCTGACGAACTCATCGTCACCATTATAAATCACTACATCACAATTCTTGAAAAGCGTCAGCTTCTCCATGCATTTCTCCTGCAACGAGAAGAAATTTTCCTGGTGAGCCCCTCCTATATTGGTCAGGATGCCTATGGTAGGCTTGATGATGTTCTGCAAAGCGCGCATTTCCCCCGGCTCGGAAATACCGGCTTCAAAAATAGCAAGTTCGGACTGTTCGTTCATCTGCCACACAGACAAAGGCACTCCAATCTGGGAGTTATAACTGCGGGGAGAACGGATAATGGCACGTTCCGGACTGAGCAACTGGTGCAGCCATTCCTTCACAACAGTCTTACCGTTGCTTCCCGTAATACCGATGACCGGTATCTGGAACCGGTTCCGATGCTGTTCCGCCAGTTTTTGCAAGGCTTTCAGCGGGTTGGGAACAATGAGATAATTGACAATTGACTGCGCATCATCACGCTGCATAGCATTGTCAATTGTCAATTGTCCATTGTCCATTAATCTAAAGCTTTCTTCGCTAAGCACAAAATTACGTACTCCACGGGCATATAAATCTGCAATATAGCGCGCACCGTCATTCCTCTTGGTGGTCAAGGCAAAGAATAATGTTTCCTCAGGAAAATTCAGGGAACGGCTGTCAGTGAGCAGCCAGTCTATGGTAGCCGGCGCGTTTCCCATACGCCGTGCGCCAATACTTTCGGTTATGCTTTCAATCGAATACGACATATTTCTCTCTCTTTTTGGAAATCTAAGTACGGGTATTTTCCGTTAAGTTGGTCTATTTTTAACACAATTTGTCCTAAAAAACGCTTATACTCTTCTGAAGCGGGATAAAATGGCTTATGCAACAACATCTTACGGATATTTTCACTTTCTTCCATAATCCGTAACGCATCGGCAGAGATGCACGACTGGGTAAACCGTTCCCAGACATAGCGAATGGCCGTTTCGGAAGGATGCACCATGTCTTCTGCATAGAAGCGATAGTCACGAAGCTCGTCGAGCAGCAACTCATAAGCCGGAAAATAGAAAACATGTTCTGGGAAAGTGGCTTGCAACTGGTTCACGGCAAGCAGCAAGGTAGCTTTACTGAGCTGGTTGGCATGCATTCCGTCACGCACGTGGCGGATGGGGCTGACGGTGAACAACACTTTCAACCGGGGAATCCGCGCCAGCAAGCCGGAAAGCAAAGAGGTGTAGTCAGATACTATTTCACTGACAGAAAGCATACGGCGGGTAAAGCAGGACTCAGGTTGCTTATGACAGTTGGCAACTACAGTTCCCGTCTTTTTATTTTCATAAACCCAGGCAGAGCCGAAAGTCAGCAGCAGACAATCCAACCGGTCCAGCCTTTCATGGGCGCTTTTCAAACGCCCGTTAATGCCTGCCAATGTTTCCTCTGCAGAGACTGAGGAAAAGCTACCATGATGCATGGCACTGTGCCAAAGTTCATGAAAGAGGAAAATATCGTTTTCATTGTAGCATCTGCCCGCAATGATTTCACGCAATGCCGCAGAAATGGAAAACGGATTATAAAGCACACCATAAGGATTGACGTCACAACGGAACTTGGCATCCGCCAGCCTTTGCCCCATCTCGGACGCAAAACAAGAACCCATCAGCAACAGATTATTCTCTTGCGAAAGAAGGGGCATACTGGAAACTACTTCTACAGGCGTATAAAGATTCATAAGCTCGGAATAAATAAACCATTCACTTTCTCGAAAAAAATGATGTACCAACTGCTTGCTACGCCACAAAGATAGTAAATTTCAATATATAACGGTCGAAACATAAAAAGGCAGATGATATAACCTTTCATTATATCATCTGCCTTAAATAAAAATACTATATATTCTATTAATACCAATTAGCCGTAGGATCAGCCACCCAATCTGCAAAACCTGGATATTTATCATTAATATCCTGACGTTCAGCAGTCCATTCATATCTTGTCTCTACACGTATCTTCTGCGGCGCTTTGCCTATCTCCGCTTTCAGTGTATATACTTCAGCATTTTGACCTTCCACTTTGATATTTACGGCACCGGTACCGTCAACTCTGTACATCACCGGAGCCTTAGTTGCCCCAGCACCTGTATTTACCATTGTAGTATTAGAAACGCCAAAGAGTCCATGAACTTCACGGCTATCACCGCCTACCTCAATATACAAAGGCAAAGTACCACCCGCAGCCTGCAGGGTAATGATAGTTGCTCCTCCATTGGTCGCTACATCAAACACGACATCGTTGAAGTCAAAATCATCACTGTCTCCAAGGTCTTCTGCTATGATTCTGTACGCATTCGTATATACGGCCGGAGAGATCTTCACAATCCAATCACTATAATATCCATCTGCAGCCACTTGTTGATTTGGGTTCTGTCCGGTAGCTTCAAAGTCAAATCCCACATAATAAGCACCCTCAATATATTGTATAGTATAATTATAGTGCATTTTACCATCCAGAGAAGCCCTATAGCCAAAAGAAGACGTTCCACTATTCTGCATTAGCATTATAGCCCCCTCAGTAGCATTAAAATTATTGATATGGTCATCTGATGCCGCAACCAAAAAATCCATATTAGAGTGTGAGCCACTTACATGTTGAACAAAAAAGTCGGTCCAATCCCCCCCAATGGATTGTGGATTCCGATATGTTTTAAACCATTCCGTAACCACTTCTTTTTCTGTAGCCGTAACACTCCCCGGTACTTCCGTAAAATCTTTCCATTGATTGCTATTAGTGTTAGCAACACGCGTTGTCGGTGTTACCCCAAATCCCCAATCCTGATCAACTGCAATTTCTCCATACCTCTGCACAAAAGCCGATGCATACTGTGCCTCTTTCTTAGCTGCCGCCTTTTCCGGGTTGAACAGATCGCTATCAGAACCGCAAGCGGAAAAAACCACTACGCCCATAATAGCCAAAACTTTAAAGTCAAGCTTTTTCTTCATATCATTCATTGTTTATTCATTTAACAATTCGTGATTACACCCCATTCCGACACATATTACAACCAAGAATACCATCACATACAATTCAGAATTGTATAACATATTGATAAACAGGACATATTCCACTTCGCAATATACATAATATTATATCAACAACAACCAAAGCTTCTAAAAAGTTGCAATAAATAATTTATAAAATTGCATTTTTCAACAAACATCAAGTGTAGAGCAGCTCTTATCACAGACGGTCACGTGCGAGAATAAAAGTCAATCTTTGGAAGGATTAATATCCTTGTCTACTAACACCAAATCATTCCTATATGGAGAAAAAATCGTTCCACCATGGTGGAACGATTTTTCCCCCAGGATGGAACAATATTTTCTCCATGGAGGAACGATTTACTATCAGGCATCTTTTCCCTTAACCATAGGCAGGCTGAACGAGAAATGTGGCGTATGCAAAGAGAAAGCAAAAACAGAAGTGAACAAAAGAGGCTTTTTTTCCTTCTAAAACTTCCCGCCATCCGTTTTCTTTTGCTATTTTTGCATTTTGTAATCTTCAGATTAGAAATGAGAACAGAACCAACAACATATAACTTGCTTAACACCATTACATTTCCCGAGGATTTACGCCAACTCAGCGTAGAAGAGCTTCCTGAAGTCTGTAAAGAATTGAGGCAAGACATTATAAAGGAGGTTTCGTGTAACCCCGGACATTTCGCTGCCAGCCTGGGCACGGTAGAGCTGACCGTTGCCTTGCACTATGTATTCAATACTCCGTACGACCGCATAGTCTGGGATGTAGGCCATCAGGCGTACGGGCACAAGATACTGACCGGACGCCGTGAAGCATTCTCCACCAACCGTAAATTCAAGGGAGTTCGTCCTTTTCCCTCACCAGAGGAAAGCGATTATGACACATTCACCTGCGGACATGCGTCAAATTCAATCTCCGCCGCCCTTGGCATGGCTGTTGCCGCTGCCGAAAAAGGCGAAAAGGACCGCCATGTAGTGGCCATCATCGGCGACGGAAGCATGAGCGGCGGCCTAGCTTTCGAAGGACTGAACAACGCTTCGTCTACCCCTAACAACCTTCTTATCATTCTCAACGACAATGATATGTCGATAGACAGAAGTGTAGGCGGCATGAAGCAGTACCTTTTCAACCTGACTACCAGCAACCGCTATAACCAGCTGCGCTTCAAGACATCCAGACTGCTGTTCAAAATGGGACTTTTGAACGAGGACCGCCGCAAAGCGCTGATTCGCTTCGCCAACAGTCTGAAATCAATGGCCGCCCAACAGCAGAATATCTTTGAAGGGATGAACATCCGCTACTTCGGCCCTATCAACGGACACGATGTGAAAAACATAGCCCGTGTCCTACGGGACATCAAAGATATGCAGGGACCGAAAATACTGCATCTGCACACTGTAAAAGGAAAAGGATTCGAACCTGCTGAGAAGAATCCCGATATCTGGCATGCACCGGGCAAGTTCGATCCGGAAACCGGAGAACGCCTCAAGGCGGACACCAGCAATTTGCCTCCGCTTTTCCAGGACGTGTTTGGGGAAACGCTGGTAGAACTGGCAAAGGAAAATCCGAAAATCGTCGGAGTAACCCCCGCCATGCCCACCGGCTGCTCCATGAACAAGCTGATGGACACCATGCCCGACCGTGCCTTCGATGTGGGTATTGCCGAAGGGCATGCAGCCACTTTCTCGGGCGGTATGGCTAAAGAAGGAATGCAGCCTTTCTGCAACATCTACTCCTCCTTCATGCAGCGGGCATACGATAATGTCATCCATGACATCGCCCTGCTCCGCCTCCCCGTCGTACTTTGCCTGGACCGCGCCGGACTGGTAGGAGAAGACGGACCGACACACCACGGAGTTTTCGACCTGGCCTATTTCCGTCCGATTCCCAACCTGACCATATCTTCACCGATGGACGAACATGAATTGCGCCGTCTGATGTACACGGCACAGTTACCGGACCAAGGTCCGTTCGTCATCCGCTATCCCCGCGGACGCGGCGTATTGCTGGATTGGAAATGTCCGCTGGAAGAAATCCCCGTAGGCAAAGGGCGTAAACTGAAAGAAGGCAAAGACCTGGCAGTCATCAGCCTCGGTCCCATAGGCAACGTAGCCGCACGTGCCATAGAGCGTGCGGAGAAGGACAAAGGAATCTCCATAGCCCACTACGACCTGCGTTTTCTCAAGCCGCTCGACGAAGCGCTACTGCACGAGGTAGGACTCAACTTCCAGCATGTTGTCACTATAGAAGACGGTGTCAAAAAAGGAGGAATGGGCAGTGCCGTACTGGAGTTCATGGCAGACAATGACTATATTCCCCATATCAAGCGTATCGGTGTACCCGATGCCTTCATAGAACACGGCACCATACAAGAGTTGTATCATCTTTGCGAAATGGACGAAGAAGGAATTTATACATTATTAATTAAGAATGAGGAATGAGGAATGAAGAATTCAGCTACGCGATGCAAGCACGCCGCATGGCAAATTCTTCATTCTTCATTCCTCATTCTTCATTTCCATAAAGAAAGTGAAAATAATTATTGCAGGTGCCGGCGCAGTAGGCACACACTTGGCCAAATTGCTGTCCCGCGAGAAGCAGGACATCATTCTGATGGACGACAACGAAGACAAGTTGAGCACACTGAACTCCAACTTTGACTTGATGACGGCTACGGCCTCCCCTACCTCCATAAAAGGCTTGAAAGAAGTGGGAGTGGGAGAGGCAGACTTGTTCATAGCCGTCACCCCCGATGAAAGCCGGAACATGACCGCATGCATGCTGGCAAACAATCTGGGAGCACAGAAGACCGTAGCCCGTATTGACAACTACGAATACCTGCTGCCCAAAAACAAGGAATTTTTCCAGAAGCTGGGCGTCGATTCACTCATCTACCCGGAAATGCTTGCCGCCAAAGAAATCGTGTCCTCCATCCGCATGAGCTGGGTACGCCAATGGTGGGAGTTCTGCGGAGGAGCCTTGATACTGATAGGCACCAAGATGCGCGAAAAAGCCGAGATACTGGACATCCCCCTCCACCAGTTGGGCGGACCGGAGCTGCCCTATCACGTGGTAGCCATCAAACGGGGAAGCGAGACACTGATTCCCCGTGGTGACGATACCATCAAGCTACATGACATCGTATACTTTACCACCACAAGGAAATACGTCCCCTACATCCGCAAGATAGCCGGCAAGGAAGATTATGCCGATGTACGCAACGTGATGATTATGGGTGGAAGCCGGATTGCCGTACGCACCGCCCAATACGTCCCGGACTACATGCAGGTGAAAATCGTGGACAACGACCTGAACCGCTGCAACCGCCTGACCGAGCTGCTTGACGACCGCACCATGATTATCAACGGCGACGGGCGGGATATGGACTTACTTGTGGAAGAGGGGCTGAAGAATACGGAAGCCTTCGTTGCCTTGACCGGCAACTCGGAAACCAATATTCTGGCCTGCCTTGCCGCCAAACGCATGGGAGTCAGCAAAACCGTAGCGGAAGTGGAGAACATCGACTACATAGGCATGGCCGAAAGCCTTGACATCGGCACCGTCATCAACAAAAAGATGATTGCTGCCAGCCACATTTACCAGATGATGCTGGATGCGGACGTCAGCAACGTGAAATGCCTGACCTTTGCCAATGCCGATGTAGCGGAATTTACCGTTAAGGCCGGCTCGAAGATTACCAGACATCCGGTAAAAGACCTCGGCCTCCCGAAAGGAGCCACCATCGGCGGACTTATCCGCCAGGGGGAAGGCGTTGTGGTTATGGGTAACACCCTGATACAGCCGGGTGACCATGTAGTGGTATTCTGCCTGAACATGATGATTAAGAAAATCGAAAAATACTTTAACTAATTGAGAATGAGTAGTTGGTAAATGATTAACTTCAAGACAATCATACGGATTATCGGTATTCTGCTATTGCTGGAAACAGTCATGTTTCTGGTCTGTTCGGGCGTGTCCTTCTACTACAGAGAAAGCGATATGCTCGATTTCTGGAAAGCAGGAGGCATCACAGCAGGGGTAGGCTTATTGCTGGCAGCTCTCGGCAAGGGAGGCGAACGGCAACTGACGCGCCGTGACGGATATGTACTGGTCAGCTTTGCCTGGGTGGCATTCTCTCTTTTCGGAATGCTGCCTTTCTATATAGGCGGATACATACCCGACATTGCCAATGCATTCTTCGAAACCATGTCCGGTTTCAGCAGTACGGGTGCCACCATCTTGGACGACATCGAGTCACTTCCTCATGGAATACTGTTCTGGCGCAGTATGACACAGTGGATTGGCGGCTTGGGAATCATCATGTTCACCATTGCAGTGCTTCCCATCTTCGGAGTCAGTGGCCTGCAGGTGTTCGCCGCCGAGGCAAGCGGCCCTACACATGACAAGGTTCATCCCCGTATCGGTATCACCGCCAAATGGATTTGGAGTATCTATGCCGGCATAACCGCTCTGCTTGTCGGCCTGCTGATGCTTGGAGGTATGGACTGGTTCGACAGCATCTGTCATGCTTTTGCCACTACCGGCACCGGCGGCTTTTCCACCAAGCAGGCAAGCGTCGCCCACTATAGTTCCCCTTACATAGAATATGTCATCTCCATCTTCATGTTCATCTCCGGCATCAACTTCACCTTATTATTATTGTTCGTCAACCGGAAATTCAAGAAGTTCATCAGCAATGCCGAACTGAAATTCTATTTCGGTTCAGTCATACTCTTTACCGCCATCATAGCGCTCGTACTCTATTATACCAGTCGCATGGGAATGGAAGAATCCTTCCGTAAATCCCTGTTCCAGGTGATTTCCCTCCAGACATCCACCGGCTTTGCAACAGACGACTACATGAAATGGACACCCGTACTTTGGGGACTGTTTACCATTATCATGCTGATGGGAGCTTGCGCAGGCAGTACCACCGGCGGCCTGAAATGCATACGCATGGTGATTCTTACCAAAGTATCGCGAAATGAGTTCAAGCATATCCTACATCCCAATGCAGTTCTTCCGATTCGGATAAACAAGCAGGTCATACCTCCCTCCATAGTCTCCACCGTACTGGCTTTTTGTTTCATCTACCTGATTATCATCATCGTCAGTACATTGCTGATGATGGCTATGGGAGTAGGAACTGCGGAATCGTTGGGTTGCGTTATTTCCAGTATCGGTAATATGGGACCCGGATTGGGTGAAACCGGACCTGCCTATTCGTGGAATGCCCTGCCCGATGCAGCTAAATGGCTGTTATCCTTTTTAATGCTTCTGGGTCGTCTTGAGTTATTTACCGTACTGCTGCTTTTCACACCGGATTTCTGGAAACGGAATTGATTTAGGATAAAAAGTGTAAAAATAATCATTTTTTGTTATGCGGGGATAGCAAATTGAACAATACTTATTATATCTTTGCGTCCTTGAAAGAGAGAATTGTGGTATGAAGCAATGCATTAAATACTGTTTAATCATAATCTTTGCAGCCCTATTGCACGACAGTGCAACCGGAGCTGCAGATATTTTGTGCGTTCCTGCCACCCGACAAGCAGAATGCTGTACGCTGTCACAAGCTCCTACCACCCAACAAGCAGTCCAGAAGTTCTACGACTTGTTTTCACCAAACTCCCTCTGCATAGAACATGTGGACCATACGCAAGTACCAACCAACAAAAGCGTACTCCTGCGCATGTACATCTACAAGATGCAGCAGCATGCCTATGCACCGGAATGCGACCGTTTGTTGAATCTGTCTCCTCATCCCGTACCCGACGCGAATTATTACGTGTTCGGGCTAAGAAAGATTATCATTTAGAAGGCCTGCAAGCGCAGACGCTTGCCCCTGACCTCGCCGGACAACAAATCAGAGGTTTTGTCCTCCGGTGCGATGTATCTATTATTATATATCTAAAATCTTATCAGGTTTATGAACTTTACTTTGTTAGTGGTCGTCTTATTGACGGCAATCGCTTTCGTGGGTATCGTCATCGCGCTCTCCAATGCGATAGCACCCCGTTCGTACAATGCACAGAAGATGGAGCCGTACGAGTGTGGTATCCCTACCCGCGGTAAATCGTGGATGCAATTCCGGGTAGGTTACTATCTGTTTGCCATCTTGTTCCTGATGTTCGAAGTGGAAACGGTATTTCTGTTCCCTTGGGCAGTCATCACCCGCGAACTTGGCGTGGCAGGACTTTTCAGTGTTTTATTTTTCCTGATTATATTGATTCTGGGCCTTGCTTATGCCTGGAGGAAAGGAGCTTTGGAATGGAAGTAACAAAGAAGCCGAAAATTAAATCTATCCCTTATGAGGAGTTTACAGACAACGAAACGTTGGAGAAACTGGTTCGGGAACTTAATGCCGGAGGCGCCAATGTCGCCCTTGGCGTACTGGACGATTTCGTCAACTGGGGACGCAGCAACTCACTGTGGCCTCTTACGTTTGCAACCAGCTGTTGCGGTATCGAATTCATGGCCCTCGGCGCAGCCCGCTACGATATGGCGCGCTTCGGGTTCGAGGTAGCCCGTGCCAGTCCGCGCCAGGCAGACATGATTATGGTTTGCGGAACAATAACCAACAAGATGGCTCCCGTTCTGAAACGTCTTTACGACCAGATGGCCGATCCGAAATATGTAGTAGCCGTAGGCGGCTGTGCCGTCAGCGGAGGCCCGTTCAAGAAATCCTATCACGTGGTGAACGGTGTGGACAAGATTCTGCCGGTGGATGTCTACATTCCCGGTTGCCCTCCGCGTCCGGAAGCATTCTACTACGGCATGATGCAATTGCAGCGTAAAGTGAAAATAGAGAAATACTTCGGTGGAGTAAACAGAAAAGAAGAGAACCACTAATCAGTACTTAAAAATATGGAAATAAAATACATAGAGCCCTCAGTCCTGCACGACGAAATGCTGCGTCTGCGGAAAGAGAAACAAATGGACTTCCTGGAATGCCTCAGCGGTATGGATTGGGGAATACCCGACGAGAAAGACGCACCGGACACCCCCCGCGGACTCGGTGTAGTCTATCTGTTGGAATCTATTGTTACCGGCGAACGGATAGCGGTACGCACCGCCACTCTAAACCGGGAACATCCCGAACTTCCTTCCGTCAGCGATATCTGGAAAGCTGCGGATTTCAACGAGCGCGAAGTCTACGACTTTTACGGCATCGTTTTCATCGGTCATCCGGATATGCGCCGACTCTATCTGCGCAATGACTGGGTAGGCTATCCCATGCGTAAAGACAATGAGCCGGAAAAAGATAATCCGTTGCGTATGGACAACGAAGAAACGGTGGACACTACCATGGAATTGGAGCTGAATCCCGACGGTAGCATCAAGAATAAGGAGATGCAACTTTTCGGTGATGAGGAATATGTGGTGAACATCGGTCCCCAACATCCGGCCACCCACGGCGTAATGCGCTTCCGTGTATCATTGGAGGGTGAAATCATCGACAAGATTGATGCCAACTGCGGCTACATCCACCGGGGTATCGAGAAGATGTGCGAAAGCCTGACCTATCCGCAGACCTTGGCTCTGACCGACCGTCTGGACTACCTGGGCGCACACCAGAACCGCCATGCCTTGTGCATGTGTATCGAAAAGGCAATGGGCGTGGAAGTAAGCGAACGCGTGCAGTACATACGTACCATCATGGACGAGTTGCAGCGAATAGACTCTCACCTGCTGTTCTATTCTTGTCTTGCTATGGACCTGGGTGCATTAACGGCCTTCTTCTACGGTTT
This sequence comes from Bacteroides sp. AF39-16AC, assembly GCF_003602735.1. NCBI lineage: Bacteria > Pseudomonadati > Bacteroidota > Bacteroidia > Bacteroidales > Bacteroidaceae > Bacteroides > Bacteroides sp. AF39-16AC. The sequence goes on along the minus strand of NZ_QTLN01000002.1, from coordinate 182,668 downwards.
CCGCGACCGCGAAAAGATACTCGACATCTTTGAGGAAACTTGCGGTGGACGCCTCATCATGAACTACAACACCATCGGTGGCGTGCAGGCAGACATTGCTCCCGGCTTCGTAAAGAAAGTGAAGGAGTTTATCCCCTACCTCCGCGGTATCCTACACGAATATCACGACGTATTCACCGGGAACATCATTGCCCAGCAACGTCTGAAAGGTGTGGGTATACTCTCACGGGAAGATGCCATCGCCTTTGGAGCTACCGGAGGCACCGGACGCGCCAGCGGATGGGCCTGCGACGTGCGTAAGCGTATGCCATATGCCGTATATGACAAGGTGGACTTTAAAGAAGTCATCCGCACCGAAGGCGATTCATGGGCACGCTACCTTATCCGTATGGATGAAATTCTGGAGAGCCTGAAAATTATCGAGCAACTGATAGACAACATCCCGGAAGGAGCCTACCAGGAAAAGATGAAACCTATTATCCGCGTACCGGAAGGCACTTATTATGCAGCCGTAGAAGGTAGCCGCGGTGAATTCGGCGTCTTCCTCGAAAGCCACGGCGACAAGACGCCTTACCGCCTGCACTTCCGCAGTACGGGCTTGCCATTGGTATCGACCGTAAATACGATTTGCCGCGGAGCTAAAATCGCCGACCTTATTGCCATTGGCGGAACATTGGATTATGTAGTACCAGATATTGACAGGTAAAGGGATGTACGATTTGACAATTTACAATTTACCATGCGGAATTACAGCGCAGCCAAATTGTAAATTGTACATTGTGAATTGTAAATCAAAAAGCGCCTCGTAAATTGTAAATAGTAAATTGTAAATAGTAAATGAACAACGTGTTTGACTTTAGTATAGTAACCAACTGGATACACCAGATGCTGACTTCCCTGATGCCGGAAGGTCTGGCAATATTCCTCGAATGCGTGGTGATTGGCGTATGCATCATCTTGATGTATGCCGTGCTTGCCATCATCCTGATTTACATGGAGCGTAAGATATGCGCCTTCTTCCAATGCCGCCTCGGTCCGATGCGCGTGGGGAAATGGGGATTGCTCCAAGTGCCCTGCGACGTCATCAAGATGTTGACAAAGGAAATCATTGATTTGAAATTCTCTGACCGGTTCCTCTACAATCTGGCACCGTTCATGGTAATCATCGCTTCTTTCCTGACATTTGCCTGCCTGCCCATCAACAAGGGATTGGAGGTATTGGACTTCAATGTAGGAGTGTTCTTCCTGCTGGCTGCATCGAGTATCGGCGTAGTGGGTATCCTGCTGGCAGGCTGGAGTTCCAACAATAAATTCTCGCTGATTGGAGCCATGCGAAGCGGTGCGCAGATTATCAGCTACGAGTTGTCCTGCGGATTGAGCATACTGACAATGGTAGTGTTGATGGGAACCATGCAGTTCTCCGAAATAGTAGAAGGACAAGCTGACGGCTGGTTCATCTTCAAGGGACATATCCCTGCATTGATAGCCTTCATCATCTACCTCATTGCCGGAAATGCGGAAACCAACCGCGGTCCCTTCGACTTGCCCGAAGCCGAAAGCGAGTTGACTGCCGGATACCATACGGAATACAGCGGTATGGGCTTCGGATTCTTCTATCTGGCAGAATATTTGAATCTGTTTATCGTAGCCTCCGTGGCAGCCACCATCTTCCTGGGAGGCTGGATGCCGCTACACATCGTAGGCCTGGACGGCTTCAACGCAGTGATGGATTACATTCCGGGATTTGTATGGTTCTTCGGAAAGACCTTCTTCGTAGTCTTCCTGCTGATGTGGATAAAGTGGACCTTCCCCCGCCTGCGTATTGACCAGATTCTGAATCTGGAGTGGAAGTACCTGGTACCCATCTCTATGGTGAACTTGATTTTGATGGTATTAATTGTAGTATTTAAATTGCATTTCTAACCGGCGTAGCGCCGGAGCAAGATTTCCTTGCGGATAATTTTAATAAAGGCAAAAGTAATGAAAGAAAAGAACTCTTATATCGGCGGACTCATACACGGCGTCACTTCTCTGCTGACGGGTATGAAGACAACCATGACCGTATTCTGCCGACGAAAGACTACCGAACAATATCCGGAAAACCGTTCGACATTGAAACTCTCCGACCGTTTCCGTGGCACGCTGACCATGCCCCATAATGATAAAAATGAACATCGGTGTGTAGCTTGCGGCTTGTGCCAGATGGCTTGTCCCAACGACACTATCAAGGTGACCGGCGAGATGGTTGAAACGGAAGACGGCAAGAAAAAGAAGATATTGGTTAAGTACGAATACGACCTCGGTTCGTGCATGTTCTGCCAACTCTGTGTGAATGCCTGCCCTCACGATGCCATCACGTTCGACCAGGATTTTGAGCATGCAGTGTTCGACCGCACGAAACTGGTCATGACGCTGAACCGTCCGGGCAGCCATGTAGAAGAAAAAAAGAAACCCGCTGCTCCCAAAGAAGAGACAACAAAGTAATTCGTTAATAGTAACTTGTAATTAAACAACATGGAAATAACTCTTGAAACAGTAGTATTCTACTTCCTTGCGGCCTTTATCACCGTATTTTCCATCTTGACGGTAACGACCCACCGCATGGTGCGCTCGGCCACCTACCTGCTGTTCGTACTTTTCGGTACGGCAGGCATCTACTTTCTGCTGGGTTACACCTTCCTCGGTTCCGTGCAGATTATGGTCTATGCCGGCGGTATCGTAGTGCTCTACGTCTTCTCCATACTGCTTACCAGTGGCGAAGGCGATGTCATCGAGAAGTTAAAGCGTAGCAGGTTCCTTGCCGGACTGGGTGCCACCGTGGGCGGTGCCATCATCGTAGTATTCATCACTTTGAAGCATAAGTTCATTGCCACCACCGACGTGGAACCTTTGGAGGTCAACATCAAGACCATCGGTCACCACATGCTGAGCGGTGACAAGTATGGTTATCTGCTTCCCTTCGAAGCTGTCAGCATCTTGTTATTGGCATGTATCGTAGGTGGATTATTAATAGCACGTAAAAGATAAGAATTATGATACACATGGAATATTATCTGATAGTTTCGGCTATCATGTTTTTCGCAGGCATCTATGGGTTCTTTACCCGCCGCAACACGCTGGCGATACTTATCAGCATCGAGCTGATTCTGAATGCCACGGACATCAACTTTGCGGTGTTCAACCGTTTCCTATTCCCCGGAGGACTGGAAGGATATTTCTTCTCTTTATTCTCCATCGCCATCTCGGCGGCCGAAACGGCTGTAGCCATTGCCATCATGATTAACATCTACCGCAACATCCGCAGTATCCAGGTGAACAAACTGGATGAGATGAAGTGGTAAGAGCAAGAATCGCCAAGCGATGTTTCTTGAATAGTAATAATTGATAAACATAGTATATATGGAATATACAATATTAATCCTTCTACTCCCTTTCCTCTCTTTCCTCGCTCTGGGACTTGGAGGTAAATGGATGTCACACCGCACTGCCGGCCTTATCGGAACTGCGGCACTGGGTGTGGTCGCAGTGCTTTCCTATCTCACCGCAGGAATGTACTTCAGCGCTCCCCGCCTTGCCGATGGTACGTACGAGGCGCTGATGCCCTATAACTTCAAATGGCTGCCTTTCACAGAAAGCCTCAGTATCGACATGGGTATCCTACTCGACCCGATTTCGGTTATGATGCTCGTGGTCATCAGTACCGTTTCGCTGCTGGTACACATATACTCTTTCGGCTACATGAAGGGCGAACGCGGTTTCCAGCGTTACTACGCCTTCCTGTCGCTCTTCACCATGTCCATGCTCGGACTGGTAGTAGCAACGAATATCTTCCAGATGTATCTGTTCTGGGAGTTGGTGGGCGTGTCCTCCTATCTGCTGATTGGTTTCTATTATACGAAGCCGGCGGCTATTGCCGCTTCGAAGAAGGCTTTTATCGTGACCCGTTTTGCTGACCTGGGATTCCTTATAGGTATCCTCGTCTATGGGTATTATGCCGGTACATACACCTTCAGCCCTAATGAGATGGCGCTGGCAAAGGGCGGTGCGGCAATGATTCCGCTTGCCTTGGGACTGATGTTCATCGGTGGTGCCGGAAAGAGTGCCATGTTCCCGTTGCACATCTGGCTGCCCGATGCCATGGAAGGTCCTACGCCGGTCAGTGCACTGATTCATGCCGCCACAATGGTGGTTGCAGGTGTCTATCTGGTGGCACGCATGTTCCCGTTGTTCATAGAATATGCTCCCAGCGTGCTGCACATCGTAGCATACGTAGGAGCCTTCACGGCATTCTATGCCGCCAGTGTGGCATGTGTGCAGAGCGACATCAAGCGTGTACTGGCATTCTCCACTATCTCCCAAATCGGTTTCATGATGGTGGCGCTGGGTGTATGTACATCAGCCGACCCACACGAAGGGGGACTGGGCTACATGGCAGGCATGTTCCACTTGTTCACACACGCCATGTTCAAGGCATTGCTGTTCCTCGGAGCGGGTAGCATCATCCATGCCGTACACAGCAACGAGATGTCTGCCATGGGTGGACTGCGGAAGTATATGCCCATTACGCATATCACGTTCCTCATCGCTTGCCTTGCCATTGCAGGTATTCCTCCGTTCTCCGGATTCTTCTCCAAAGATGAAATCCTGACGGCATGCTTCCAGTTCAGCCCCATCATGGGATGGATTATGACAGTGATTGCAGGTATGACAGCATTCTATATGTTCCGTCTTTATTATGGTATCTTTTGGGCCGGCTCAGAGCCGGGGCAAAAGTCGGCAAGCGATGGGGGCGACAGCCACATGCCTCACCCCCACGAGAGTCCTCTGGCGATGACCCTGCCCCTGATGCTCCTTGCTGTGGTTACGATAGTTGCCGGTTTCATTCCTTTCGGACACTTCATCAGTTCCAACGGTGAAGCATATAACATCCATCTGGACTGGAGTGTGGCAGGTACAAGTATCGCCGTAGCGGTGGTTTCCATAGCCATTGCCACCTACATCTATGCAGGTAGCCGACAGCCCGTTGCCGATACATTGGCACACCGTTTCAAAGGCTTGTGGACAGCAGCTTACCACCGCTTCTATCTGGACGAGGTCTACCAGTTCATCACCCACCGCATCATCTTCGGCTGCATCTGCCGCCCCATCGCCTGGTGGGACCGCCATGTAGTGGACGGCTTCTTCGACTTCCTTGCTTGGGGCGCCGATGCCACCAGTGACGAGATACGCGGTCTGCAGAGCGGACGCATCCAGCAATATACATTTGTATTCCTGCTGGGCACGCTGGCACTGATACTGCTACTATTGCTATAACCCGAGATTTTTCAATCGTAAATCGTAAATCGTTAAATCGTAAATATAAAGATGAACTTTTTATCATTATTCGTACTCATCCCCTTGCTGATGTTGCTGGGTCTTTGGCTCAGCCGCAACATCGCACAAATACGCGCGGTGATGGTGACCGGTGCATCGGCTCTGCTGGTTCTTTCTGCAGCATTGACCGTGATGTACCTCAATGCACGCCACGCTGGTGCCACGGATGAAATGCTGTTCCGTGCTGACATGGTCTGGTATCCTGCACTCAACATCCACTATTCGGTAGGAGTAGACGGTATTTCGGTAGCCATGCTGCTGCTTTCGGCCATCATTGTCTTTACCGGAACATTCGCCTCCTGGAGGCTGCAACCGCTGACTAAAGAATATTTCCTTTGGTTCACCTTCCTCTCCATCGGTGTGTTCGGGTTCTTCATCTCGATAGACCTGTTCACCATGTTCATGTTCTACGAAGTTGCCCTCATTCCCATGTACCTGCTTATCGGTGTATGGGGGTCGGGACGCAAGGAGTACTCTGCCATGAAGCTGACACTGATGCTGATGGGCGGCTCCGCCTTCCTGCTTATCGGTATCCTGGGTATCTACTACGGTGCCGGAGCCACCTCTATGAACCTATTGGAAATAGCACAGATGCACAATATTCCCATCGAACAGCAACGTATCTGGTTCCCGCTCACCTTCCTCGGTTTCGGTGTGCTGGGCGCTCTGTTCCCGTTCCACACATGGAGCCCCGACGGTCACGCCTCCGCACCGACTGCCGTATCCATGCTCCATGCCGGTGTATTGATGAAACTGGGAGGTTACGGATGTTTCCGCATAGCCATGTACCTGATGCCCGAAGCTGCACAGGAACTGGGATGGATATTCCTGATTCTTACCGGAATCTCCGTGGTATACGGCGCATTCTCCGCTTGTGTACAAACCGACTTGAAGTATATCAACGCCTACTCTTCCGTCAGCCATTGCGGTCTGGTGTTGTTCGCCATTCTGATGATGAACCAGACAGCTTGCACGGGTGCTGTTCTGCAGATGCTCTCTCACGGACTGATGACAGCCTTGTTCTTCGCCCTTATCGGTATGATATACGGACGTACCCATACGCGTGACGTCCGCGAACTCTCCGGTCTGATGAAGATTATGCCTTTTCTGGCTGTCTGCTATGTAATCGCCGGTCTTGCCAATCTGGGACTGCCCGGACTCAGCGGTTTCATTGCCGAAATGACCATCTTCACCGGTTCGTTCCAGCATCCCGATACGTTCCACCGCGTGTGGACGGTCATTGCATGCAGCTCCATCGTGATTACGGCAGTCTATATCCTGCGACTGGTAGGAAAGATTCTTTATAGCACCTGCACTAACAAGCATCACCTCACCTTGAGCGATGCAACCTGGGACGAACGTACAGCGGTCATTATCCTCATCGCATGCGTTGCCGCCCTCGGTATGGCACCATGGTGGATTAGCGGCATGATTGGAGACAGCGTGCTGCCAATAACTGATTTATTTACGATTTGACGATTTACGATTGATAAATGACTTGTAAATCCCAAGAGTAACCTCAATCGTAAATCATAAAATCGTAAATCCCAAGAGTAATTTCAATCGTAAATCGTAAATCGTAAAATCGTAAATAGATATGGATTATTCCCAATTCCTCCTGCTCAAAGAAGAGCTTTCGCTGATATTGGTCATCGTCATCCTTTTTGTCGCCGACCTCTTCATGAGTCCGGATGCACACAAGAATGACGGCAAACCGGTGCTGAACACAATGCTGCCCGTTGCTCTGCTGACCATACACACACTTATCACCATCGTTCCCGGTCCTGTGGCAGATGCTTTCGGCGGCATGTATCACAATCAGCCGATACAGAGCATCGTGAAATCCATCCTCAGTATAGGTACACTGATTGTATTCCTGATGGCGCACGAATGGATGCGCCGTCCAGACACTGCCATCAAACAAGGTGAGTTCTACATTCTGACACTTTCCACCCTGCTGGGTATGTACTTCATGATTTCTGCCGGACACTTCCTGATGTTCTTCATCGGACTGGAGACGGCAAGCATCCCGATGGCAGCCCTGGTTGCCTTCGACAAATACCGCCACCATTCTGCCGAGGCAGGTGCCAAATATATTCTCACGGCACTGTTCTCCAGCGGATTGCTGCTATACGGATTATCTTTGATTTACGGTACGGTAGGCACTCTCTACTTTGCCGACATACCGGCACGCCTCACCGGCGACCCGTTGCAGATTATGGCATTCGTATTCTTCTTCTCCGGCATGGGATTCAAAATATCACTGGTGCCTTTCCATCTTTGGACAGCAGACGTTTACGAAGGTGCTCCAAGCACGGTGACAGCCTATCTGAGTGTCATCTCTAAAGGCTCTGCCGCTTTCGTGCTGATGGCTATTCTCATCAAGGTATTCGCTCCGATGGTGGAACAATGGCAGGAAGTGCTGTACTGGGTTATCATCGCCTCCATCACAATTGCCAACCTCTTCGCCCTACGCCAGCAGAACCTGAAGCGGTTGATGGCTTTCTCCAGTATCTCGCAAGCAGGTTACATCATGCTGGGTGTCATCAGCGGAAGCGCACAAGGTATGACGTCGCTGGTATACTACGTGCTGATATATATGTTTGCCAATCTTGCCGTATTTACCGTTATCACGATTGTGGCACTGCGAGCAGGCAAGTTCACACTTGAAGACTATAACGGGCTGTATACCACTAATCCGAAGTTGGCGTTCCTGATGACACTGGCACTGTTCTCTCTGGCAGGCATCCCGCCGTTTGCGGGCTTCTTCTCGAAGTTCTTCATCTTTGCGGCAGCTTTCGAAGGCGGCTTCCATCTGCTGGTATTCATTGCCCTTATCAATACAATCATCTCGCTTTATTACTATCTGAAGATTGTAAAGGCAATGTACATCAACAAGAGCGACGAGCCGATTGCAGCATTCCGCAGTGACAACTATACACGTGCCAGCCTGTCCATTTGCACGCTGGGTATTGTGGTACTGAGTATTGCAAGTGTGGTATATCAATCCATCGATAAGTTCTCATTCGGATTATAACCGGAGGGTATCATCACTTACCACAAATTACACAGATTGGCACAAATTATCTTTAGAAGTTCTGATAATCAAGAGCTTTGACTTGTGTTAATCTGCATAATTTGTGGTGAGTGTGTATTTTAGCACATTTCCATACTATACAATCGGCAGCACAAACCAAAAGCATGAGCCTTTCCCCGGTTCACTGTCCACACCGATTGTGCCACCCAACTGCTCTATAATGCTCTTGCTGATAGAAAGCCCCAGGCCGGTGCCATGCACAAACGTATTCAGCTTTATAAAACGGTCGAATATCTGAGCCTGCATTTCCGGCTCAATGCCAAGGCCCGTATCGGCCACATAAAAACGCAAATGAGTTTCATCCACCTTATTATATCCTACACGTATACTTCCCGCAGTGGTGAACTTGATGGCATTGTTGACAAAGTTGGCTATGACCTGATTCAAACGGTTACGGTCACTGACAATCCGGCATTCCGGCAGATGACGGTCGAAGAGAACTTCCACACCCGGTTTAGCCTTCATCTTCATGAAGCGCACGATGTCCTCACACAGCATGTTCACGTCCAGCTCTTTTTCCACAAAGTCAAATGTCCCGGCCTCTATCTTGGACAAATCCAGTATGTCGGAAATCAGCTGCAACAGCAGGTCATTGTTTTCTTCAATAATCGCCATATACTGCCTTTTTTCCTCCATGTCCCCGGTCTCTCCCATCAGACTGGAGAAACCGACAATCGCATTCAGGGGCGTACGTATCTCATGGCTCATATTGGCAAGGAAGGCACTCTTCAGACGGTCGGCGGTTTCTGCCTTCTCCTTGGCTTCAATCAGCATAGCCTCCGTCTCCTTCAATTCCGTAATGTCATAGTTGACGCCTATCAGCTCTATTTGTCCGTTCTCCGGTTCAAACAGATTGACAACCACATTGGTACGTACCCAGTTCCATTTTCCCTTTTCGCCCGGACGCTCAATGCGCATCTCTCCCTGGAAATGTTTGGCTTCGCCCACACGGGCCTTACTGAAGAAATCAAGCATCCTCCTGCGGTCACTGGGGTACATCTTGCTGTATATTCCCACGACATCTGCCAATTGGGTATTCTCGTCCTCTCCCATATTCTTATACCATTGCTTGATGGCATAGCCTTTCCGGTCGAGCAGGTTCAGCTTGGCATAACCTACCTTCGCATAATCCGATATAAGCAGGAAGAAATTCTCGAAATCACAGATACGGCTCATGGCATCAATCCGTTCCGTATTGTCGATGTTAATCATGGCATAGCCGGTAAAGTTACCTTTACTGTCATACACCTTGCTCACTTTCGTATAAAGATGTATCACATCCTTCGGCTGTTTGGAAGTGGAGTAATACCCTTCAGTCCGGTCGAAAGCATAATTCAGGCGAAAGTCGACCATATCCTCAGTCTGTATACGTTCTGCCAATTGGGCGGACACATTCGGGTTCTCGAATAAGTTCACTCCAATGACATCCTGTTTGTCACGGACCCCGAATATCTCCATATCCTTATTGTTGATGTCTACCAGGAATCCGTCTTTGTCATAGATTTCCACCCCGGCCGGTATATTGGCAAAGATATTCTTGAACAGTTTTTCGCTATGGTCCAAAGCCAGATGAGTCTGTACCGAGTCTGTCGTATCGAGGAATAACGCCACCACTTCATTCTTTTCCGGAGAGTATATCACCACGTGGCAGTGCTTGTTGGTAAGCTCAAAACACATGTCCATTTCCTTATGTGTCCCGGTGTTCACTATCTCAAGCAGATATTCCAGTCTGGGGGCCGCCTCCCTTGAAAAGGACGAGGCTGTCTTGCCGATAAACGTCGACGCAGGTTTTCCCAGAAAATCGGCAAAGATAGAATTCGCATCTGTCACATAATACCCGTAGGGATTGTCCTTTTCATCACAGACAATGGACATCCGCACATACCCCAAAGGCATATAGCGGAACAAGTTGCTGAGGAAAGTACGTTCGCGCACAGCCTCATCCTTCGTTTTGCGCAACTCTATGCAAATGCTGATGACATTTGCCAACGAACTAAACCATTGGTAATCCTCGTTAGTCCACATTCGGGTACGGTCCACCAAATCAATGCCCATATATCCCCACACCTGGTCATTGGCAACCAGCGGAGTTACCATCAAGGACTTTATATTCTGTCTCGCCAGAATTTCATATTCGGCGTAAGCGTGCTCCGGCAGTTGCCCCAGCGTTTCCAGCAGAACGGGCTTTTGTGCCATAATCTGTGACGTCCACCACGGCAAGCTGTCAGCCTGGACTCCTTGAAGCATTTCTTTCTCAGGAGCCACTCCCGGAGCCACCACCTCGTATGTGCAGCTCTGGTACCGGCACTTCTCATCATATTGGAATATATAGACACGTCCGCCGCGAAAGAAATCAAGAATATCTTTCAGTATGTCGTAAATGCCCGCACTTATATCCTCGTCTTTCAGGAAGCGGAATAGGGAATGGGATATTGAGGTCTGCCGATAAAGTAAATCGTTCACTCTTTGCAAAGCCTGCTTCGCAGCCTCCTCCTTCGGCATCTCTACGCGCTGCAACACTCCGAAAGCCTTCAATGTACCATCCGGCAAATGCTCCTTATACCCCACGCGCGAATAGACCCAGACCACTCCTTCGGTAGAATAGATGGGAAACGTCTGTTCATAGACCTCCATATTCTGAATGGCAAGGAACTCCCGGCTGATACGCGCCCGATAGTCTTCGCGTATCATTTTACCGAAATCCTCAAAGCTCAGGTATTCCCCTTCCAAGCCTAACAACTTACAGACATATTCGGAGCAGAGATACTGCCTTGAAGAAAAATCAGCCTCCCACCAACCTATCCGGCCAAGAATGGAAAGGCGCCGGAAACGTTCACTATCGTCACGATGAACAGCCATATATTTATCAATATTGGTTTGAGATACAAAAATAGCCATAAAACTCTAATAAGCAACCATTAGAGACCTTTTTCGTCCCAAGCAGCCTATATATAAGGATAACAAACAATCCGGAAGAATGTGCGGTAACCAAATCGTAATAGATTTGAAAATGAAACGTATGCTCCATGTATCACCGGTGTAATGTCATTGCCTCATCTTTGCAGCGGATTAAAAAACGTACAAAGAAAAGAGATGAGCATGAAATTAGACTTGGGAAAGATTTTCTTCCTTATTTTATTCCTCACACTTTCCGTCATGGCTGCCACGGCGGGAACCATCAAAGGGACAATCACCGACCGACAAACCAAAGAACCGCTGACGGGAGCTACCATACAGATAGCCGAAACCCGTCAAGGTGTCATTGCCGACTTGGACGGGCACTACTCCATAGACGTAAAACCGGGCAACTATACCCTGCTCATCCGCTATGTGGGCTACAAGGACATCCGGATGGATAACATCCAGGCAGGCAACACAGAGATTGTGCTGAACTTCGAAATGGAAAGTGACGCGCAAACCCTGGGAGAAGTCTCCGTCATAGCAAAAAAGAATCTCGAAGGCGAACGTGCCCTGCAGATGGAACGGCAGAAGGCAACCCTCGCCATCGAAAACCTCGGTTCCAAAGAGATGAGCATCAAAGGTATCGGCAATGTAGAGGAAGGGGTAAAGAAAATAACCGGTATCTCCATTGCCAGCGCCGGGCAGCTCATCGTCCGCGGACTGGGCGACCGATACAGCACCACCACCTTGAATGGCCTGCCCATCGCCTCACCCAATCCGGACAACAAGCTGATTCCCCTTGACCTTTTTCCGTCAAGTACTGTACAGAACATAACAGTAAGCAAGGTGTATGATGCCAGTGCCTTTGCCGATTACAGTGGTGCCCACATTGACATCAGCACCAAAGAGAACATTACGGAAGATTTCTTCAACATCAGCCTCAATACCGGCGGTAAGTTCAACACTTTAGGAAAAGGGCGATTCCAGATGGATAGAGATGGTTCGCTCTTCAAGACACCCACTTTGGACCAGGCTGCACTCAACCTGGGCTTGCAAGAGTTTGATGAATACGTAAAGACCAAAAACATCTTCAACACTTCGTTTGCTGTAGAGAGGAAGAACTCCCTGCCCGAACTTGGGGGCAACCTTGGCTTTGGAAAGAATCTCGGCATCGGTAACCAGACATTAAGTTTATTGGCCTCCGTTAGTGCCAGCAACGGATACCAGAATATGAACGACGCCTTTTATAAAACGTTGGAAGCCACGGGCAACGTACAAGACAACTTCGCCTACGACAGCTATGCCAACGAACTGAAACTCGCCGCACTGGGCTACCTCGGATATACCCTGCGCCGCAGCGACCGCATCGGTTACACCTTCTTCTACGCCCGCAACGCCATCGACACCTACCAGCGCCGCGAAGGTGCCGATGCCGAAGGTCACGAACTCATCGGCAGCAACAACATCACCCATATCTACACGCTACAGAACCACCAACTGAACGGCGTGCACAACTTTGGCACGGACGACACATGGCAACTGGCCTGGGGCGGTTCCTACAGCAAAACCGGTAGTGAAGAGCCCGACCGCCGCCAAGTAATGTATCTCAAAGCCGACGACGGCAGCCTCAGCCTCTTCAAACTGAACCGCCAGGAAACCATGCGCTACTTCGGCGAACTCAATGAGGAAGAGTGGAATGCCAGTCTCGCCCTGAAGTGGAAGTGGAACGACCACAATTTTATCAAAGCGGGGTTCAATTATAAGGACAAAAGCCGCGACTATATGGGTACCCGCTTCTATTACAACATCAACAAGCTGAACCCCACCATCACCGACATTTACGACACCGACGGCTTTCTCAATCAAGAGAACATTGCCAACGGCACCATTGTCCTGGAACGTAAGATGCAGCCCAAGGACAGCTACCGGGCCGGCAATGAAATCTACTCCGGCTATCTGCTTACGGACTTCTACCCCATACCCGCACTGCTGGTAAATCTCGGCGTGCGCTACGAGCTGAGCAAGCAGTGGGTGAAATATGCCACAGACGGCGGCGAGCGGTATGCAGAACGGCGCGACCTGGACAAGAACGACCTCTTCCCCGCCATTAACCTGAAATACACGGTCAACGAAGAGAACAGCCTCCGCTTCTCCACCTCACGTACCATCACCCGTCCGTCCTTCATCGAGATGGCACCGTTCCTCTACGAAGAATCCTACGGAGCAGCACAAATCCGCGGTAACGAAGACCTGCAGAACGGATATAACTTCAATTTCGACCTACGTTACGAACTCTTCAAGAAGAATGGCGACATGCTTTCCATAACCGGATACTTCAAGTATCTGGACAACCCAATCGAACGTATCCAGCGACTGAAAGGCGGTGCCACGGAACACTCTTTCCAGAATGCCGACAATGGTATGGCAGGCGGTGTAGAAGTGGAATTCCGAAAGCAACTCATCAAAGATTTGCGACTGGGCGCCAATGCCAGCTACATGTACACCAACGTGAAGCTACCCCAAGGTGGTGCCTACACCAACAAGGAACGCTCCCTGCAAGGTGCATCGCCCATCCTGGTTAATGCCGACCTCACCTACTCTCCCCGCTTCGGTGAGGATAGGCAGCTCAACCTTGCCCTGCTCTACAACCTGCAAGGCAGCCGTATCCACGCAGTAGGCGTATCAGGTTTGGGTGACGTGAAACAACAAGCTCTGCATACACTGAACTTCAGTGCCGGTTATAGCCTGAGCAAGCACTTCAGCCTAAAGCTGCAAGTGAACGACCTGCTGAACCGCGACGTCATCTTCAAGCAAGACATTCCCACCACGGGGCAAGAAATGGAGGTGGAACGCTACCGCAAAGGAACGAACTTTGAAGTGGGGATAAGCTATAACTTGTAAGGACCGCATACCATACCAACAGAACCCATTACAATAAATCAATAACTAAAAAACAATGGAATTATGAAAGCAACGAAATGGAAATCCTACTCTCTGGCTTTGATAGCCGGAATGTCTGTCCTCACCGCCTGCAGCAGCGATGACAACAACGACAATGGCGGCAACGGCAACAATGGAAACGGCAATGAAATCGAAAACGGCACGACCCTGAAAGGTACCATTACCTCCGACGTAACGCTGACCGCCGGCAGCACCTACAAACTGAGCGGCGAATACATCGTAGAGGACGGTGCCACACTGAACATCGAAGCCGGTGTGAAAATTATCTCCATCTACGACGACATCGTGGACTACATCCTCGTGAAACAAGGCGGTAAAATCAATGCCGTCGGTACCTCCTCCGCCCCCATTGTCATGACTTCTGAAAAGGAAGAGCCGGGAGCTTGGGGCGGCATCCATATCTGCGGCAAGGCCCACACCAATGCCGAAGGCGGTAAGGGCAGCTCCGAGATAGGCGGTGCCACTTATGGCGGCAACGACGATGCCGACAATTCGGGCACGCTGAAATACGTGCGTGTGGAATACAGCGGCTATGCCTTCGACAGTGAGCACGAAGCCAACGGTATCACCTTCTACGGTGTAGGCAATGGCACCACCGTAGAGTACTGCCAAGCCTACAAAGGTTCCGATGACGGCTTTGAATTCTTCGGTGGCTCGGTCAACGTCAGCAATCTGGTATCCGTAAGTTGCAGCGACGACTCCTTCGACTGGACTGAAGGCTGGAACGGTACCGCCACCAACCTCGTGGCCTACCAGGAAGCCGAAGAAACCCTGGGCTACGACTGCGACTGCCTTATCGAAGCCGACAACAACGAAAACAACTATGCAGCCACCCCGGTAGCCCACCCGGTACTGAAGAACCTCATCCTTGTAGGCAATAACTCCGCTGCCGGCAACCGTGGCATCCGTCTGCGTCGCGGCACCCAGGTAGAGATAGACGGCGCCAAAGTGTGCGGCAAGAAGAACGCCGTCACCCTGGAAAGCGAAGAGACCGAAAACGCCCTGCTGGCAGGTACTTCCAAGCTCGCCAACATGACCGTAGACTCTGAACTGAGAAGTGAGAAGAACATCTATACCAACGACAATTTTGTGTCTGCCGGAAACACCGTCGACACCAGCCTGAAATATACTTCATTCGACGACATCAAAGCAGAGTGCGAGTGGATGGCCGGTAACTGGGTAAAATAATCCTAAAGAAGAAAATAATAAAAGAAGCACACAACCTCTTTCAACAACGTGCCCCTTGGAGCAGAAAAGCATTCAAGGGGCACGCGTTATTTCCAGGAAAAAAGGTTGCAAGCAATCACCCCTTCTTTTTCAACTCCTTTTTCAATTCCTGCACCTGGAAGCTGAACAAGTCCAAATGACGGTAGATGCGCTGCATAAAACTACCTGCCGCCTTAAAGCAGATACGCGAGATACGGACTTTGTCTGCCGTGCACTCCTCTATCCGCTCCACCGGTTCACTGGTGATGGCAGGATAGAAATTTCCAAGCCCCTTGATGTTCACCGTGCGCCCGCTCGCCAGATAGTCCGCTATAATATCCGGCAGTTGCACCAGCACGGACTGGGCGTCGCCCACTTGCAAGGAACTGACAAAAGCCAGCCTCTTGGCCAGTTCGTCATTGCTCACCGGTTCCGGCTGAAGCACTTTTGATGCCGCGTAGTAGCGCACCACTTCCTTGTCTCCACTCTTGTCCACCTTCTTGCGGACCACATAATTCATTGACATACCAATCTTTCTTTATAATTAGGTTAGTAAAAAACGAAAGATATTCCCGCCCGACGCGAAGCATATTCATAGCCTGCTCACACAAAGCCTATACCTTGCGGCAGAGACTCCGTGACCGAGTACCTTTCACTATACGACTGAGTACCTAAAACACCCGGATGTATTGCCCCAAAACATGGGGATGTTTTCACCCAAAACACCCGGATGTAATACCCCAAAACATGGGGATGTTTTGGGAGAAAAGATGGGGATGTTCTGACCTTTCAGTATACGACTCAAAGGTACTAACTCCCTATGAGAAATGCAATAGGTATAGGACTTTTTGATGGTCGGAATCAAGCTCCTTTTTCTTCGGAAGCAGCAGGCAGTACCCGCTGGAAATCTCTGCCGGACGGAGACTGGAATACCTGCAAATCGAATTCGGGGATGATTGCCAGCACATGGTCGAACACATCCGCCTGCACCCCTTCATAGGGCACCCAATCCTTCAGCGCACAGAAGAAATAAAGCTCTATCGGGATACCGCGGTCGGTAGGCTGAAGTTGGCGTACCATGCAGGTCAGTTCCTGATTTACGTCGGGAAGACTTTTCAAATAAGCCGTCAGATACGCCCGGAACACACCCAGATTGGTCTGGCGACGTCCGTTGACGAGGATGGAGTTATCGATGCCGTTTTCCACATTGTACTTTTCAATCACTTCCTCCGTCTGCTCCACATAATCTTTCAGTAGCTGTATCTTGCGATATTTTGCCAGCATCTCCGGGGTGCAGAAACGGACGCTGGTCATGTCGATATTGATACTGCGCTTCACTCGCCGCCCACCGCTCTCGCGCATGCCGCGCCAGTTCTGGAAGGAGTCGCTGACAAGCAGGTAAGGAGGGATGGTGGTAATGGTATTGTCCCAGTTGCGCACTTTTACGGTGTTCAACGTTACCTCTATCACCGTACCGTTGGCACCGTACTTGGGCATCTCAATCCAGTCGCCCACCTTCAGCATGTCGTTGGCCGAAAGCTGCACACCGGAGACAAAGCCCATAATGGAATCCTTGAATACCAGCATCAGGATGGCTGCCGAAGCACCCAATCCGGCAAGCAGCGAAAGCGGGTCGCGGCCTATCAGTTCGCCCACGACCACAATGCCGCCCACCAGCCATAGGATGACTTGCATGGTTTGCAACATCCCCTTTAAAGGGCGGTCACGAAATTGCTCCTTCTCACTGTATACACTGTAAACAGCCTTCAAGAACGAGTTAACGAAACTCAGGAAAGTAATGATGATGTAAATAAGGCAGATACGCCGGATGAAATCCATTGCCGATGAACCGACTTCGACAAATGCCAATGGAACAAACAGATAGATGATGACGGGAGCCACCATGCGGCTGAGGTGCACCATCACTTTGCGGTCGAATACGATGTCGTCCCATGTAGCTTTGGTCTTCTTCACCAGTTGTGCCACTACCTTCAGCAGGATTTTCCGGCATAGGGCATCCGCCAGGAAAGCAACGGCAAGTATCAGTGCGAAGGCAATGAATTGGTCGAGCATATCAGCCCGGGAAGGGGATATGCCCCACCCGATTAAAAGGTCGTCTATCTTCTTCAATATCTCCATAATCGTATGTTTATCATAACGGCAATCTTATCTACGCGACTGTTCCTCCCGCTCGAGGAACTCCATAATGTCTTCTTTCAACCACTGATAAAGATAAAGGTTCTTGTAGCCGCTGTTTTTTTTCAGCATCACGGATACATTGACCTGACTGTTCTCATACCCCGTCAGTTCGTTGCGGAACTGTTCGTTATGCTCTGCCAGGCGCTTTATCTCCTGCTCGCGTTCACGACGCAGCACCGTACATACCGGGATAAGGATTTTCAGCACTACACAATCCATGATATGGTGTCCTTGGATATAAAGATAGGTATTGTCCGGAGTCAGTCCCAAACGTTCCAACTCCGTGCCCAGCTGCTCCACCCGGTCGATGTAGCGGGGGAAACGGGCTTGCAGTCCGGACAGCTTTGCCGACACCGTCTTTTGCATCTCGTCCAGACTACGGTAAGGATGACGCAGGTTTATCTCCTGCAGGCGCACGCAGGCGTTGAAGTCGTACATCGGGAAGGTATGCGTGTCGTGCTGGCGGTAGAACCAGACATTCCACAGAAACAGCGGATAGGCAATCTGCGAATAACGCTTCAGGAAAGCGGGGAAGTCCAGGATATGCCGGTCGTTCAGCGTCGCCTGCACACAGACTTCATGCAGACTGTCGGCAAAGCAGTGGAAGTTCTCGATGGCATAACCGTAAGTCTGGAAGATATAGGGACTCTTGTTTATCCTATGCGACACCTTGGTGGCACCTTGCAGCAGGAAGTCGTAGTCGCTGTCTACACACGCTATCAGGCTGCGCCCCAGTTCCGATGTGTTCAACGTATTCATCAGCACCATCTTCTTGCCCTTTGCCAGAGAGGTGGCCGAGGGAAGCATCACTTGAAAATAACGTTCCTCATTCTCGAACTCAGACAGCAGCGTCCGCCAGAAAGCGATGTCGTCATAGCTTTCCACATACGCCACTATGCGCCTGCGTGCTCTCTTGGGGGACAACTTGCGGGCGGCATCCAGATAGGCGGAAGTAAGGTTATGTCTTAGGGAAGTGGGCACTTGGGTAGGGATTAAGGATTAGGGATTAGGGATGAGATTTCGCTGACTTCGGTGACGGCATCCAGCCAGCCTTCCATGATGACTGCGGGCGAATGGGTGGTGAGGATAAGCTGCACATTGGGATTCAGATTGCGTATCATGCCGATAAGCTTCTGCTGCCATTCGATGTGCAGGGAGGCTTCCGGCTCGTCCATGAAGAGTACGCAGTGGTCATCGTCACGCACCAGCACGGTCAGCAGGATGACCAGCATCTGCTTCTCGCCCGAAGACAGTTTGTAGGGCAGCAGGCGTTCACCGTTCTGATAGAAAACGATGTCGTTGCTTTTGCGGTCTATCGTCTTATGGGTATAGCTGAAAAGCTCGTCAATCATATCCTGGAACTTCCGCTTGGGGAGGGAAAGGGAGGGAGCCAGGCTACGCTGCTCTTCATCACCGCTGAGCAGTTCTATCATCTTGTTGCCGATGTTCACCTGATAGTCCAGATAACGGCGCTGGAGTAGATAGAGCTGCCAGTCCAGTTCCGACTTCACGTTGGCATCGGCCATGCGTGCCGTAAAGTCGCCCATGATAAGGGGACGGTCGTAGCTGCGGATTACATCATAGGGGATAAAGGTGGCTGCAGAATTGTCGAAGTAGACGTGTACGCCGTTCTTCTCGTCACTCTTCACTTCACCCGATGTCTGTTCCAGATAGTTGACCGAACGGTTCAGGATAGTGGTCTTCCCCACTCCGTTGATGCCGGAAAGTATATTGACGTCAGGACGCAGGTCCCAGGCAATATCGTACCGATGCCACAATCCGTGTATTTCGATACGCTTGATGTAATTGGCTTGTACTTCCATGGTTTCTTGCTTTAATTAGAAGCAAATATACACGATAATCTCTTATTTCTACGCCTGCAAGGTAGAAAAATCATATAATGAAAGATTTTCTCTTTTCAGAAAATAGTTGTTCTTTTGCACCCGCAAAGAACAAAAGAGTATGAACAAGAACATTCAAGGGCATCTGTTCGCCCTTACCGCAAATATCTTATGGGGCCTGATGGCACCTATAGGCAAGTCGGCTCTGGTGGAGTTTTCCGCGTTGTCAGTAACCACATTCCGCATGGTAGGCGCAGCTGCCTGCTTCTGGCTCCTCTCCTTGTTCTGCAAGCGCGAGCAGGTGGACCACCGGGACATGCTGAAGATATTCTTCGCCGCACTCTTCGCACTGGTATTCAATCAGGGTGTCTATATCTTCGGACTCTCCATGACTTCGCCCATAGACGCCTCCATCGTTACAACCACGCTGCCCATCGTCACCATGATAGTGGCTGCAATCTATCTGAAAGAACCGGTCACCAACAAGAAAGTGCTGGGCATCTTTGTAGGGGCTATGGGAGCATTTATACTCATCATGAGCAGCCAGACCACCGGTGCCGGCAATGGCAGCCTCATCGGAGACCTTCTCTGCCTGCTCGCCCAAATCAGCTTCTCCATTTATCTGACCGTATTCAAGGGGTTGTCGCAGAAATACTCTCCCATCACCCTGAATAAATGGATGTTTGTCTATGCCTCCATGTGCTACATCCCGTTCTCTTACCACGACGTGGCTGCCATACAGTGGAGCGAAATATCTACAGCCGCCCTGCTGCAAGCGGGATATGTGGTTGTGGGAGGAAGCTTCCTTGCCTATATCTTCATAATGAGTGCGCAGAGGCTGTTGCGCCCCACTGTGGTGAGCATGTACAACTACATGCAGCCCATCGTGGCCTCAACCGTTGCCATCATCTTAGGATTGGGAGTGTTCAATTTGGAAAAGGGAATAGCCATAGCCTTGGTATTCCTGGGAGTGTACATCGTGACACAAAGCAAGTCACGCAAGGATTTCGAGAAAGAAGGGAAAGCCGTATAAAACAGCCGTTCCACCGTCACAGTACTCCGGCACGTACCCGGCTCAGAGACTCGGGAGTCATTAACAGATAAGATGCTATGTGGTTGACTGAGGCACGCCGGGCTATCTCCGGATAATCCCTGACGAAGCGCGCATACCGCTCGCGTGAGGTTTCGAAACGCCAAGAGTCTGCTTTATATTGGGAAAGCATTAAAGACCCCTCCAATAAATGGCGAAGCAGACGGGCTATATGCAGATAACGCTCAGAGAGTTCGACCAGTCCTGCATACGAAATGCTCCAGATGACGCCTTCCTCCAGGGATTCCAGCTGAAGGCAATTACGGCGTCCGGTGAAAAGGCTGACGATACACATAGCGCCGTCACCGTCGCAGGCAAAGTTCTCTGTAATGTCCCGGCCTTCTTTGAAATAGAACTGGCGAAGCAGTCCTTTCTCTACGAAAACAATATCCCTGGCTATATCTTTCTCACTAATCAACAGTTCTCCTTTGTGCACCTCACGGCGTACAAACAAACCGGCAATGAGCTCCAGCTCCTCAGAAGGGAGTTCATGAAGGCGGCGGGTAAACCGCCGCGCCACTTCCATGTTGTTTTCCTTAGTCATCGATATAGGGAAAGGGATATGCCCTTATTTCTTCAGTTCTGCAAAATAGGTGTCCAGCAAGTTCTTGGCAGCCACAAAAGAAGTCAAGTTGCCCTGTAGCACTTGTTTTTCCTTGCCAGTCAGCATCGCTTCAATCTGCGGATTGTGGTAGAAGCTGTCGCGCAGCTGTTCGTTAATGGTCTCGTACATCCAGTATTTGCTTTGCTCATTGCGGCGGTATTCAAAGTAGCCGTTGTCTTTCACAAAGTCAATGTATTTGTAGACCATATCCCATACTTCTTTTACACCAAGATTATAGAAACCGGAATAAGTCAGCACTTGGGGTGTCCAACCGCTCTCCGGAGTCGGGAAGAGGTGCAGCGCATTACGGAACTGAGTTGCTGCCAGCCTGGCCCGCTCCAGATTGTCGCCATCAGCCTTATTAATGACAATGCCATCGGCCATTTCCATGATGCCGCGTTTGATGCCTTGCAACTCATCGCCCGTACCCGCCAGCTGTATCAGCAGGAAGAAGTCTACCATAGAATGTACGGCAGTCTCACTCTGCCCCACCCCTACTGTCTCTACAAATATCTTGTCGAAACCGGCAGCCTCACAAAGCACAATCGTTTCACGCGTCTTGCGTGCCACGCCACCCAGCGAACCGGCAGAGGGACTGGGACGTATAAAGGACTTGGGATGAACGGAGAGTTTCTCCATACGCGTCTTGTCACCGAGAATACTGCCTTTGCTGCGTTCGCTGCTCGGGTCAATGGCAAGAACGGCCAACTTGCCGCCGTGTTCCTCCAGTACATGCAAGCCAAATACATCAATAGAGGTACTTTTACCGGCACCGGGCACACCACTGATACCCACACGGACGGAGTTGCCCGAATAGGGCAAACACTTCTCTATCACCTCCTGCGCCACAGCCTGGTGCTCCGGTTTCACACTTTCCACCAGTGTTACAGCCTGGCTGAGTACCGTAACATCACCTTTCACTATACCCTCCACATAGTCTGATACGGAAAGCTCGCGTTTCTTCCGCCTGGGACGGTTCTTCAAGTAAGGATTGACCGATGAAGGTTGCTCAATGCCTGCATTGACAACCAAGCCTTTATATGCTTCATTATTTTCGGGATGTTCCATGGCTATTTGTGAGTTATAAGTTATGAGTTATGAAGGACTTTACGACTTCTTATTGTTTTGCTTTAATGTTGATTTCAACTTTCGGCTGCATCGGGTCATTGGTAATCATCAGCAGACGCAGATGACGGCGCTTCTTGCCTATATTCTTCTTCACTACCGTTACCCGCAGGCGAGTGCTTTCACCGGGTTGCAATACACTCTTCTTGAGGTTAACTCCCACTGCCGGGTGGAATACCTGGAGCTTGTTTATCTGTAAAGGAGAACGCCCGGTATTGGTAATGGTAATATCCTGACGTGCTTTTGACTTCTTTGCCAATATCGCACTCATATCAACTTCTTTGGTAGAAAGGCTGATGGCAGGAGCATTTGCCTTCTCCACTTCCGTCATTCCGGAGAAATCCGGTAAAAGAATGGCAGAAACGGGAATCTCGTTTTCATCGCCCACCTTGTCACCGGAGAAGCGAGAAAGATAGACCGACGTTTGAGTCAGTCCGAGGCCAGTCAGTCTTTCCGAATTCAATGTAAGTGTAATCACTCCTTTTTCTCCCTTTTGCAAGACATTGGGCTCTACTTTTGTCTGCAAATAAGGAGGCAGATGCATCAGTACCGGTTCATAAGGACGGTCGGAAAGATTGACCACGCCGATATGAATCACCGGCTGCTCACCATGCTGAATATCGGGAAAGTCGAGGCTGTTCTTGTCAATACGTATCTGACCGATAAGATAGGGATGCGTCTTGGTAAAGTCCTTGATTTCCTGTACTACTTCACCATTGAACTTCAAATAGACCAGATTGGGTTGCGCATTGCTGTAAATAGCCACGGATTTCTGGAAATGTCCCAATGCCTTGGCGTCAAAAGTCACATTTACTGTTCCTTTTGCCCCCGGAGCAATAGGCGTTTTTGTCCACTGGGCCACGGAGCAGGCGCAATCCGGCTCCACTTCTGTAAGCACTAAAGGCTGGTCACCCGTATTGGTGATGGTATATTGCACAGTCACGGGATGCTTCCATTCTATCTGGCCGAAACTGTACATCTCTGTATTCGAGGTAAAACGAGCTTGCGCTACAGCAGTCAATACCACACTTGCAAGCACATATAAAGTTATCAATATCCGCTTCATCTATTTTTCTTAATATCAAGATTTCCTAATTCTGCCACTCTCATTCAATATTAGTCGGACAAAAATAGGTGTTTTTAGCGAGAGTACCTAAAATAGCGGAGCGCAATTTGTACAAATTGCGCTCCGCTCCATACTCTATTGTTACTTTATTACAATTATCCCTCCCGCCGAATGCGAAGCATACTCCGGAGCATACGCACACTGTATCGTGGCCAGCCCCGTTTCGTATGTTCCGCCACGGGCTATGCGATAACTGTGCTCTAAGACATAAACGCCTTTGCCCAAATGGTCGAAGAAGAAATTGGTTGCGGCATCTTCCACTTCTGCATAATAACCGAGGCCATTACTCCAACGATAACCGGAAAGCGAGCCTATAGGTTCAAAGCAGGCACCCCGCTGGTCTTTCAACTGAACAAAATCCATAGTACGGTCCAAGCGGATAGTCAAACGGGCCACTATTTTATCACCGACGGATAATACGGTCCCTTCCGTAACCGGTTGCAAGGACTTGCTACCACCGGCCGATATACGCTCTACATAAAGTTTCTTCTCTACATTCAATTCCCCCCCCTGCTGCTTTACATCAGATATGGGTGACAGATACTGGGCATAAACAGCTCCCCAGGCAATGCCTGCATCCCGTTTCTCTACGGTGACGGTTTTAGCTTTCAGCTCCGGACTTCCTTGAGCGAAGGTTTCCTTGACATAACCCAAACCCGGGATTATGGTCTTTGTAGGCGACAATGTTTCCAAAACTTTGTTACCTAACGTGATACGTACGTCTCCCCGACTTTCCAGCAGATTAGTACCTTGACAAAGCAATGCATAAACAGCATCAGCCGTTGCAACCGGAGAATTCCAACTGGTAGTCTGCTTCTGTTTCAGCAGCCAGAGTTTCATTTCCTCCACCAAAGCATCGTTGCCACCTGCCATACGCAGGGCTTCCATTACTTCCACATGGGCAGGGATGGGCAGCATACCCCAGTTATACGGATTTGCTTGGAAAGCAAAGTATGCACCCAGTTCATCCGTCTGTACCAGATGTTCCTTGAGGGAAGCGATGAATTCATTCGCCTCGGCTGTACGCCCTACTGCTTTCAGGATGATGGCAGACTGTGCCTTGCTGCTCATGGTTCCATCTTTAAGATTGGCACCTACTTTTGATAGGAAATAGCGGTAAGCCGCTTGATTGTCTGCCGGCACTTGTTCGCCGCTAAGGGCTATCAGATACAGATATGTCATTGCCGATTCGGAGTTGGCAGTAATTCTGGCGCCATTTTTTTCGGCTTTACGGATATTGCGATACTCTTCCAAAGCCTGCCGATTCAAATAGCCGAAAGCTTTCTGCCGCATGGCGGCAACTTCTTCAGGCAGTTCATTTTTCGTCAGCAGAGGAAGACGAACAAGTAATTCTGTAATATAGCCAGTTATATAGCGGCTACCGGACATTCCCTTATACCAGCTCCATCCACCGTCTTCACCCTGCAATTCTTTCAATTTGGTAAAAGCGGAAAGATTGCGGTTATTCAGTTGGTTGATATCAAACAGCGTGGCAATACGTGCCTGCTGTTCGGCTTCAGTAGTAGCTTCCAGTACCCACGGAGACTCGCTGAGCAGGATATTCTTCACATCCTGATTCTTCTCCAACTGGCTGAGGAAGGTTTCTTTCGTGCCACCGGCAGCCTTCCAACTGTCAAATACAGTCTTAATGCGGGGCTGGCTGTTGGCAATGAAGCCTGCCAGACTATTGGCATACCAAGCTGTAGCCCAAGAAATGGCATTATCATTGGCAGGCAGGCTCAATGCCGGCAACGCTTGTACAGCATACCAAGCCGGATTCCCGGTAAATTCTACAGTCAGACGACGGTCTGTCGCTGTACGGCTATTACGGTTGAAAAGGCTGTCTAATGAGAACGTACGGGTCTCCTCGCCACGGATAGGCATAGCAAGCGTTTCCGTAATATACTCCTTATTCCTTAATACGGGCAACAGATGCTGCTCGCCATCGCTAAACGTACCTCCATCGGCAACCATACGAATACCAAGCAAATCATAGCGGTCGGACACTTCGAAATGGAAGTTGACAGCAGTATTTCTTCCTGCTTCTACCAAGAATTTCTGACGTTGAGTAGCAATAACTTTCTCCGTCATAGGGTCGAACAGTGTGAATACTGCTGTTCCTTTCACCGCTTTACCCGTCAGATTGGCTATTGTTCCGGCTATCTGTGTTTTATCTCCAACGCGGACAAACCGAGGCATATTCGGAGTCAGCATAAACTCCTTGGCAGTTACAACGGAAGCATCCAATATCCCAGTCAGCATATCCTTAGTATGTGAGTAACCACGGAAATTCCAACGAGTCAAGCTCTGCGGCATCGTAAAAGAAAACGCAAGCTCCCCTTGTTCGTTTGTACGAAGTTGAGGATAAAAAAAGGCTGTTTCGGCAAAGTTGGTGCGAAGCCCCTCAATAGGTTGCAAGGCCTCGCCAACCGGTATCGTTTCCGATTCAAAAACAACATCTTCCACCGCGTCTTCCGCTACTTGTGCAGGAACATATTTCACTTCAACGGCATTTCCGGATTCTGCTTTGGAAGCAAGCATCGGCTGGTTGGCACCACGTATTCTAAGATTACCGGTCAAAGAGCTATTCCGGGTAGTCCCATACCCCACAACACTTACTTCTTCCAAAAGCGCATTGTCTTCTACCATCACTATCCGCATCCTTCCATCCATATAAGGAGAACAGAAGTAGTCAAACGACCATACCGGAACCTTCCAAGCCTTCAACGGGAAATAAACGGAGAAGTAATTGCTATTATAACGGCTCGCACCACGGAATGCCCCATACAGATTATCCGGATAGAAAACCCGTAGTATCTGGTTACTCTTATAAATCTTATCCAGTGAAGCGTCGTACATCGTAGCCAACATCTCAGCCGCAGCAGGCATACCTTGAGGCGTCTTTATGACGAGCTTCCACTCTTCTTCCTGTCCGGGACGCAAACGGTCACGGAACACTTCCCATTTCATGTCGAGAGCACGTTCCGGCTCCCGCTTCTTCAGTTCAACCTGATGACTGTACATCTCGCCAGCTTTCACAAAACTGAAAAGAATGGTGATTCCCTTGCCATATGCTTCCTTATAAGGGAATTCCATACGAATAATAGTATCATTCAACTGCAACACACGGCTTTCAATGCGTTTTCTGTCACAAAAGACATCCATCAGCACATATGCATCCCGATAAGAAGTCCCCAAAAGAAAAGCGGCAGGGTACTGTACATCAAATTCCTCATTTTCTTTATAATAAAAGAAATCTGTAAACGTAGCCGGACGCTTGTCACTCTTTGAAAAGAGCATGAAACTGTCACTGCCATATGCCCCGTTATTCTCTTCACGTCCCAAACTATCACGTACAGAAAGTTTCAAGCGATAGTTACCTGAAGGAAGCTTGTTCCAAGCCGAAAAATCCTGGAGCCGATTGGCTGTGAAGGTACCCTCCAATACAACATCATCCAAGGGTTCAGAACCTGCAATATTCCTTGCCCCATTTTGTTCTGCAAATGGATAAAGGCAATAGGAACCTTCAATGTGCTGAGGAATATTCATTACATTATTCACTCCAAAAGTGAAAAGCATACTGTCTTCCTTACAAACATATTGAGGCAAGCGAATATCAAAGGAATAAGCTTTAGGACCTGCCAACAAGTTATACGAAGCGGATTGCGTTTCACCGGCCTCATCCGTCACCACCGCCTCCACATGATAAGTATACACACTCCCATACCCGTCTGTATCTACAGCCGGAGCTTCCAAAGTCAAGGGTATGGAAAAATCCCCGTTGGTATCCAATTGTATGGTGTCAGACAATAATGGTTTATCAGCATTGCTCCAATAACCAGGTCTCGGATTCCGGCGAGTCACCGTATATGCCAATGGCACATCCTGCACCATCATGCCATTGAAGGCCTTGACATTTCCTTTCAACACAACCTTGTCACCCAGCCGATAAGCTTCCGAAACCGGAGTGAAGGCAATCTCGAACGTAGGTCGCTTGTACTCCTCTACCCTAAAAGTGACGGTAGATTGAGGCTCTTTGGTTCGTATGCTGAACATGCCATTCAGGCAAGCTGCCGGAAGTACAAACTCCGTAGCAAAAGAGCCGAAATCATTGGTCCGCCCCTTCCTGGTGGCAAGTTCCTTGCGGTTGGCATCCAACAAGACAAGCTCATAATCAACTCCTTGTAGTACCTGGGCGCTATCACTATTCTGCTTGTAAGCTATCCCTTTTACATGAACGGTCTGCCCGGGACGATAAAGCGAACGGTCTGTCAGCAATGCCATCTGCCTCCAATCTGTATCCTTAATACCGTAATAAGGATGATTCATATAAACGTTCTGCGGCATCATGGCTGTGTCTCTGCCTTTACGCGCCACATAACTTCGGATTTCACTCTGCCAGGGTAATACAGCTTTCCCCCCGGCATCAGTCAGTACCTCTGCCATCGCTTTTCTATTCTTCTCATCATAAGAAGAGTAGAAACTCACCTTGGCACCAGCAATCGGCTGTCCACTACGGGCATCCAATGTAGCCACTTCCATACGGTTGTCACCCAAATCCAATGTCAGCACCTTGAAGCGGGTAGATACCAGAAATTTATCATCTGTACGGGCCGTTTCAGTATCAGGTACTATTTGAAGAATATAGACTCCCGTTTCCCGAGGAATCATGAACTTAAATACAGTGTCCGAGGCAAGATAAGGGACATCTTCAGGCAATTTATCCTTGCCTGGCAACGGCTTTAAGCCAAAATGCGTGGAAGAAAACTTCCGGGCATACTTTCTATAAGTATCTTTATTTATACCATGGTCCATCCAAGGTACTTCACTTAAAGTAGTGGTATATAAGTTGAGAGTGAAGCCCTCGACATTACGATAATGCAGCCTCATATTCACCGAATCGCCGGGATAACCGCTTTCATTCATAGTCAGAATGAGTTCAGGCTGTAAAATCTGTTCACGGATATTTTTCAACTCATTGATACGCTTATACGCAGGATAGCGCTTCAAGCCTTCTTCACAGACTTTTAGAGCCTCATCAGCGCGTTTCGGTTCCAAACGGCGCAGGTGGTTGGCTTTATGAATGTAAACCTCGGCACAAACCTCTCGTGAACCGTATTCCTTTATCAATTTATCCAAAACCTCAAGATATTCCCGATTAGCCTTTTCCTGACGCATTCGGAAAGTAGGATAAGGCTGCTGGCTGATACCACCGGTCAACTTCCAGTTCCAATAATCAAGAGAACAGAGCAACATAGCATCTTCCGAACCGGCACGATGGCGATAAGCATTCATCATATCCAGATAAATCCTTTCGATACGGGTCTGTACCAAAGAATCCACGCTGAAACCATCCAGCTGCCGATAAGCATCAACAGCACGGCTTACCAATAGATGGTACATATCGTGCCCATAGAACCGGCTACCGTCTTCCAACACCACAAAAGGCACATATTGTTCTGCAGATGTATTGAGCAAGCGGATGGAATCCTGCAAGGATGCACGGTTACACCTATCTATTTTATCCACAAACTGGCTGATACTCCACTCACGGATATCTTCTGGAACCTCGTCAACAGTCAGTAAAGTACGTGACAGCAAGACACGGCGATTCTTCCGCATCAAGTCAGCATATTCATATGCCAACAAAGAATGTAGAATAGCCTTGTTCACCGGATTCCTCTCCGATTGTGCCCAAGATTCCATATATTTCAGACTGGAGTAAAGGCTGTCCGGAGTCAGCCCCTCTTGATAAGTCTCCCTACAAATGTAGGCTTTCAACATTTGCGGAGCATTCTGCTCTTGCCGACCTTTCCGATAGATTTCATCAGCCAGTTTTATCACTGTTTGAGGCAGGCTTTTCTTTTGAGCCTGCTCCACCTGCTTCCACAACTTATCGTACGTCTGCGCATACAATGCCGAAGCCCCAAATGTAACCAGCAGCAACAATATGCTACAAATTCTTTGAATTACTCTCATAATTATTCGTTTGTTAGTCTTTGTATTAATAACAAAGGAAGTGAATAAAGTTCAAACAAATGTACTTTTGGACATAAAAAATCTTATTCTACTCCTACAAAAAAACAAGGGATATGTTTGCAAACATATCCCTTGTGCTATACTTAAATGCTAGTGTACTCACATTTGGAGGCTATAATATCTCATTGCCTCCATCCAATTCTTACCAGCTGCGGTAAGAATGTGCTTAAATGAATTTGCAATCTTCTTTTTCATAATCTTAAAAAATTAAACTAATACCTGAAAACTAAAATTCAATACTTCACGAAAGGGGGGGAATGCTTAAAGCATTACGTAACCCCAAATGTTCTTATCGGCTTCGCCGACATGCTTAAAAAAACTCTTTAACATTTTCATTTTGTTATCCTCCTAAAATCAATCTTGTTATCCTTAAAAAATCTACTAGTTTTCTATTGTTTTCATGTTTTACAACACAAAAATAGAGCCTTTGTTCAAGATAACAAGCAAAAAACGGATAGAAAACATGTTTTATAACACATTTCTTGACTTAGGTCAATTTTTAGGGAGAAAGTGCAAGGATATTGACATACCATTGTAATAAGTCTGGGACATTCTGGCAGAAAGGGGACAAACTGTCACAGACAAAAAAGGCAGGATACTTAATAAAGCACCCTGCCCCTATTCATTACATAAAGTATTCTCTACTTTTCAGGAGTCTGCTCCAATGTAGCCACCAAGAAATCATAGAACTTGGAAACAGTAGGAATTAACGCACGCTCGTCCGGTGAATGCGGAGAACGCAAAGTGGGACCGAAAGAAATCATATCGAGTCCTGGACAATTGGCACCAATAATACCGCATTCCAGACCTGCGTGAATAACCTTCACGGCAGGTTCCACACCAAACTGCTGCTTATAGGACAGCTTCATGGCATGCAGTATAGGAGAATCCACATTAGGCTGCCATCCGGAATAGCCACCACTCAATTCCACCTTCATACCTGCCATAGCGAAACAAGCTGTCAGGCTGTCTGCCAGGAAATCCTTCATCGTATCGCAAGAACTACGCGCCAAAATACGAACTTCGGCCTTACCGTCTGCAATGATTACGATAGCCAAATTGGAGGAAGTTTCTACAGTATCGGGAACAGTAGGAATCATACGCATCACACCATTCTGGCAAGCCATCAACACGTTAATCATATTATCCTGGATTTCTGAAGGAACAACGGCAGTGGGTAGAGTTACCTCTTCTATACTCAGGGTAATACCACTTTCAATCGGAGCATATTCGTCATTCAGTTGTGCCTCGTATTCCTTCATATAATCTTCCAAACCGTCCATATCCTCAAGATTGAACACCAATACTGCATGTGCTTCGCGAGGGATAGCATTACGCATATTACCACCTTCAAAACTTGCCAGCTGGGAGTCAAACTCAATCAGCAAATCATGTACGATGCGTGCCAGCAATTTATTGGCATTACCGCGCCCTTCATTGATTTCCAAACCGGAGTGACCGCCACGCAAACCTTTCAGCGTAATCTTACGAGCAACGAAATCGGCCATAGGCGTCTCCTCCTTATATTCCAAAGTAGCAGTAATATCAAGACCACCGGCACAGCCGATATAGAGTTCGCCTTCGTCCTCAGAATCAAGGTTCAGCAGAATTTCCCCTTGCATAGTTCCGGGTTTCAAACCGAATGCACCATACATTCCCGTTTCTTCATCCTTGGTTATCAGAGCTTCCAATGGGCCATGCTTCAAGTTATTATCTTCGAGCACCGCCATAATGGCAGCTACTCCCAAACCATTATCTGCTCCCAGCGTGGTTCCTTTGGCTTTCACCCAATCACCCTCAACATAGGTTTCAATGGGATCTGTTGTAAAATCGTGAATAGTATCGTTGTTCTTCTGAGGCACCATGTCCATATGCGCCTGAAGGATGATGCCTTTGCGATTTTCCATACCCGGAGTGGCAGGCTTACGAATAATAACATTGCCGACCTCGTCGACAAATGATTCCAACCCCAAGCCTTTTCCAAAATCAATAAGGAATTTGGTAATCTTCTCCATATGTCCTGACGGACGGGGAATCTGGGTCAGTGAATAAAAGTGCTTCCATACATTCTGTGGAGCTAACTGTAAGATTGTACTCATAATTCTAAAAAGTTAGTTTTCGCAAATATAACGGTTTATTCCCGGAAAGTACAATAAACCGGGATTTTTCTAAAGTACTAAATCATCAGCTATCTTAAACATGGCTTTTACATCTTCACATATTGCGATAGAACATCTGCACCTAATATAGCTACCATATTTAGGAATTTCTCCCACTTCTATATCCAAGCAACAATATCGTTTAAAGAAACCAATCTTCCAACAACCTTTAGGCTTCAGTACTTATAAGGAAGTACTGAAGTACTTGCAAAGAAGTATTACAGTACTTTTAAAGGAGTACTCTCTATAAGTACTGTCTCTGTCCTCTAACACAAGAAGTGACAATATAGGAACCCACCACAAGAAACGTCTATTTCTTTGCCCTATTCGCCAATGCCAGGTGCAACGACCCGTAGATGCCTAACACTATCACCAGCAACGTCTGTATGCCATGCACTATCAGAGCAAATATACCCGCATCCGTAGCATTTACCCCATAAAGCATCATCATAGTGATGACAGCAAAGTGCCAGGGTCCTGCCCCGTTGGGCGTGGGAACAATGACTGCAAACGTTCCGCCGACAAACATCACCAGCCCGGCAAGGAAACTAAGGTGCTCCGTAAACTGGAAGCAATAGAAAGTTATATAGAAATGATAGAAATAGCATAGCCAAATAAGTAAAGTGTAAAGAACAAACAAAGGCACATTCTTCACATTCTTAAGCGACATCACACCTTCCCATATATTCAAGACTACTCCCTTTACCTTTTCAAAAAAAGAAAGCATACGCAACAGAAAATAGAGAAGTACCAAAACACCAATAATAGAAAAAAGAGCCACATAAAACCAAGGGGAAGTCACAAGATGCACCAGCGAAGGAATCTTGGTGCCCGTCTCCTCGAAAAAACGGAAAAAGACAGGCATCTGCGCCAAAAAAGTAATCCCCGTAATCAGCAGAATGCAAAGCGTATCTACCAACCGCTCCGTCACCACCGTCCCCAGGGACTTTGCAAAGGAAACATTATCATATTTGGCAAGTACTCCACAACGCGAAACCTCTCCCACACGGGGCAGTACCAGATTGGTGGCATAAGATACAAAAATGGCATCAACGCAATCGCTTGTTTTGGGATGAGCATCCAGCGGCTCCAAAGTCTGCTTCCAACGCCAGCCTCGTAACACATGGCTCATCACACCGAAGAACAAGGACAACAACATCCACCACCAGTTCGTCTGATGAAGGAGAACTTCTTCTGCCTTTGAAAAGTCAAAATCACGATATACCCAATAGAGGATAAAACCACCCAATAAAATGGGTAAGATGATTTTCAACGTCTTTTTTAGCAGCTTATTCATACGATATTCCCAAATTCTTCATTCTTCATTCTTCATTCTTCATTGAAAAGAACTACCTTTGCTCCGTGTAAAGATAGGTTGTTGTTCACACTACAGCCTACGTTTACGGAGCAAAAGTAATGATTTAGTTGATACATGAGAGTAGTTAAACCTAAAAAGTTTCTCGGGCAACACTTCCTGAAAGACCTGAAAGTGGCACAAGACATTGCCGACACGGTAGATGTCTGTCCCGAAATTCCCATCCTCGAAGTTGGTCCGGGAATGGGAGTACTGACCCAGTTTCTTCTGCCCAAAGAACGCAACGTCAAAGTAGTAGAACTGGACTACGAGTCAGTGGCCTACCTACGGGAAGCCTATCCGCAACTGGAAGACAACATTATTGAGGACGACTTCCTCAAAATGAACCTGCAACGGTTGTTTGGCGGGCAACCTTTTGTGCTGACGGGAAACTATCCTTATAATATCTCCAGCCAGATATTCTTCAAAATGCTGGAATATAAGGATCTGATTCCCTGCTGTACGGGTATGATACAAAAGGAAGTAGCCGAGCGCATAGCCGCCGGGCCGGGCAGCAAGACATACGGAATCCTAAGTGTACTGATACAAGCATGGTACAAAGTGGAGTACTTGTTTACGGTACACGAACATGTCTTCAACCCGCCCCCAAAAGTTAAAAGTGCCGTCATCTGCATGATGCGCAATGAAACGCACGATTTAGGCTGCGACGAGAAATTGTTCAAGCAAGTAGTGAAAACCACGTTCAACCAACGACGCAAGACTCTGCGGAACTCCATAAAACCGATACTCGGCAAAGACTGTCCACTGACGGAGGACGTATTATTTAATAAACGCCCGGAACAACTGTCCGTACAGGAATTTATTCAGCTGACCAACCAAGTGGAACAGGCATTGAGAACGATTAATGATTAATGGCTAGTGATTAAACACGAACAATCATGGAAATAGACGAAGAATACATAGACAAAGTCAAAAGCCTGATAGAACAGAAAGACGCGGAAAACGTCAAAACACTTTTGACCGATCTTCACCCGGCGGATATTGCAGAACTGTGCAATGACCTCGGCTTGGAGGAAGCCCGCTTCGTTTACCGCCTCCTTGACAACGAAACGGCAGCGGACGTACTGGTTGAAATGGACGAAGACATCCGGAAAGAATTCCTGGAACTTCTTCCTTCGGAGACCATTGCCAAGCGTTTCGTGGATTATATGGACACGGACGATGCCGTAGACCTGATGCGCGAACTTGATGAAGACAAGCAGGAGGAAGTACTTTCGCACATCGAAGATATAGAACAAGCCGGTGACATCGTTGACCTGCTGAAATATGATGAAGACACTGCCGGTGGTTTGATGGGTACGGAAATGGTGACTGTCAATGAAAACTGGAGTATGCCGGAGTGCCTGAAGGAAATGCGCCTGCAAGCTGAAAAGCTGGATGAAATTTACTACGTATACGTCATCGACGACGAAGACCGTCTGCAAGGGGTATTCCCATTGAAGAAAATGATAACTTCCCCTTCTGTCTCCAAGGTAAAGCATGTGATGCGGAAAGATCCTATCTCCGTCCATGTAGATACCCCCATTGACGAAGTGGTACAAATCATCGAAAAGTATGACTTGGTGGCAGCTCCTGTTGTAGACAGTATCGGGCGTCTGGTAGGCCAGATTACCGTAGACGACGTCATGGACGAAGTCCGCGAACAGTCGGAACGTGATTACCAGTTGGCATCCGGTTTGTCCCAAGATGTAGAAACGGACGATAATGTCATGCGCCAGACTTCTGCCCGCCTTCCATGGTTACTTATCGGTATGTTAGGTGGTATAGGCAACTCCATGATATTGGGTAACTTCGACACGACTTTCGCCGCCCATCCGGAAATGGCCCTTTATATTCCGTTGATTGGTGGTACGGGGGGAAACGTGGGAACCCAGTCGTCTGCCATCATCGTGCAAGGCCTTGCCAACAGCTCACTGGATGCCAAAGACACCTTCAAGCAGGTAGCCAAGGAAGCAGTAGTGGCGGTCATCAATGCCACCATCATCTCCCTGCTGGTATACATCTATAATTTTATCCGGTTCGGAGCTACGGCTACGGTCACTTATTCCGTCTCCATCAGCCTCTTTGCAGTCGTCATGTTCGCCTCCATCTTCGGAACGCTAGTCCCCATGACTTTAGAGAAACTGAAGGTTGACCCGGCCATTGCCACCGGCCCGTTTATCTCCATTACCAATGACATTATAGGCATGATGCTGTACATGGGTATCACTGTCTTACTGTCATAAAAACAAGAAAATAGAAAAAAATCAAGGCAAATTGTATGAAGTAATCATTTTATTTCATTAATTTGTAGCCTAATGTAACCCGAACGGGAGGAACCCGTTTCTAAAAAAGTAAATACAATGACGGACACTCATGACACTAATCTCCCCGAAAAGCCGGTGGAATTAGAAGAAGAAAAGAAGGCAGCAGAGGTTTCTGAACCGGCAACAACAGAAACTCCCGCTGAAGAAATCGTTTCGGAAAAGCCGGTAGAGCCAGTTCAGAAGCTCACGAAAGAGGAAATACTTGCCAAACTCAAAGAGGTGGTTGCAGACGTGGAGAACGTGGCAAAACCTGAAATAGACGGTTTGAAGCAATCTTTCTACAAGCTGCACAATGCTGAGCAGGAAGCGGCCAGAAAACTGTTCATTGAAAACGGAGGCGCCGCGGAGAACTTTGTTCCACAAACAGACAGTGTGGAAGAAGAGTTCAAGAATATCATGTCCGTCATCAAAGAAAAAAGAAGCGCACTCACAGCCGAACTGGAGAAGCAGAAGGAAATGAACCTGCAGGTAAAGCTTTCCATCATCGAAGAGCTGAAGGAGCTGGTTGAATCTCCAGATGACGCCAACAAGAGCTATACGGAGTTCAAGAAACTACAGCAGCAATGGAACGAAGTTAAACTCGTTCCGCAAGCTAAGGTCAACGAGCTTTGGAAAAACTACCAATTGTATGTTGAGAAATTCTATGACCTTCTGAAACTGAACAATGAATTCCGCGAATACGATTTCAAGAAGAATTTGGAAATCAAGACACATCTCTGTGAAGCTGCCGAAAAGCTGGCAGATGAAGCGGATGTAGTTTCAGCTTTCCATCAGTTACAGAAGCTACATCAAGAATTTCGTGATACAGGGCCGGTAGCCAAGGAACTACGCGACGAAATCTGGGCACGTTTCAAAGCTGCCTCTACAACCGTAAATCGACGTCACCAGCAACATTTCGAAGCATTGAAGGAAGTGGAACAACACAATCTTGACCAAAAGACCGTAATTTGCGAAATCATAGAAGCCATCGACTACAAAGAACTGACAAACTTTGCTTCTTGGGAGAGCAAAACGCAAGAAGTCATCGCACTTCAAAACAAATGGAAGACCATCGGTTTCGCTCCGCAAAAAATGAACGTGAAGATTTTCGAACGTTTCCGCAAAGCGTGCGACGAGTTCTTCCGTAAAAAGGGAGAGTTCTTCAAGACCCTGAAGGAAGGTATGAACGAAAACCTGGAAAAGAAGCGTGCCTTGTGCGAAAAAGCAGAAGCTCTTAAGGACAGTACCGACTGGAAAGTAACTGCCGATGAACTGACCAAACTTCAGAAAGAATGGAAAACCATCGGTCCGGTAGCAAAGAAATATTCGGATGCCGTATGGAAACGTTTCATCTCCGCTTGTGACTACTTCTTCGAACAAAAGAACAAAGCCACTTCTTCACAGCGCAGCGTAGAGCAGGAAAATCTGGAAAAGAAAAAAAACATCATCGAGAAACTGAATGCTATTGATGACCAAATGGATACGGAGGGAGCTACCCAATTGGTACGCGACCTCATGAAAGAGTGGAACGGCGTAGGACATGTACCTTTCAAAGAGAAAGACCGAATCTATAAGCAATACCATAGTCAGATAGACAAATTGTTTGAACGCTTCAACATCAGTGCCTCCAACAAGAAGCTAAGCAATTTCAAGTCGACTATCAGCTCCATTCAGGAAGGTAGTCCACAAGCCCTTTACCGGGAACGTGAGAAGCTGGTACGTGCCTTCGACAATATGAAGAACGAGCTCCAGACATATGAAAACAATCTCGGCTTCCTGACCACTTCTTCCAAGAAGGGAAATAGTCTGCTGACAGAAATCAACCGCAAGGTGGAAAAGCTGAAAGCAGACATCGAGCTTGTGAAAGAAAAGATAAAAGTGGTGGACGAGAACATCAAAAACCAAGGATAACGTAACAAGATAAGACTTAATAAAAAAGGAACCCGCCCCTACAGCTATGCAGCCGTGGGGGCGGGCCTACTTTTATACCCCTTATCAATGATGGAACAGACGGATACCCGTGAACGACATGGCAATGCCATATTTATCGCAAGTTTCAATCACATGGTCATCGCGTACAGAACCACCCGCTTGGGCAATGTAATCTACTCCACTCTTATGGGCACGCTCAATATTGTCTCCAAAAGGGAAGAATGCATCCGAACCCAAAGAAACACCTTTCAATGTATCCAACCAAGCCCGTTTTTCTTCACGGGTCAGCACTTCAGGTTTCTCCGTAAAGAACTGCTGCCAAACACCGTCAGCCAGCACATCGTCATGGTCTTCACTGATATAGACATCAATCGTATTATCACGGTCGGCACGGCGGATTTTCTCTACCCATGGCAAATTCAACACCTTCGGATGCTGGCGTAAATACCAAATGTCAGTCTTGTTGCCCGCCAAGCGAGTACAGTGGATACGGCTCTGCTGGCCGGCACCAATACCGATAGCCTGACCGTCCTTCACATAGCATACAGAATTCGACTGCGTATATTTCAAAGTGATAAGGGCTATCATCAAATCACGTTTCGCTGCTTCCGGGAAATTCTTATTCCGAGTAGGAATATTCGCAAAGAGTTCATCTCCATTCAGCTTTATCTCATTACGTCCCTGCTCAAACGTGATACCAAAGACATCCTTATGTTCAATCGGGGCAGGCTTATAGCCGGGACTTATCTGAATCACATTGTAAGTTCCTTTACGCTTTTCCCTCAAGATAGCCAGTGCTTCGTCCGTATACCCCGGAGCAATAACGCCATCCGAGACCTCGCGGTTAATAAAACGTGCAGTAGCCTCGTCGCACACATCACTCAAAGCGATAAAGTCACCATAGGAAGACATACGGTCGGCACCGCGGGCACGCACATATGCGCAAGCAAGCGGAGAGAGCGGAAGATTATCCACAAAATAAATCTTCTTCATTGTCTCGTTGAGTTCCAAGCCGATGGCGGCACCCGCCGGACTGACGTGTTTGAATGAAGTTGCAGCAGGCATACCGGTCGCCTCTTTCAGTTCCTTTACCAACTGCCATCCATTCAAGGCATCCATAAAATTAATATACCCCGGACGTCCATTCAAAACCTCAATAGGTAACTCCCCCTCCTGCATGAAAATGCGAGCCGGCTTCTGGTTAGGGTTACAGCCGTACTTCAGTGCTAATTCTTTTGCCATAAAATTCTGCTTTAATGTTGAAATGCTACAAATTTACAGAATATTTCCGGCTTACAGAAGCCTTGTCACTGAATTTGCCACCGAATGCCTACACTGAAATTTTCGTACATGGTCGAAAAGCAACAAAAAACCACTAAAACTTGCGATTTTAGTGGTTTTTTGACTTAAATAAGGTAAGTTCGTTGGGCTACCTGGATTCGAACCAGGAATGACAGGACCAGAATCTGTAGTGTTACCATTACACCATAGCCCAATTGTTATTATTTCCGTTTTGCGGTTGCAAAGATACAAAGATTTCTATAAATCAAAACAAAAACGAGTATTTTTTTCGCAAAAAACTGATAAGATACCGTAATCCAAAGGATTATATAACTAAAAAAAATCAAAAATTGAAAGAGTTTTCCTCTTTTGCGTGTTTGATATGAGAAATCAACGTATATTTGTCAACTGTTTTAATATAATAATGTATAATGAACGAAACGAAGAAACTGATTCAACAGATAACAGAAGGTATTCAAGATAAAAAAGGAAAAAAAATCGTCATCGCAGATCTGACAAAAATCGACGATACAATATGCAATTATTTCGTCATCTGCCAAGGAAACTCTCCCAGCCAAGTGACAGCCATTGTAGAATCCATCAGGGACTTCACACGCAAGGGTGCCGATACCAAGCCCTTTGCCGTAGACGGGCTGCGCAATGCCGAATGGGTAGCTATGGACTACTCGGACATATTGGTGCATGTCTTCCTGCCTGAAACAAGGGAATTCTACAATCTGGAGCACCTATGGGCAGACGCCAAATTAACTCAAATTCCTGACCTCGATTAATCAAAACGTATGGACAATAATACCAACAAGAAACCCAATAAAGTGAATATGCCCAAGTTCAACCTGAACTGGCTGTATATGATTATAGCGATGATGTTGCTGGGGTTGTACCTGACCAATGAAAATGGTACGGCAACTAAAAACATCTCTTATGATGAATTCCAGCAATATGTACGAGACGGTTATATAAGCAAAGTCATCGGCTACGACGACAATTCCGTCGAAGCATACGTCAAACCCCAGCACGTAGGAAACGTATTTCGTCAGGACTCCAGCCGCGTAGGCAAGAATCCGCTTATTACGACCGAGGCCCCCTCACGCGAGAGCCTAGGTAATTTCCTGCAAAAGGAAAGAGACGACGCCCACTTTGACGGCTCCATTAACTACGAAAAAAAGCGGAACTACTTCGGTGCCATTTTGTGGCAGATTCTCCCCTTTGCATTCCTTATCGGTTTCTGGATTTTCATGTCCCGCCGCATGAGCGGTGGTGGAGGCATGGGCGGAGGTGGAGGCATCTTCAGCGTAGGAAAGTCCAAGGCCCAATTGTTTGAAAAAGGTTCCCCCATCAAGATTACATTCAAGGATGTGGCAGGACTTGCTGAAGCCAAGCAAGAGGTAGAAGAAATTGTCGAGTTCTTGAAAGAGCCCCAGAAATATACCGATTTGGGAGGTAAGATACCCAAGGGCGCCTTGCTGGTAGGCCCTCCGGGAACAGGAAAGACCCTGCTTGCAAAGGCTGTGGCCGGAGAAGCCAACGTACCATTCTTCTCTTTGGCAGGTTCCGACTTTGTGGAAATGTTTGTCGGCGTGGGTGCTTCCCGTGTCCGCGATTTGTTCCGCCAAGCAAAGGAAAAAGCGCCTTGTATCGTGTTCATCGACGAGATTGACGCTGTAGGGCGTGCCCGTGCCAAAGCAGCTGCTATGGGTGGCAACGACGAGCGCGAGAACACATTGAACCAGTTACTGACCGAGATGGACGGTTTCGGCTCCAATAGTGGTGTTATCATCTTAGCCGCCACCAACCGTGTGGACGTTTTGGATAAGGCATTGCTGCGCGCCGGACGTTTTGACCGCCAGATACATGTAGACCTACCCGACCTTAATGAGCGTAAGGAAGTATTCGGTGTACACCTGCGCCCCATCAAGATAGACAATAGTGTGGATGTAGACCTTCTGGCACGCCAGACTCCCGGATTCTCGGGGGCAGACATTGCCAATGTATGTAACGAAGCAGCTTTGATAGCTGCCCGCCACGGCAAAAAGTTTGTCGGAAAGCAAGACTTTCTGGACGCCGTAGACCGTATTGTGGGTGGGTTGGAAAAGAAAACCAAAATCACTACCGAGGCCGAACGCCGTTCCATTGCCATACACGAAGCCGGCCATGCCAGCATCTCCTGGTTACTGGAATACGCCAATCCGCTGATTAAAGTAACCATTGTACCCCGTGGACGCGCTTTGGGCGCGGCTTGGTATCTGCCGGAAGAACGGCAAATCACCACTAAGGAACAGATGCTCGATGAGATGTGTGCCACCTTGGGAGGACGTGCCGCCGAAGACCTATTCTTAGGTAGAATATCCACCGGAGCCATGAATGACTTGGAACGCGTGACAAAGCAGGCGTACGGTATGATTGCCTATCTGGGTATGAGCGAAAAACTACCCAACCTCTGTTACTATAATAATGAGGAATATTCCTTCAACCGCCCGTATAGCGAAAAGACTGCGGAACTGATTGACGAAGAAGTGAAGCAGATGGTCAACGAACAGTACGAACGTGCCAAGAAAATATTGTCCGAAAACCAAGAAGGGCACAACCGGCTGGCACAACTGCTGATTGACAAAGAAGTAATCTTTGCCGAAGACGTTGAACACATCTTTGGGAAACGTCCATGGGCTTCCCGCTCGGAGGAAATCAGTGCAAACAAGACTGCTGCCGAGCTGAAAAAAGCGGAGCAAGAAGAAGAGCAAAAAGCCATAGAAGCAGAAAAGGAAGTCAAGGAAGAAGAAGAAAAGCATGAAAAATAACTTTATCCAACGTGCCGTTACCGGCGTGTTATTCGTCATAGTATTGGTGGGCTGTATTATTTACAGCCCCCTTTCGTTCGGTATACTGTTCACCATTATCAGCGCACTGAGCGTACATGAGTTTGCCCAATTAGTCAGCAAAAGCGGCGAAGTAAGCATTAACAAGACCATCACTGCATTGGGGGGAGCCTACCTTTTCCTTGCATTAATGAGTTTCTGTACCCAGCAGTCTGTAGGAGCACGGGTATTCCTTCCTTATTTGGGACTATTGCTCTACATGATGATTACGGAACTTTACCTCAAGAAAAAGAATCCGACGGGTAACTGGGCCTACTCCATGCTAAGCCAATTGTACGTGGCACTCCCCTTTGCCCTGCTGAACGTACTTGCTTTTCAGAACTCCCCGGAAACGGGCAGTGTGACCTACAACCCTATTCTACCGCTTTCCATTTTCGTTTTTATCTGGTTGAGCGATACAGGTGCCTATTGCGTAGGTTCGCTGATAGGCAAACACCGTCTGTTCGAACGTATCTCACCTAAAAAATCCTGGGAGGGCAGCATCGGCGGCGGAATATTCTCCATCGCTTCCTCTCTTGGCTTTGCACATTTCTTTCCTTTTATGCCAGGATGGCAATGGGTAGGTCTGGCAATCGTTGTCGTCATTTTCGGCACTTGGGGCGATCTGACCGAATCACTCATGAAACGCCAATTGGGCATCAAGGATTCCGGTAACATTCTGCCGGGGCATGGAGGGATGCTCGACCGTTTCGACAGTGCCCTGATGGCAATTCCTGCAGCAGTTGTTTATCTATATGCCTTGACGATGTTCTAACGACGGCTCACATGACCAAACTTACATAAAACAGATATAAAAAGAGCACCCGGGCAAGATGAATGACATCAAAATCACGGGTGCTCTTTCTAACTATATACTCTCGCAAACTCTTTCTTACTTCAACTGCATATTGGACAAATCCACATTAGTAGTCAGCTTTTCATTACTCCCCGCAGTTTTCAAATCAAAGGTTACTTCCAC
Source organism: Bacteroides sp. AF39-16AC (assembly GCF_003602735.1). Classification (NCBI taxonomy): domain Bacteria; kingdom Pseudomonadati; phylum Bacteroidota; class Bacteroidia; order Bacteroidales; family Bacteroidaceae; genus Bacteroides; species Bacteroides sp. AF39-16AC. Next base: position 140,222 of record NZ_QTLN01000002.1, on the reverse strand, counting down.
CTCTCCATTCTCTTCTGAATTGAGTTTCAACTTGATGCCTTTGGTTTCAGAGGGGATGTCCAGACTGTTCAAGTTATAGGAGACAGCACCAGGACTACGACGTCCCGTCAGGTCATCATAGTCGTTATAGCGGAGTCCCAAATGGACGTATCCATCTTCGCCATACAAAGTATCATCTTCTTGCGGACGCACCAGGCTGATACGGTGTTTATTATCAGTCGAAGATGGCAGGTTCTGCATGAAAAAAATGTTCATATAGCCACCACTGATGGTAATATCACCTTTATATATACGCACGGGGTCATTACCGAATTCCTCTTCGGTTTCGGGAGTCAGCGTCTCCACCTCTTTCGTCAAGACGTTCTGCAGACGCAGCAGCTTCACAGCATGGTCATATCCTGCATAGTTGTCCCACAAAGGATTGAACACGGTAATCACACGCTGCCCATCCACAGCATCATACCACCCAATGTCCGTATTTACCGGCCAGAGTGTCCCCCAGACATCGCAGTTTAAATAAAAGGCATTTCCCGTAACACGCACAGTAGCCCACAAAGGCGGGGTAAAATCACCCAAAGAATATCCGTCGTTATCATCACATGATTGCAAAGCGGGCATCACTGCCAAACATATTGCCATAAATAACCAATGTAGCTTTTTCATAATCAAAGTTCTTTTCATTTGTTTCTGTATAGAAAATACAAAAGCCGGGCATTTACTGCACCGGCTTTCCCCATTTTAACAAATTCTTAATTTTTCGACTATTCCTCCCTGCTCCTCCTCAACAATGCCACCATCTTGCGGGCAGCATGTTTGGGTGCCCCTGCCTCTCCCAGACGGGATGCCATATACTCATATCCCTCGAGCATCTGACGGCGGTATTCCTTATCGTACAAAATGCGGTTCAGCTCCGAGCGTACCTGCTCTACCGTCATGGTATCTGCAACCAGCTCTTTCACCACCTCCCGGTTGGCTATGAGATTGACCAGGGAAATGTACTTCACTTTCAGTACATGCCGTTTCAGGAAAGCGATAACCTTCCCTATCGGAGTATGGTAGCACACCGCTTGCGGCACACGGAACAGAGCAGTTTCCAGCGTTGCTGTCCCCGAAGTGACCAGTGCAGCCTCTGCCTGCCTCAACAAAGGAAATGTCTTGTTGAAGATAATCTTCACGTCCGCCCCACCCACATAACGTTTGTAATACTCGGGAGAAATGCCCGGAGCACCGGCCAGCACCAGTTGATAATCGGGAAAAGAAGCTGCCGCACGAAGCATGTCCGGCAGATTGTCCTTGATTTCCTGCTTGCGGCTACCGGCCAGCAGAGCAATAACGGGTTTGGCCGAAAGTCCGTTTGCCCGGACAAAGTCGTCGAATGTCTCTGAGCTGGAAGCAAGAAAAGCCGTCACTTCATCCACTGTCGGATTGCCGACATAATGTATTGGATACCCGTGCTTCCCTTCAAAAAACTCCACCTCGAACGGTAGGATGGAGAACAGCTCATCCACATCCCGTTTAATATTCTTGATGCGGTATTCCTTCCATGCCCAAATCTTGGGAGAAATATAATAAAAGACAGGAATCCTTGTGTTGGCATGGACAAACTTGGCTATATCCAGATTAAAGCCCGGATAGTCCACCAAAATCAGCACATCCGGCTGCCACGCAACAATATCCTCCTTGCAGCGCTTCATATTGGCAAAGATGGTGCGCAGATGCAGCAATACGGGAATGAACCCCATATACGCCAACTCTTTGTAATGCTTCACCATCACACCGCCCACTGCAGCCATGAGGTCGCCTCCGAAGAAACGGAACTCCGCTTGCAAGTCCTCCTCCTTCAATGCAGCCATCAGATGGGAGGCATGCAGGTCGCCGGAAGCTTCACCGACAATCAAGTAATACTTCATATCAATTGATAATTGTCAATTAATTCAGAACCATGCTTTCAGTTCATCAATCAAGCCGTATGCCGTTGCATCCACCGTGGTCGGGGTGATTGCCACATAACCGTTATCAAGCGCCCAATGGTCATTCTTCTCATTTTCGGTATCGTTGTTCTCAAACTCGCCGGTCAGCCAGTAGTAATGGGCATCTCCTCTATGAGCAAAGTTTTCCCATTCATTGGTCCATTGCCCCTTGGTTTGTTCGCAAATCTTCACACCCTTCAATTCTTTGGTATCGGGGAAGTTGACATTGAGGCATGTCAACGGAGGGAGTCCTTTCTCCAATACCAGCCGGGCTATCTCGCGGATGTAAGGACCTGCAGGTTCAAAATCAGCGTTCGGCTCATGGTTGCAAAGGGAGAATCCGATGGAAGGCACTCCTTTCAGGCATCCCTCTATCACAACGCCCATCGTACCGGAATAATGCAGGTTTACAGAAGAATTGTCGCCGTGGTTGATGCCGCCTACCACCAAGTCGGGCTTGCGGTCGAGCACCGTATGAAAAGCCAGCTTCACACAATCGGTCGGCGTACCGGAACACTTGTATACCGTCAGCCCAACATCCTTACGGACCAACTGGTAGTGGATAGGTTCCGTTACAGTCAGCGCACACGCACTTCCAGAGCGGGGTGCATCCGGCGCCATTACCACAATCTCGCCCAGCGGACGGAGGAATTTGATTAACTCGCTAATACCTTTCGCAATGATGCCGTCATCATTGGAAATCAATATCAAAGGTCTCTGATTTTCCATAACTTTCTTTTTTATTATCGTGCAAAAGTAGCTAAAAAGGCTTTAAACAGAATACTACAAAGATAATAATTCTTTTGTATTCAAAGATATTTTCAGAAAAGGCTAACTTTGTACCGACAATAATTGGAATATAATCATTCATAAAATCCATGCTATAATGAACACTTCTTGCCATTCTACCATTGCTGCACGCATCGAGACGGCAGCTGCCGCAATTATTCTGTTTCTAACAACCCTGACAAGCTGTGGCAGGAGCAGTTCTCCCGAGCCACTTGACCAATGGAATGACGGGACATCTACGCTTCACACGGCAGACCCGGTCATTGCAGAAGGCCGGAAGCTCTTCAACGACAAAGAATACCAAAATTTCCGACTCACCGGAGAAGCCCTCACACAACCCGGCTCCGAAGCAGGCCTCCTCTTTCATACGGACGGCGAGTCCGGTTATGAAGTGATATTCCGTAACGGAGACATCGACGGCACACGCAAGAGCGGCTCACTCGCCTCGGTGCGCAACCTCTATCGCTCACTCGCAAAAGATGGAGAATGGTTTGACTTCGAGATAACCGTACGCGGACAAAACATCATTGTCTGCATTAACGGAACCGAAGTTGTTTGTTATACCGAACCCGGACACCCATATCGCACAGAGGAGCACGCCCGGCAACTGCTGAGTCAAGGTTCCATTGCCCTGCAAGGCATACACGGCGAAGTGTCATTCCGGAATCTCGCCATCGAACGGCTTGCCAAGGAGGCACGCAACGAAGCCGACACGCTTGCTCCGGTAGACGAGCGCACGGATGAGATAATCAGGCTACAGCAGCACGATTTCCCAGTTATAGACTATCACGTTCACTTGAAAGGAGGGCTGACGAAGGAAATGGCACACGCCATGTCCATGAATTACGGTATCAACTATGGTGTCGCCCCCAATGCCGGAGAAGGAGGCGTAGGACGTATGCTGGCCGATGACAAAGAAGTGTACGACTATTTTAATGAAGTAAAAGGGATGCCATTCCTGTGCGGTGTACAAGGTGAGGGACGCAAATGGACGGCAACTTTCTCGCAGGAAGCTTTGGGGATTTTCGATTACCTGTTTACCGACGCCATGACCATCATAGACCACAAGGGACGTAATTCGCGCATCTACCGGGCCGAAGAAGCACTCTTTGATGACATTACGCTTGAACAGTATATGGACCACCTTGTCGACCAAACAGTCCTGATTCTGACCAACGAGCCAGCCGACATTTATGCCAACCCTACCTTCTTGCCCGATACTATGGCGCATGATTACGACAAGTACTGGACGGACGGACGCATTGAACGCGTATTGAATGTATTGCAACAACATGGAATCGCTCTGGAAATCAATGCACGCTACCGGATTCCCAGTTTCGAGATTATCCGTCGCGCCAAAGCACGTGGAATCAAACTCACATTCGGTACAAACAATGTCGATGCCGACTTCGGACGACTGGAATACTGCGCCGAAGCCATCAAGCAATGCGGCCTCACAGCCGACGATATATGGTTCCCGTCGATGAGCACACGCCGCTCCCGCCCCATTGTCATATACAACCGATTCGAGTAGCAGGGAACAACCGCTGTCATCTTCACCAACAGAAACGATACACCTATGGACATTCTTCTCATCATCTTGGGCATCCTCTGCCTGATTGTCGGATTGGCAGGCTGCATCCTGCCTATGATTCCGGGACCGCCCGTAGCCTATGCAGGCTTGTTGCTTCTACATTTCACGGACAAGGCGCAGTTTTCCACCACGCAGTTACTTTTATGGCTGGCAGCAGTCGTCCTTGTACAGATACTGGATTATTTCGTCCCGATGCTGGGCAGCAAATACAGCGGAGGCAGTCGGTGGGGAACGCGCGGCTGCCTCATAGGCACCATCGTAGGGTTGTTCTTCATGCCTTGGGGCATCATCCTCGGCCCCTTTCTCGGAGCCTTTGCCGGCGAACTGATGGGAGGCAGCAAGACAGACCAGGCCTTGAAATCGGGGCTGGGCTCGCTGCTTGGATTCTTGCTGGGCACAGTAGTGAAATGTGTGATGTGTGCGTACTTCTGCTGGGAGTTCGTCAAAGCCTTGGTCTGACACCAGCTCCTCTCCTTCTGCCCGGGAACAACTTATCCCCCGACCATCTTCCACACGGTAGTCCATCTGCATGAGATGTACATCTCGAGCAACATGAGATGCACGTTTCAAACAACACGAGATGTACATCTCATGCAAGTAGAGAGAATAGTCCAAGCCAATGTCTTCCATTGGTTTACAAATCTTAATCTTCTGCAAGCGAGACAAAAAATCAGCTTCATTTCAAGATAAATACGTATATTTGCCCACTAAACAGAGAAAGAACGCTTTACGCGCAATTTACAAGAAGAAAAACAGCGGTAAACGTCTGTGAGTTATTAACAAAACAGCCGACTTATCAACCGTTTTTGCAATCTTTCTCCAAATTTGTAGGCGCTATCCGGAATTATCACTTATTTCGCTGCCAATAAATATTGAGATTATGGGAAAAATAATTGCTATGGCTAACCAAAAGGGTGGTGTAGGCAAGACTACGACGACAATCAACCTCGCAGCCTCACTCGCCACGCTTGAAAAGAAAGTGCTCGTTGTAGATGCCGACCCGCAGGCCAATGCCTCCTCAGGATTGGGTGTGGACATCAAGCAGTCGGAATGTACTATCTACGAGTGCATTATTGACCGTGCAGACGTACGCGAGGCCCTTCATGACACGGAGATAGACACACTGAAGGTAATCTCCTCCCACATCAATCTGGTAGGTGCCGAAATAGAGATGCTCAATCTGAAAAACCGCGAAAAGATACTGAAAGAAGTACTCGCTCCGCTGAAGAATGAGTTTGATTATATCTTGATAGACTGTTCCCCGTCTTTGGGTCTGATTACGGTCAACGCACTGACTGCCGCCGATTCGGTAATCATCCCCGTACAAGCGGAATATTTTGCACTGGAAGGCATCAGCAAATTGCTGAATACCATTAAAATCATCAAGTCCAAGCTGAACCCTGCCCTCGAAATCGAAGGCTTCCTGCTGACGATGTACGACTCGCGCCTGCGCCAGGCCAACCAGATTTACGATGAAGTGAAACGCCACTTCCAGGAATTGGTATTCAACACCGTCATCCAGCGCAATGTGAAACTGAGCGAAGCTCCCAGCTACGGCCTGCCCACCATTCTCTATGACGCAGACTCAACCGGAGCCAAAAACCACATGGCACTTGCCAAGGAATTGATAAGCAGAAACGAAAAGAAGTGATTATAGTGGTTAGTGATTAATGATTAGTGATAAATACCATATTTACAATGCACAAACAAATCATCCCGTATGGTTAAATTGTAAATCGTCAAATAGTAAATAAACAGATGGCACAAAGAAATGCATTAGGACGCGGGCTAGACGCCCTCTTCTCCATGGATGAAGTAAAGACCGAAGGCTCCTCCTCTATCAATGAGATAGAGCTGTCGAAGATTACGGTCAATCCCAACCAGCCCCGTCATGAATTCGACCCGGTTGCGTTGCAGGAGTTAGCCGATTCCATCTCCGAAATCGGCATCATACAGCCCATCACCCTGCGCAAGCTTAGCGACGACGAATACCAGATTATCGCCGGCGAGCGTCGTTTCCGTGCTTCGCAGCTTGCCGGACTGACAAGCATCCCTGCCTATATCCGCACTGCAGATGACGAGAACGTCATGGAAATGGCGCTCATCGAAAACATACAGCGCGAAGACTTGAACTCCGTAGAAATAGCCCTCGCTTACCAGCATCTGTTGGAACAATACGGACTGACGCAGGAACGCCTCAGCGAACGCGTTGGTAAGAAGCGTACCACCATTGCCAACTACCTGCGCCTGCTCAAACTGCCCGCCCCCGTCCAGATGGGACTGCAGAACAAGCAGATAGACATGGGACATGCCCGCGCTTTGGTAACGCTTGGCGATCCCAAACTGCAAGTGAAGATTTTCGAAGAAATCCTGGAGCACGGGTATTCCGTACGCAAAGTGGAAGAAATCGTAAAGTCACTGAGTGAAGGCGAAAGCGTGAAGAGCGGTGGTCGTAAGATTGCCCCCAAGCGCGCCAAACTGCCCGAAGAATTCAATATGCTGAAACAACAGCTCTCGGGCTTTTTCAGTACCAAGGTGCAGCTAACCTGCTCGGAGAAAGGAAAAGGTAAAATCAGTATCCCGTTCAATAACGAAGAAGAATTGGAACGTATCATCGGCATTCTTGATACGCTGAAGAAATAAATGAGGAAAAAAGGAAGAATATATCAGTTAGCCATTGCCCTGCTGCTCTGTTTTTTACAGATGGCAGGGATTGCTATGTATGGTCAGGACCGTCCACGTGCCGCTTCCAAGCGTGCGCAGCGGCATCAGACCGATACACTCAACACCGTGGTGAACCGGGACAGCCTCACTGTTGCCGACAGTCTTGCAGCCGAAAACAAGCGGAAGATGCTGGAAATGACTGCCAGCCCCGACCTGAAGGAACAGCCCGTGCCTACAGACAGTCTGCAAAAGGCCATCGACCCCAAAAGGTGGGTACCTAATCCCACAAAAGCCACCTGGCTTGCCCTCGTCATTCCCGGCGGTGGACAAATTTACAACCGCAAGTATTGGAAACTGCCCATCTTCTATGGAGGATTTGCCGGTTGTGCCTATGCCCTTACGTGGAACAGCAAGATGTATAAGGACTATTCGGCCGCCTACAAGGATGCCGTAAATGGTAATTTCAACTCCAGTACCATTACCGACCTGCTGCCTCCCAACTATAACTATACCGAAAGCCAGCTGACGGAGACACTACGGAAGCGTAAGGATACCTTCCGACGATACCGCGACTTGAGCATCTTCGCCTTTATCGGTGTATACCTGCTGTCTGTTGTCGACGCATACGTAGACGCAGAGCTGTCCAACTTTGACATCACCCCCGACCTCAGCATGAAAGTGGAACCTGCCATAATCAACAGCCAGATGACTGGTTCCTCTAATAAGAACGTCGGCGTGCAATGCAGTTTCCGATTCTAAAAACGAAAATTAAAGCATAAATTATTACCTAATGACACACAAGGCCATATATATGAAAAGAATTATTCTCGGTTCCTCGCTTCTGTTTTGCGCCCTCTTCACCGCTCCGGCCATGCATGCGCAAGAAAGCGTGGAAGTGCTTATCCGCGAAAACGGCACGGAACGCCAGGAATCCATCGAGCTGCCCAAAAGCATGACCTATCCGCTGGACAGCCTGCTCAATGACTGGAAAGCCAAGAATTACATAGACTTGGGAAAAGACTGCAGCACCTCTACCGTAAACCCGATGTTCAGTGACTCTGTATACATAGACCGGTTGTCGCGCATGCCGACCGTCATGGAAATGCCATACAACGAGATTGTGCGCAAGTTCATCGACATGTATGCCGGACGTCTGCGCAACCAGGTTGCCTTCATGCTGAGCGCCTGCAACTTCTATATGCCCATCTTCGAAGAAGCGCTGGATGCCTACGGCCTGCCGCTCGAGCTGAAATACCTGCCCATCATAGAATCCGCTCTCAACCCTTCTGCCGTATCCCGCGCGGGAGCCTGCGGACTATGGCAGTTTATGCTCGCCACCGGAAAGATATACGGACTGGAAAGCAACAGCCTCGTAGACGAACGCCGTGACCCGATAAAGGCGACCTGGGCGGCAGCACGCTACCTGAAGGACATGTATGACATTTACAAAGACTGGAACCTGGTGATTGCCGCCTACAACTGCGGTCCGGGCACCATCAACAAAGCCATCCGCCGCTCGGGAGGGAAAACCGATTATTGGGAAATCTACAACTATCTGCCCAAAGAGACACGCGGCTACGTGCCCGCCTTCATTGCCGCCAACTACGTAATGACCTACTACTGCAAGCACAACATCTGCCCCATGGAAACCGACATTCCGGAAGCAACCGATACGGTGCAAGTAAGCCGTAACCTTCATTTCGAGCAGATTTCCGACCTATGCGGCATCAGCCTGGACCAGATAAAGAGCCTAAATCCCCAATTCAAGAAAAGCATCATCCCCGGAGAGAGCAAGCCACAGACGCTACGCCTCCCCATCAACTACATCAGTGCCTTCATTGACAAGCAAGACACCATCTATGCCCACCGCAGTAACGAGCTGTTCAAGAACCGCAGAGTCGTGGCCGTTTCCAATACACGCTCGACGGCACGTAGCAGCAAAGGCAGTACCGCTACGGGGAATGTCACCTACCACAAGATACGCAGTGGCGAGAATCTCGGCAGCATTGCACGGAAATACGGCGTCACTGTCAATCAGTTAAAAAGTTGGAATGGATTGCGCAGTACCAGAATCTCCGCAGGAAAGCGCTTGAAGATTTATAAATAAAGACATAAACGCTTGCCCGGTGTTGAAAATTGCTTATTTTTGCAAAAAGTGAAGTGAAGAAAGGAGAAAGCAGTATATGGAAGAAAATATAAGTCAGAAGGAAAAGGAAAAAGCCGAAGAGGAAATGATCGAACAGGCATTCCAAGAACTGTTGAACGACTATTTGGCCACCAAGCACCGCAAGCGCGTCGAAATAATAACCAAAGCATTCAACTTTGCCAACCAGGCGCATAAGGGCATCAAGCGTCGTTCCGGCGAGCCCTACATCATGCACCCCATTGCTGTGGCAAAGATTGTCTGTAATGAGATAGGACTGGGGTCTACTTCCATATGCTCGGCATTGCTGCATGATGTGGTGGAGGACACCGACTACACCGTAGAGGATATTGAAAACATCTTCGGTCCCAAAATCGCCCAGATTGTAGACGGGCTGACAAAGATTTCCGGCGGTATCTTCGGCGACCGTGCCTCGGCGCAGGCAGAGAACTTCAAGAAGCTGCTGCTCACCATGTCCGACGATATCCGAGTTATCCTCATCAAGATAGCCGACCGTCTGCATAACATGCGTACACTCGGCTCCATGCTGCCCAACAAGCAGTTCAAGATTGCAGGCGAAACACTCTATATTTATGCCCCGCTCGCCAACCGCCTCGGCTTGTACAAAATCAAGACAGAACTGGAAAACCTGAGCTTCAAGTACGAACATCCGGAAGAGTACCACGAGATAGAAGAGAAACTGGAAGCCACCGCCGTGGAGCGCGACAAGGTATTCAATGAGTTCACCGCTCCGATACGGGCGCAACTGGACAAAATGGGACTGAAATACCGTATCCTTGCCCGTGTAAAGTCCATCTACTCCATCTGGAACAAAATGCAGACCAAGCATGTCCCCTTCGAGGAAATCTATGATTTGCTTGCTGTCCGCATCATCTTCGAGCCCCGCAATATAGAGGAAGAGCTAAACGACTGCTTCGACATTTACGTCTCCATATCCAAGATATACAAGCCCCACCCTGACCGCCTGCGCGACTGGGTGAGCCATCCCAAAGCCAACGGCTACCAAGCCCTGCACGTCACCCTTATGGGTAACAACGGGCAATGGATTGAAGTACAAATCCGCAGTGAACGCATGAATGACGTTGCCGAACAAGGCTTTGCCGCCCACTGGAAATACAAAGAAGGCGGAGGCAGCGAAGATGAAGGCGAACTGGAGAAATGGTTGCGTACCATCAAGGAAATTCTGGACGACCCACAACCGGACGCCATCGATTTTCTCGATACCATCAAACTGAACTTGTTTGCATCGGAAATTTTCGTCTTCACCCCGAAAGGCGACCTCAAGACCATGCCGCAGAACTCTACGGCACTGGACTTTGCCTTCTCCTTGCATACCGACATCGGCAGCCACTGCATCGGCGCCAAGGTAAACCACAAACTGGTTCCCCTAAGCCACAAACTGCAAAGCGGTGACCAGGTAGAGATATTGACCTCCAAATCGCAACGCGTACAGCCGGAGTGGGAAGTGTATGCCACCACCGCCCGCGCCCGCGCCAAGATTGCCGCCATCCTGCGCAAAGAGGCGAAAGCCTATCAGAAAGAAGGTGAAACCATACTGAACGAATTCTTCAAAAACGAGGATATACGTATGGATGATGCTGCTCTGGACAAGCTGACCAGGCTGCACGGCTTCCACACCCGCGACGAGCTGCTCGTTGCCATCGGCAACAAACGGGTTGTGCTGGGCGATGCCGACAAGAACGTGTTCAAGGAAAAGCAGAACAGCAACTGGAAGAAGTTCCTGACCTTCTCCTTCGGTAACAAGGACAACAAGGATGCCAAAGAACAACCGGAAGAGAAAACACCGCAAGAGAAAATCAACACTAAGCAGATTCTGAAGCTGACGGAAGAGACCATCTCAAAGAACTATATTATGGCCGACTGTTGCCATCCCATTCCGGGTGACGACGTACTGGGATACATCGACGAGCAAAACCGTGTTGTCATCCACAAGCGCCAATGCCCCGTTGCCACCCGCCTTAAGAGTAGCTACGGAAACCGTATCATCGCCACCGAGTGGGACACTCACAAGGATTTGTCGTTCCTCGTCACCATATATATAAAAGGTATAGACAGCATGGGATTGCTGAACGAAGTAACTCAAGTCATCTCCCGCCAGCTCAACGTGAATATCCGTAAACTGACCATCGAAACCAACGACGGTATCTTCGAAGGAAAGATACAACTCTATGTACACGATGTGGACGACGTGCGCACTATCTGCAATAACCTGAAGCAGATACAGAATATAAAACAAGTGACGAGAGTAGAGGAATAAACGGAGTGGTATTTATTCTACTTCAGTCCTTGAATATTTTCCTTCAAGCTCTCCACATCCTCGTAAGTAAACTCATCCAATGCCAGTTTCATGCCTACCAGTTCTTCGCGGATAGCTCTCAGGCGATCTACGATTTCAAAGTTGCGTATCGTAGCTTCTTTATTGTCTTTCATCCGTTGGCGGGCGCCGGGCAAGGTCATTCCGCGCTCCTTCACCAGATGATAGATAAGTTTCACTGTCTCAATGTCCTCCTTACGGTACTGGCGTATTCCCCGCCCCCCCTTCTTCGGATTGAGTTGCGGAAACTCCTTTTCCCAGAAACGGAGCAGTGATTCGTTGACATCGAACATGGCAGCCACCTCGCTGATGGAGTAATATAACTTTAAATTCTTATCTGTATTCAGCATGATGTAATCCTTTCTCTATAAATCATCCGTCAATCAAGCACCTTACCATGATTCGCCGCAATCTGTATCATGCGGTCATAATCCTCGGCACTGAGATCCATGAAGTAGTAGTTGACGGGATTCACAACTTTTCCCTTAACGTGTACTTCGTAGTGCAAGTGCGGACCAGTACTCTTGCCCGTACTGCCTACCCCGCCAATGACCTCACCACGTACCACTTTCTTGCCCAACTTCGTCCGGAAATCGCGCAAGTGTGCATACACCGTCTGATAACCGAAGCCGTGGTCTATCACAATTCTGTTGCCATAGCCCGATTGCCAGCCCATCTGCACCACGGTGCCATCTCCCGTGGCATAGACATCCGTGCCCTGGGGAGCCGAAAAGTCCATACCCTCATGGAACTTGCTGGTACCATAAATGGGGTCGATACGCGTACCGTAACCCGAAGCGGTCTTACGGAGGTCTTTATTGGAAACCGGCTGTATGGCAGGAATGCAGCGCAGCATTTCATCATGATTCTTGCACATCTCCACCACATCGTCAAAGGAGCGGGACTGGATATAGAGTTGCTTGCTAATCATATCCATTTTCTGCGTGGTATTGATAACCAAGTCGGAGTTAGCCATATCCATCAGATGCTCATAGCGGTTGGTACCGCCGTATCCAGCCTGACGGATGGCAGAAGGAATAGGGTCGGCCATGAAAATCACCCGGTACAGATTGTCATCACGCTGCTGTATGTCTTGCAGCACTCCCATAGCCTCGTCCAGCCGGCGGGAGAGGACGTTGTACTGCGCCTGCAGTTTGCTGTTCTCCTTTCGCAACTCCTTCTCCGACGGAGAGCCGAAGATAAGCAGCAATACGATGAAACTGCCTGCACCCAGCCCCATACCGATGAACAAACGGCGGAGAATGCTCAGCGCCCGCTGCCTCACGGTAGGATAAATACGGTCGTACGTCTGCGTCTGGGGATTATAAATGTAGTAAACTTTGCGCATCTTAGGAAATATTTCGCTTGTCAATGCGACAAAAGTAATAAAAACAAGCTATCTTTGCACAGTTTTTTCAAGAATATTAAGACTAAGTAGCAAGTAGTTAGTAGTAAGAAACGGGCAAAAAACGACAAGAGAAGGTAAATCAAATTAGAATCAGATAAATCAATAGAGAGTATGTTGACTGCAAACGAAATCAGAGACTCTTTCAAGAGTTTCTTCGAAAGTAAAGGTCACCAGATAGTGCCTTCGGCCCCGATGGTGATTAAGGATGACCCCACGTTGATGTTCACCAATGCGGGAATGAACCAGTTTAAAGATATCATTTTGGGCAACCACCCGGCGAAATACAAAAGAGTTGCTGACTCGCAGAAATGCCTTCGCGTAAGCGGAAAGCACAACGACCTGGAGGAAGTGGGTCACGATACCTACCACCACACCATGTTCGAGATGCTGGGCAACTGGTCGTTTGGCGACTACTTCAAGAAGGAAGCCATCTCCTGGGCATGGGAGTATCTGGTGGATGTATTGAAACTCGACCCTAAAGACCTCTACGCCACCGTATTCGAAGGTAGCGCCGAAGAAGGACTGGAACGCGACAACGAAGCCGCTTCTTACTGGGAGCAGTTCTTGCCGAAAGACCACATTCTGAATGGCAACAAACACGATAACTTCTGGGAAATGGGTGATACGGGACCGTGCGGTCCGTGTTCGGAAATCCATGTGGACTCCCGTTCGGAAGAAGAGAAGGCCAAAGTACCCGGCAGCCAGCTGGTGAACAAAGACCACCCGCAGGTGATTGAAATCTGGAACCTCGTGTTCATGCAGTTCAACCGCAAGGCGGACGGTAGCCTGGAAGGACTTCCCGCCAAGGTTATCGACACCGGCATGGGCTTCGAGCGACTGGTGCGCACACTGCAAGGAAAGACCTCCAACTACGACACCGACGTATTCCAACCGATACTGAAAGCCATCGGAGACATGGCAGGCAAGAAGTATGGCGAAGATGAGAAGTCGGACATCGCCATGCGTGTAATTGCCGACCACATCCGCACCATCGCCTTCTCCATCACCGACGGACAGCTTCCGAGCAATGCCAAGGCAGGTTACGTCATCCGTCGTATCCTCCGCCGTGCCGTGCGCTACGGTTACACGTTCCTCGGACAGAAGCAGGCATTCATGTACAAGCTCCTCCCCGTACTCATCGAGAACATGGGCGCCGCTTATCCCGAACTGGATGCACAGAAGGAACTGATTGCCAAAGTTATCAAGGAAGAAGAAGACTCCTTCCTCCGCACCCTGGAGACGGGTATCCGCCTGCTGGAAAAGACCATGGCAGACGCCAAAGCCGCCGGCAAGAACGAAATCAGCGGAAAGGATGCCTTTACCTTATATGATACCTTCGGTTTCCCGCTCGACTTGACGGAACTGATTCTCCGCGAAAACGGCATGACTGCCGACATCAAGGAGTTTGACGCCGAAATGCAGCAGCAGAAACAGCGCGCCCGCAATGCCGCCGCCATAGAGACCGGTGACTGGATTACGCTAAAGGAGGGTACTACCGAATTCGTAGGATATGACTATACGGAATACGAAACATCCATTCTGCGCTACCGCCAAGTGAAGCAGAAGAACCAAACCTTGTATCAGATTGTACTGGACAAGACTCCGTTCTATGCCGAAAGCGGCGGTCAGGTAGGTGACACCGGTGTATTGGTGAACGAGTTTGAAACCATCGAAGTGGTAGACACCAAGAAGGAGAACAACCTGCCTATCCACATCACCAAGAAGCTGCCCGAACACATGGAAGCTCCGATGATGGCATGCGTGGATACCGACAAGCGTACCGCTTGTGCCGCCAACCACTCTGCTACCCACTTGCTGGATGCTGCGCTGCGCGAAGTATTGGGCGAGCATGTAGAGCAGAAGGGCTCTTTGGTTACACCGGACTCCCTGCGTTTCGACTTCTCACACTTCCAGAAGGTGACGGACGAGGAAATCCGCAAGGTGGAACACATCGTTAATGCAAAGATTCGCGCCAACATACCTTTGAAGGAATACCGCAACATTCCTATCGAAGAAGCCAAAGAACTGGGCGCCATCGCTCTGTTCGGCGAGAAGTACGGCGACCATGTACGCGTTATCCAGTTCGGTTCTTCCGTAGAATTCTGTGGTGGTACGCACGTGGCTGCAACCGGAAACATCGGTATGGTGAAGATTATCTCCGAAAGCTCCGTGGCTGCCGGTGTGCGCCGTATCGAAGCCTACACGGGTGCACGCGTGGAGGAACTGATGAACACCATCGAGGACACGCTGCACGACTTGAAGGCGCTCTTCAACAACGCACCCGACCTTGCCGGAACCATCCGTAAGTATATTGACGAAAACGCCGGACTGAAGAAGCAGGTAGAGGACTTCATGAAAGAGAAAGAAGCACAGCTGAAAGAAAGACTGCTGAAGAACGTACAGGAAGTCAATGGCGTTAAAGTCATCAAGTTCTGTGCTCCCCTGCCGGCAGAAACAGTGAAGAACATCGCCTTCCAGCTGCGTGGCCAGATTACGGAAAACTTGTTCTTCGTGGCCGGAACAGAAGCCGAAGGCAAGCCGATGCTGACCGTCATGCTGAGCGACAACCTTGTGGCAGGTGGACTGAAAGCCGGTAACCTGGTGAAAGAAGCCGCCAAACTTATCCAAGGCGGTGGCGGTGGCCAGCCCCACTTTGCAACTGCCGGCGGTAAGAATGTTGATGGACTGAACGCTGCCATTGACAAAGTATTGGAATTGGCAGGATTATAATCGAAAATAATTGGCGAAACACTTGACATCGCCTCTGCGATGTTGTATATTTGTAACGTCATTTTTTAGATATTTAAAAATTAAACTACCGGGAAAGGAGGAGCATTGCTTCTCCTTTTCTTTTTACCCTCCACAGTATTCCATTTGAAATGCCACATGCCGGCTCCCCAAACTCCACACCTTACCATCCTAAATGCCACACCTTAGCAAGTGAAATGGCTGGCATTTACCCTCCAAAGCCCTGGGGTTTCCGTGAAAAGCCCTGAGGTTTGGGACAGTGAAGTGGAGGGAACGGATGATTAGTCCAGAACAAACAGACAATACATTCGAAGCAAACGAATGATGCATACAGAACAGACAGATGATGCACAACAGAAACAAAAACGGGAAGCCTAAGCCTCCCGTCTGTTAATCTTTCGTAAATCTACTCTTGACAAGATTTCCACTAAAACCTTATTCCATCCGAAGTATAAACATTTCGCGATAAACTACCAGTGCACCTTCGGGCAGCAAACTGGAAGGACAGAAAGGAGTTACATTTTCCGCAAGTACACATTTACCATTTCCCGAGACCGTCCGCGTAAAGAGCCTCTTCTCTCCATTATAAGTAAACTGCCACAATGCATATGTATCTCCGTTCTCATCTTCCACTGGAACTGTCTCGTATATCCCCATTAGCGGTTCCTCCTCTTTTCCCGTCGGATAGATTTCCAATACACCTTTCCACATACTATTGGAGAAATCTTCGGGCACCAACACATAATACCCGCCATCCTTCACCCAAGGACGCTCGGCAAGTGCCTTAGAAACATCACCCAGCAGTTCCGTCGGTGCACCACTACTGATACCATACTCGAAGCCCATTTTCGTCAACGTATATTGCCTACGACCTTTCACCGTGATGCGCAGTTGTGTTTCCTCACCGGAACCATCCATCACCTTCACAATCGTCTCCCCCTCTGCCAGCGGATGAATCTTGATACGCTGATACCCGTTGACATCATCGGTAAAAGTCACGGAAGCCACCGACTCGTGCTCGTTAATCACATTATAGGAACCGTCGCCGCCGTCAATGCCCAGCACTGTATCTTCGTTTGTTTCAGAAAGATAATAAGAAAGATTGGACACCAGATTGTCACATGTCCCAATCTGGTAGATAGGCTCCACACCTTCGAAAAGTACCATGCTTCGGTAATCGTCCTCGCAACCGGAAGCGGTAAACAGCAGTGCTATCAAGGCAAAGAGAGAGTATAGCTTCTTCATACTTGTTCAGTTATAGTTGTTCTATCTACAAAAATACAAAAAATGCCGGAATACTGCATCGGTACCCCTCTCTTTTTCAAACTATTTGTTCTTCCGGATAGTTCACCAAGTAGAGCGTTCCCGTGACACGGGTAAAGGCGGTGTAGAGCCAACGGAAATAATCGGGTGTCAGGTATTCATCCGTCATATACCCCTGGTCCAGAAAGACATTCTTCCATTGCCCGCCCTGCGCCTTGTGGCAAGTCACGGCATAGGCATACTTCACTTGCAAGGCGTTGTAGTACGGGTCTGCCTTCATCTTCTTCATCCGCTCGCGCTTCACGGTGATGTCGGCATAATCTTCGAGGACGGAGTAGAAAAGCCGGTCGTTTTCTGCCTTGGGCAGCGCAGGCGAGTCGGTATGCAGCGTATCGAGCAGCATGTTCACTTCCAGTTCAAAGTCGTTATAGTCGGGAAAGACCAGCGTCACGTCTGCAAAGCGGAAGCCATACAGCTCTCGCGTACGGCGCACGCGGCGCACCACGGCAGTCTCACCGTTGGCAATGAAATCCATCTCCTTCTCCTTTTCCGTCCAGAAGTAGTTATTTTTCGCCACCATCAACAAATCACCGGTGTTTAATTCATCCTCACGCCAGAGAATCTGCGCACGGATGCCTTTGTTGTAGATGTTCGCCCTCTTGTTGGAGCGGCACACCACGATAGTTTCATCCAGCCCGTCATGGTCGTAGCAAGAGCTCAGCGTTTCTATCAGCTCATTTCCGGGCAGAACTTTAATGTCGGCAAACCCCGAAACCTTTATCTTTGGCAGGCTGTAGCAATCGTCTTCCGCTATCAACTGCCTCAGGCGGGTGGCATTCCACAAAATGCCCGACTGCTGCTCCTGGCGCACCACCTGCGTCAAGTCCACCTCCACCACTTCCAGCCCGTAGCCTTTCAAGGCATCGGCAAAGAGGGCAGGGCTCTGCTCCTCCCCCACCGGCGGCAGCTGTGCCGTATCGCCCATCAGCAGCAGGCGGCATCCCTGGCCGGAATAGACAAACTGCACCAGGTCGTCCAGCAACCTGCCCGTGCCGAACATGGAACCGGACAGTCCCTCATTGGAAATCATTGAGGCCTCATCCACTATATATAAAGTGTGAGTTGTCAAATTATCGTTCACAGAAAAATTGCTCAGCTCATTGGAGAAAGATTGCTGTCTATAAATTTTTTTATGAATTGTAAACGCCGGATGCCCCGCATACGCCGAGAAAACTTTTGCCGCCCGTCCGGTCGGTGCCAGCAATACCGACTTTTGTTGCAACTTATCCAACGTCCGCACCAAGGCACCGACCAACGATGTTTTACCCGTCCCCGCATAACCACGAAGCATAAAAACCACCTCGCTACGGGGTGACAGAAGGAACTCCGATAAAGATTTTACAGCAATTTCTTGCTCAGGAGTTGGTTGGTAAGGAAAATTTTCCTTAATTTGCCTTTCTAAATAGTTATTTATCATTTTTGTAACAGAAAAAAGTAAAGGGAACTATCGTTTTTAAATTAATTTCTTTTATTTTTGCGGTGCGAATATAACAACTAAAAAACATATTTATCATGAAAACAGTATTTAATGTCATTTTAGGCTTATGTGCTTTGGTGCTAATTTATATTTGTTACACCAGCATTATGGGTCCTATCAACTTTGAAAAAGCAAAGAAGCACAGAGACGCAGCCGTCATTGCACGTCTGATTGACATCCGTAAAGCACAATTGGAATATCGTACTTTACATGACCAGCAATATACTGCAAGCTTCGACTCTCTGATTGACTTTGTTAAAAACCAGAAACTTCCGTTCATCTTCAAGCAAGGAGAACTGAACGATAAGCAGCTGGAAGACGGTCTGACTGAAAAGAAAGCCATCAACATCATCAATAAGGCAAAGAAGACAGGTAACTATGCTGACGTCAAGAAATGGGGATTGGAAAACTTCAAGCGTGACACTATGTGGGTAGCCGTATTGGATACTATCTTCCCGAAAGGCTTCAACCCCGATTCTATGAGATATGTTCCCTTCGGAAACGGTGCACAGTTCGAAATGGCCATCAAGAACGATACAGCTAAATCCGGTGCTCCTTTCTGTCTGCTCGAAGTGAAGACTCCGTACGAAGTTTATTTGAACGGTCTGGATGCACAAGAAATTGCCAACATCAAGGACGTACAAACCAAACTTGGCAAGTACTGCGGTCTGATGATTGGTAGCTTGGAAACAGCTAACAACAACGCCGGTAACTGGGAATAATCTCACCCCGACAAACGTATGATAGAAACGACTGATTTTAATAAATCGGAACAGTATACATTATCCATCCGTCTCAGTACGGATGGATTTTCTTTTTCTGTGTTCAACCCTTTGGGCGACGGCGAGTTCTCTTACTACGACCGTGCAGTGGACGAGTCCTTCTCCCTCACTGCCAATCTGAAACAGACCTTCCGCGAACTGGCATGGCTGGAACGCCCCTTCCGCCGTGTCAATGTGCTCATGGCAGACAAACGCTTCACGTTCATTCCCCTGGAGTTCTTCGAGGACGAACAAACGGAAATCATTTTCTATCACAACCATCCTAAACGGGAAAACGAAACCGTACAATACAACATACTGCATAAGAACAGCACTGTCGTACTGTTCGGCATGGATAAGAGTGCCTGCTCCTTCCTTCGCGAACAGTATCCCGATGTCAAGTTCTATTCCCAAGCCAGCCCCTTCATTGAGTTCTTCTCCTCAAAGAGCCGCTTGGGCAACAACCGGAAGATGTATGCACACTTGCGAAAAGATGCCGTAGACGTATACGGCTACGAGCGCGGACGCCTCCTTCTTGCCAATTCCTTTGAATGCAGAAGCACACCCGACCGTGTCTACTACCTATTATATACATGGAAACAACTCGGCTTCGAGCAGGAGCGCGATGAGCTGCACCTGACCGGTGACCTGAACGACAAAGAACTGCTACTGCCCGAACTGCGAAAATTCATCCGGCAGGTATTCATCATGAATCCCGCCACTAATCTTGACCTGCAAGCCATAACCCTATGCGAGTAATCAGCGGAATATACAAAAGAAGACGTTTCGACGTGCCCCACTCCTTCAAGGCACGCCCCACCACAGACTTTGCCAAAGAGAATCTGTTCAATGTGCTCTCCAACTACATGGACTTTGAGGACGGCATCCGTGCCCTCGACCTATTTGCCGGTACGGGCAGCATCAGCATCGAGCTTGTGTCCAGAGGCTGCGACCAAGTAATCAGCGTGGAAAAAGACCGCGACCACTATGCCTTCATCTGCAAAATTATGCAGGAATTAAAGACGGACAAGTGCCTACCCATACGCGGTGACGTATTCAAATACCTCAAAAGCGGACGCGAGCAGTTCGACTTTATCTTTGCTGACCCTCCCTACGAGCTTGCCGGGCTGGAAACCTTGCCCGATCTCATCTTCGAGAACAACTTGCTGAAAGAAGACGGACTCTTCGTCTTGGAACACGGGAAGAAAAACAGTTTCGAGGAACATCCGCACTTTGTGGAGAGAAGGGTATACGGGAGCGTGAACTTCACGATATTTAAATGAAGAATGGTACGATATGAATACACTTCAAGAAATTCTTCATTCATCATTCTTCATTATAACAGCGGCGCCATCAGCCGCACCACACTCTCTGCAGCCTTACGATACCAGGGGCGCTTCACCCAGTTCTTCAGGAATACTTGTACGCAGTCGCGCTGGTCTTGAAGGAAGATTTCGCGCATCTGAAGCGCTGTTTCTGTGTCATAGATGAAGGCATTCACCTCAAAGTTATGTTCAAAACTGCGGAAATCCACATTCGTAGAGCCTACCGTGGACAACTCATCATCCGAAACCATCAGTTTGGAGTGCAAGAAGCCTTTCTTATAGAAATAGACCTTGACTCCCGAATAGAGCACATCTGCCAGATAAGAGCAGGAACCCAGATGCGTCAAGCGGTTATCAGCACGCATGGGCAACATCAGACGCACATCGACACCTGACAAGGCGGCTGTCTGCATAGCAACAAGTACGGCTTCGGTGGGCAGGAAGTAGGGAGTCTGGATATAGAAATATTTCTTTGCGCTGGAAATGGATATGACAAGTCCCTGCATAATGTCTTTCCATGGGCCTACGGGCTCACTCGTTACAATCTGCGCCAAGGAAGTACCGCAGTTTTCTATTTTCGGGAAATAGCGGGTAGACGTAATCAGTGTACGGTCCACAAAGTACCAATCGAGTAGGAAGGCGGTCTGCAATCCGTGAACAGCCTTGCCCTCCAACAGCAGATGTGTGTCCCGCCAGATGCCCCATGAGAATCCGCGCATATAGCGTTCGGCAAGATTCATCCCCCCCACAAAGCCGATGCGCCCGTCAATGACAACTATTTTCCGATGATTACGATAGTTCACCTTACTGGTGAAAAGCGGAAAACGTACCTTCAGAAAGCTGCGTACCTCGATACCGGCCTCGCGCATCTCTTCAAAAAAACGGTTGGGAACATGCCAGCAACCCACATCATCATAAATCACACGTACCTCTACCCCGGCACGCGCCTTTTCCATCAGGACATCACGCACCAAGCGCCCAATGGCATCGTCCTCAAAGATATAGAATTCCATGTGGATATGCTTCGTTGCTTTCCCCAGTTCGCGCAGCAGGGATTGCAGCATGGAGAGCCCCAGGGTATAGGCTTCCACCCGGTTTCCATCGAAGGGGAAAGCCTGGTTGGTATTACGGAACAAGGATATGAGACGACTGTAATTGATGGGAAGCGCACATGAGTCCTGCGCCAGATATTCCGCCATAGGTTTCTTCAACAAGCGGCTGTAACTCTTCTTCCCTATCATGCGCACACGGCGCTGACTACGCCCGAAGAAGAAGTAAAACACCAGCCCCACGATGGGAAGGAACATCAGTATCAGTATCCATGCCATGGTTTTCACCGGATTGCGGTTGTCGAGGATAATGACGACAATCGTTCCGATGATGGCACCGAAATAAACAATGTCGAAGGCTATCGTAGCAATCTGGCTGGCAATGAAGTTCCAATCAAGCATGTTCACAGACAATTAAGTGTGAAACAAATGTAGGAAAAACACAGAAACTTTCACCGAAGATTACAGAGATTAACATAAAAGTCCCTCTTCCCCCAACTTGTCTGAAAACTTATACTTGCTATCGCTTTGACGCGGATGACGCAGATGACGCAGATTTTTAATATTCTTATCTGCGTCATCCGCGTCTGAAAAATAATCAAAAAGAAACCTGCCACAGAATTGAGAGTGTATCAGAATGACAAGCTGATTAGGGGGCTGATCCCCTCCGCTTTAGAACGGCCTGCGTCCTCCGAAACCGCCAGGACCATGACCCGGACCGAAGCCCGGACCGCCGAAGCCGCGTCTGCCCTGCATCTTATCGCGGGCGGCCTTGCTGCCGAAAATATTCAGACGATAGATGAAGTGAAGCATGCAATAGCTGTTCACGCCGTTATATTCGTACACCGAGCGGCCGCTTGCAGTCAGCGAACGGCTGATGTTACTCTGCTTCTTCAGAATGTCGTACATCTCGAAGCTGACGGTGGCATTCCCTTTCAGGAAAGTCTGCGACAACTGTGCATTCCAGATAAGCTCGTTACGGTTCATACTGCTGTCCGTATATCCTCGACGGCTCTGGTTGGCAATGTTGGTAGAGAGCGTCATGTTCCACGGCATGGAAATCTGCGTATTGGCACCGTAGGAGAAGGTATAGGGCTCCTGATTATTGTCAGGCGTCAGTTTATCCTTCTCTATTGAATAGGAGATGCTTCCGTTCAAGCCGAATTCAAACCAGTCATTACGATAGGCGGCATTCAGACGTTCGCCCAGCGTCAGGTTGGTGGTTGTATTCTTCCGTTCCACGGCATCTGCTCCCTTACCGGACGTCAGATAAGCCACATTGTTCTGATAGTTGGCATTGGAGAAGGAGTTGATGGTATACTTCTTATTGGGCAGTGCCGTATTGAAGCCAAACATGCCGAACGCATTCCAATTACCGTTGATATTCTTCGGAGTTGTAGTCCATCCACCAGTCTCCGAATTGTACACACGGCTATTGCTGATGCTATTCTGCGTTGCCGAGAAGTTGACGTGCGACATAATACCGCGCTGCTTTTCGGCATTATACGTATTATAGAAGAATCGCATGTTGTGCGTGAAGGAAGGCTTCAAGCCCGGATTACCGATACGTACATTCTGCGGATTGGAGTTGTCCACAATCGGCAACAGATTCTCCATACTCGGTTGGCTGCTACGCCCGCGGTATGTCATACGCAGCTGGCTCACCTTGGAGAAACGGATGCGCAAGTCCAGGTTCGGAGCGAAGTTGAACACATTGCGGGTGGTATCAATCATATAGTCGCCGCGCTTATAGGACAATACAGAATGCTGCGGCTGGAACGACATACCTGCGCTCAACTGATACTTCTCGCGGATAAAGCGCAAAGACACGGATGCATCGTGGTTGTAGTAGCGGTATTCCGCATACTTACCCAGACTATCCACCGCATGCTCTTCATATCCCGTGGGAAGCTGGGTTGACAATCCCCAATCCGGAAAGCCCTGCAAATCATACGTCGTCTTGTCGCTCTCGCTATACTTGTACTGGAACTGATAGCTGAATTGCAAGAAAGTGGCGCGGGCTATCGGTTCGCTGTAAGTCAGCTGTGCACTGTAATTGTAGTTCTTGGTAGGAGTAGTGATGTACTGGTTACGAACCAAGATGGAGTCTCCTCCCAAAGCATTCAGTAACTGGAAGTAATGTGTTTCCGACTCCGTATACTGGTTGTTGTCATTATTGGTATAACCGAATCTTCCACGGAACGTGACATTGCGTCCTTTGTCATTCAGCTTTCTGTTCAACTGCAAGGTTGCATCCGTAGACACACTCTTGTTGTCGCTCAGCGAACCGCTGTTGATAGCATTTATACGGATACTCCTCAACGGGTCATCGTCCGGATTAAAAATCTTCTCCAGATTCAGCCAGTTATTGGGGTCACTCACCAGACTGTAAGGGTCGGAATTGAACGTACCGCTCTCAGAATTGGAGAGATTGTCCGTTTTGCCGTACGAGAAGTTGGGACGGAAAATGATATTCGTCATCGAGTCCGGCTTCCACTCCATACGGAAATCGGCATTGAAATTCTTGGCTTTGTTACGTTGCCTGCTGTTCGAGTTGGAGTAAGAGTTGCCGTCCGGCAGAAAGTCCTCGGTAGAACCGATACTTGCAATATCCCCATCCTGATAGTTGTAGCGTGCACTACCGCCCAGTTCCAGCTTATCGGTTTGGGTAGCGAAGTTCACACCCAGCATTTTCGTTGCAGTAAGTCCGTTGTTCCTGCGCCAGCGCGGAGGACCGCCACCACCCGAAAAGCCCTGGTCGTTCACGTTATTGGCAGAACCCACTACCGACACCTGGGTTTTGTCCACGAAGCGGTTCAGCATAAAGCGGCCCATATAGCGGTCTTCCGTCCCTCCGGCCACGTCGGCATTACCGAACCAACCCTGGTTCATGCCTTTCTTTACGGTCAGGTCGAGCACCGTCTCCTCCTCACCGTCGTCAATACCGGTGATACGTGCCAAATCGGACTTCTTATCGTAGGTTTTCAGCTTCTCTATCATATCTACCGGCAGGTTCTTCAAACCGGTCTTTACGTCTCCACCGAAGAACTCCTTGCCGTCGACCATAATCTTCGACAAGTCCTTACCGTTGATTTTCACATTACCCTCGTCGTCAATCTCCGCACCGGGCAGCTTCTTCACCAACTCCTCGAGCATGGCTCCCTCGGGGGTACGATAGGCAGATGAAGTATATACCAGTGTATCTTCCACCACCTGCACTTGCGGCGCTTCTGCCGTAACCACAGCCTCGGCCAGCATCACCGCATCCGTTTCCAATGTCAGTGTACCCACGTTCTTGGCAGTTGTCGTAGCATAAAGGTGTAAAGGGATGTACTGGCTCTTGAATCCGATGTAGGAAACCTTCAGCACGTATTTACCCGCACTGACTTTGGGAAGAGTGAAATAACCTTGTGCCGTAGTGGCCGTACCCGATGCCTGAACACTGTCTGGCAACAAAAGCAACTGCACGGTAGCTTGTATCGCAGGCTCCTTGGTGTCCTCCACGACACGGCCCGATACCGTAATGTTTTTGGTCTGTGAAAATGCAGACAGCGTTGTTACCAACAGCAACGCCATCCCCGTGATAATTTTCTTCATGTGTCTATTCTTTGTCTATTCTAAATGAACAATGCCTTTTATTCACTGTTTCATTTGACAGACTTCCGGGCAAAAGGTTTAATGCCCCACATGACGATTTGCTTTATTTATCGACTATTCCGCTTAAATAATCTATCAACTGTCGCTTTCTTTATACCAAATTCCAAGCAAAGCACATTCAATATAAGAAATATGAGAAAAGAAGAAGAATCGACCGAAAGGAGGTCACCCTGCGCCACCCGGTAGAGCATACCGCCGAAGATAAAAAGAACGGTCAGAAAGATGGCATTGCGCGTGGACTTGTTGCGCACCTGCTCTATCTCCTTATTCTCGTTCTTCGTCAAGGCAAAGATTATCATCAGTGCCCCCATCATCATCAGGAGTTTGGAGCATTCCTTGTAAAACAGCAAGTTGGCATCTGTCACTTTTCCCCACAATAGGAATATGAAAGGAAGGAACAACGCCAGAGCTATGATGAAATAACCCAACGGACGGCAATAAACGGGAAGTAATGCTCTCATTTCTATCAATCAATTACAAATTACTAATTACAAATAGCGGGAGGCAGATGACGGAAACACCTTGCCACCCATAGAATTTCGCGGGACAAAGATAACGTTTTATTGCCAAAAGAGCTATCTTTGTGCCACAATATAATGAAGAAGGCTCCCTTTCCTTCATAATCCGTAACATCAGTAATTGGTAATTCGTAATTTGTAATTAACAAGATGAGTAAACAAGAAGTAATCCTTTGCGAAGGACTGGCAAACAGCCTGACGCATGCCATAGCGAAGTGTCCCCATGACAAGCTTTTCATCCTTACCGACGAGCATACCCACCGCCTCTGCCGCCCGCATCTGGACGGTATCCCCGCCCTGGAAGAAGCGGAAGAGATTATTATCGGGGCAGAAGATGTGCACAAGAATATGGAAACGCTGGCTGCCGTATGGCAAGCCCTGAGTGAGAAAGGGGCCAGCCGCCACTCCCTGCTCATCAATCTGGGCGGTGGCATGGTGACCGACCTTGGCGGTTTTGCCGCTTCCACCTTCAAGCGGGGCATCGCCTACATCAACGTTCCCACTACGCTGCTCGCCATGGTCGACGCTTCCGTGGGAGGCAAGACGGGCATCAACTTCAACGGTCTGAAGAATGAAATCGGCGTCTTTGCTCCTGCCGCCTGCGTGCTGCTGGAAACCGAGTTCCTGCGCAGCCTCGATGCCCATAACTTCTTCTCCGGCTATGCGGAGATGCTGAAGCACGGCCTCATCAGTACCCCGGAACATCTGGCGGAACTGCTGGCCTTCGATACGGAGAAGATAGATTATGCCTTGCTGAAGTCCATGGTAGGACGTTCCGTGCAGGTAAAGGAACGCATCGTAGAAGAGGACCCACTGGAACATGGCATCCGCAAAGCCTTGAACCTGGGGCACACCGTGGGACACGCCTTCGAAAGCCTCGCCCTTGCCGAAAGGCGTCCGGTGCTGCACGGCTATGCAGTGGCATGGGGGCTGGTCTGCGAACTCTACCTTTCTTATATAAAGACCGGATTCCCGAAGGACAAGATGCGCCAGACCATCCAATTCGTCAAAGAGAATTATGGCAGCTTCACCTTCAACTGCAAACAGTACCACCAGCTGTACGAACTGATGAAGCATGACAAGAAGAATACCGCCGGAGTCATCAACTTCACCCTATTGAAAGAAGTGGGTGACATCTGTCTCAACCAGACGGCAGACAAGGAGACTATCTTCGAAATGTTCGACTTTTATAGGGAGTGCATGGGGGTATAACGCTCCCGCTCCCTCTTCGGCAGGCTCTCCACAACCAGCCGATAGGAGCGTGCCACCAGTTCTCGGATAATGCTGTCCGGTACATCCTGATTAAAATACACACTGTTCCAATACTTCTTGTTCATGTGCCACCCCGGCTTCACCCCCTCGTACCTTGCCCGCAGCTCCGTTGATTCCTCCGGGCGGCACTTGATGCAGCAGAAGTCGAACACTTCGATATTGACAAAGCAGAACCACTTGTCGCCCACATAAAAGCAAAGCACATCGCGGCTGTATCTGTCGGCCACATTAGGAAAAGGCATCTTCTCGCTCACTCGCGGCAAGGAGAGACAGTATTCTCTGAATTCTTCCACATTCATCGCTCACTCCTCCCCCGAAAAGTCCTCCGTATCATTTTCCATCCCAACTGGGTCTTCATCCGGAATTCCCGTCTTTCCCTCGGCCCGCTCCTTTCGCAGCGTTTCCGGTCGCAACATATCGTGAGGGAAATATCGGCTAAGCGGATAACGGTAGAAATCCATCCCGCTGTTCAGCCTCGCCACCAGCGACTTATCCGGACGAAAATAGACACGGGATAAGCGTACCTTGCCCGGCATCACATCGTCGGGATGCTCAAACCCGTCACTCGTCACCGCCACATGGAAGGAACCCAGCCCCTTAATGGTCACCGACTCTCCCTCCATCAGCGCTTCCTCTATAAACTTCGGCAAATCTATCAATACACTCTGCACGTCTCCCGAACTCATCCCTTTTCTGGATGCCATACGCTGCGCCAGCAGCTCTGCCGTCACACCTCCACGCCGCTGTAACACACGCTGCACAGCATAATAGAGTTGCTTCACCCCTTCTGCCGTGCGGAAAACCTTCTTTCGAACCAAATAGACTATACTCATACTCTTTTCACAATGAACATAATGTTTCTTACTGCAACCAGACTGCTGACACCCCACCCGAAGGTTACTTCCCCTAAACAGAAAGCCAGTTTCCATACGGCCGGACAGCTATTCCCCAACATGCACGAGATGCACATCTCATGCAGTTCGAGACATACATCTCAACACACGCGAGATGTGCATCTCATACAGCAAAGGTAATCATATTCCACCTGATATACAAATATCTTTCATGTATCGGGGAATAATATTCCGCACCAGCTTACTCCGGCTCTTATCATTAATTAACAATGCTGCATGCAGGGTTTTCGCAAATATGCTATTTCTATAAAAGCAAGACCTATTCCAAATGTTTAATTTAAAAGAGTACACTATGAAAATGAAGTCAATCTTTAACAAGAAAATTTTAATCGCTATTGCAACCATCAGCTCCTTAAGCCTCCAATCGTGCCTGGACGACGATGATAATTATGCCATGAGATTCCCCAATGCCCTGGTAACGGTAAAGACCGATGCAGACCAGACAGTCTTTCTGCAATTGGATGACAAGACCACTCTGCTGCCTACCAACATGACGAAATCTCCCTACGGCGAGAAGGAAGTCCGCGCTTTAGTAAACTACAAGGAAGTGGACGAGCCCAGCGATATCTACACCCAAGCTGTACATATAAACTGGATAGACAGTATCCTTACCAAACCCATCGCCCCGGATTTGGGTGAAGAGAACGATACCGTATACGGCACCGACCCGGTGGAAATAGTGAACGATTGGGTAACCATCGCAGAAGACGGTTATCTGACCCTTCGCTTTAGAACTCAGCAAGGAGACTATCAAACAAAGCACTTTGTCAATCTGCTGCTGAGCGAGAATCCGGAAAACCCGTATGAAGTAGAATTCCGCCACAATGCCAAGGGCGACATTTACGGCAGGTATGCGGACGGACTGGTTGCTTTCAAGTTGGATGCCCTGCCTGATACAGAAGGCAAGACCGTTAAATTGAAACTGAAGTGGAAATCATTTAGCGGCGAAAAATCTGCGGAATTCGATTATTGTACCCGGAAATCCGTAACGCCCGAAAGTCCGGCTATCACTTCCGTAAGAAACAGCCTAAACCTGCAATAACTTCATTCAAAGTATGCCTGCCCGCTCAAAGCCATTGCCTTGCGAAGCAGGCATACAAGTAAAAAGAGAGCAGGACACGTTGACCGAAAGCCTTGAAACTGCAAAATATAGGTTCATTCAATAAAAAAAGCACTATAAATATTTGCTATTTTAAAATAAAGCCGTACATTTGCACCCGCAATTCGGGATGTAGCTCAGCCCGGTAGAGTACGCGTCTGGGGGGCGTGTGGTCGCTGGTTCGAATCCAGTCATCCCGACTGCTGAAAATCAAGGAGTTAAGATAAACATCTTAACTCCTTTTTTTTGATTCCTACAACAAATCTACAACATTTTTCCCGCTACAACATGTCTACAACTAATAAAAGAAAAATACTAAGCTTCATTTTTCTTTTATTCATATTAGTTTATTTTCATATTACAGAACAAGTCTATACTCCACATTAAGGGCCCATATTCTTAAATAATGCAAAAAATCAAACTTGCTATAAGGTACAAAGAACATGCTTTACTATAAAATATCATCCAGCATAATATCCCATTATTTCATTTCTTACAGCAAATATCGCCCTTTGCCACTGACTGTGCAAGGCAGCCCTGTCGGGCTGGTTGGCTGGAAAAAAATCATCCTCGCTTCGCTCCGGTATTTTTTTCCGCCAAGCCTTGCACCGGTCATTGGCAAAGAACAGCCGGGCCAGTAAGAAATTGAAATACTGGCTCCACGGAGCCGGTCATGTCTAATTTAAATAAAAGAATATGACTGAAGAAGTTGGAAAGAAGGTATGTGAAGGTACAGTAGCAGACCTCATGAAGGACAAGACCGGAAAACAGACGGTTATCACGTTGACAAGAAAGAATGCTTACCGAGTGAAGAAAATCAGAGAACAAGGGACGGATGACGAAGCCGTCCTTTTTCATTTCCGTAAACGCTGTACGGGAATGGGGTCCTATGTACACACAATCGAAGCGGCAGACGGGGAAACAGAACTGCATCCAAATGAATTTGAAAAATGGGAAGCTGTGGAATTCCTGTATCCCGGCTATCTGGAAGACCTGCTTGATGCTGCATACAACGCATATAGATGGAGTTCCTTCGAACCTGAAGCAAGGGCGGAAACAGACATCATGCAATATGAAAAACAACTTGTAGAGGATCTGAAACAGATTCCGGAAGAAAAGCAGAACGAGTATGTCAGTGCATACCATAGCAAGTTCTCTGCCTTGCTGGGCAGTCTCTCACGATGTGCCAGTCCGATGGTGACAGGCCCTGCCAAATTCAACTGCCAGCGCAACAACAAGGCCTTGGATGCATACCAGAACAGATTTGATGAATTTCATGACTGGCGTAACCGCTTCAAGGCTGCCATGGAAAGGATGAAAGAGGCTGCCAAACCGGAAGAACAGAAGCAGGAAGAGGCATGGAACCGTCTGAAGCGTGACATTGCAAGCAGCGCACAGACCATTCATGATATTGATACCGGTAAAGCAAGAGGATACAGCCGTGCCTTGTTTGTCAGCAGTATCCTTAATAAAGTAAGCACCTATGCGGGAAAAGGAGAAGTGGAAATCGTACAGAAAGCGGTGGACTTCATTACAGACTTCAATGCACAATGCAAAAAACCGATTATCACTCCACGAAACCGTTTCTTCCAACTGCCGGAAATGGCACGCCAGGCCAGACTGAAACTTCAGGAAATCAGAGAACGGGAAAACCGTGAACTGAAATTTGAAGGTGGAACGCTGGTATGGAACTATGAGGCAGACCGCCTGCAAATCCTGTTTGACAGTATTCCGGACGACCAGAAGCGAAAGGAACTGAAATCATACGGTTTCAAATGGTCGCCAAAATATAAGGCATGGCAACGGCAGCTTACACAGAATGCCGTATATGCAGTCAAAAGAGTGTTGAACCTTCAAAACCTATAAGCCATGAAAGACCGATTGAGATATGTAATCGATTCACGATACTACAACGGAACATGCCTGACTTGTATGACCGATGGAGTCCGAAGTGACCATGGGGGAGAGACTCTTGAAGAACTGCGCACACAGGAGAATAACCCGTATCTGACAGTCGTCACTTCCAAAAGGATTGACAAGATGAACCGCCTGTATCTCCAATCATTATGTGCACCGTTCAAAGAAATTACAGAAGGTGAATATTATGACCTGTTACACGTAGGACGTCCACTCCGTATGAAGCAGGATTCATTCTTTGCCGGAGATTACAATTACAACAGTGTATATATTTTCTGTTTCACCAGAGAAAGCCGTTACTTTAAAGGCATGAGACCGGCATACACACCGCAAATTCAACTGGATAACGAAATAGACATGTACATGACAATCATCAACCGGAAAGCCGTAATCTCAAAAGAGGAAACAAGCAAAACGGTCACAACCGGAACCAGATTCATTCCCTATTATTTTTCAGTGGACGGGAAACAGCCTGTATTCATCTGCAACCTTGTCATCCAATCAGATTCCAGACAAGCAAGGACGGACATGGCGAATACCCTGAAAAGTCTTCGCCGGAACCATTATCAGTTCTATAAAGGAAAAGGACATTACGCAACTCCGGACGAACTGATAGACCATGTATCAGGAAAGAAGCTCACTCTTGTTTCCGACGGACATTTCTTTCAATATCCTCCCGGCAGGGAATCCGCAACTTTCATCGGACACATCAAGGAAACATCAGAGGAATTTCTTTTTCGGATCTATGACCGTGAATATTTCCTGTATCTCCTAAAAAGATTGAGGACCGTGAAAAAGGAATCGGCACAGGAACAAATAAATATCAAATCATAACATTCGGGGGAATGCGGTAGAATAACTGCCGTATTCCCTCATAAAAACAATACAAGTATGAACAAATCGAACACTCTATACTGGAAAACAGCCACAGATCCGGCTGAACACATTGAGGTCAGACTCGTCCTGAACAGTTATATCGACAATGACAATCTGTATGTAGGACTTGAATCCCGGTCTAAAGAGAATCCGGAATGCTGGGAATCCTACACGGACATCACCGTCAACCTCAATTCCCTTCCCCCGTTCCATGCCTATGTGGACAACCGGGACTGCAACAGACATGTGCATGATTTCCTGACCATTAACAGAATAGCAGAACCTGCCGGATTTGAATATCAGGGATTCAGAATGTTCCGCTTCAATCCTGACAGGTTGAAGGAACTCGCACCCGAACAGTTCAAGACAATCAGCGCCAAACTGCCACCACAGGATGACATGATAAAGGACATCATCTATCAGGAAAGACGTTTCCCTTTGAGAACTGTTCAAGACATTCACGGAATATATCTTGTTTCAAGCAAGGAACTGGAAGAATCTCTGATCGAAGGAGTACGGAACCTGGATGCTGCGGCAAATGAACTGCTGGATGGCATCTGCCTGTTCTGCTCCACACAGGAACTGCGCCATCTTACGGATGCAGAACTGATAGAAACAATCCATGCACAATAAAAAGGAGGAACAAATATGAAAACCGGAGACATTGTATTTCTGAAACGTCCCTATAAGGGATACCGTGCCGTCGAACTGATGGAAAGACTGGAATGCCGCTGGCTGGTCAGGATTGTCGGGAGCGGTCTTGAACTTGAGGTCTATGAAGATGAACTTATATCAGAATTCTAATACGGACAAAGTGTTATGGAAAAATATCAGTTTGCATTCCATTCGGAAATAATCGGCTATACCTCCCCACATATCGGGGAGGTCAGGAAAGCCATACACAGAAAAGTGGAAAAGGAAAAGTCTGCCGCCATAAAGAATGATATTGAACTGCACATGTACAAGGTGCATGACGGCATACCGGTTCTCCTTAACACCTGCTACCTGTACGATGAAAAAGGATGCATGGTACACGGAAGTATCAAGGGAACCAAGGATTATCTGCTTGAGACATGGAGATACCATACAAACAGACATTCCAAAGGCAACGGTTCCACAAGAATCAGGCCCTGCACGACAAGCAGGGCTTTTTCGTTTGTATAACTCTTAAAACCAGGAATCATGAACCAGACATTACAACTTACAGACTATATTCCACAATATGTGAGTCTTTACTATGTGGATTATCGGGATGACCTTGATGAGCATGAAGATATCCAGGAGGAATGCGTCCGTTCCAACAATATGGAAAAGCTCTATGAAAAGGCATACGAATGGTATGAGGAGCAGGAAGGCTCAAACATGCACGACTATCTGGAAGAGACAAGAAAGAATATGGAAACGGACAATCTTGCCGGAGAGTTTGAAGATCATGAAGATGAAATCAGGGAACTTATCTACGACCGGAACGATTCCGACCCGGTAAAGGATCTGATACGCAACTCGTCCGTCACTAATTTCTTCTATTCGCTCGGAGTGGAAATCAGCGGATATCTGACCGGCTGTTCACTGCGGGGAGAATCGGTCGCCATGGCCTGCCATAAGGTACGCCGCGCACTGCATCTGAAAAAGGGGCAGTTTGACGAGAAGATTGAAGAACTGGTAGGGAATGCCACATACGGCGGAGAACTGCGCATCTACTTCAACGCCATGTTTGACAGGCTCATCAGCAAAGACCCTGAGAACGATTTCAAGAGCATCCGTTTCCACGGGAATGTAGTGGTCGCCATTGCCGACAGCCGGAACGGTTCCGGACATCATGTACGCATTCCGCTGGACATCACCTTCCCTTTCCGAAGGGAGAACCT
Source organism: Bacteroides sp. AF39-16AC (assembly GCF_003602735.1). Taxonomy (NCBI): domain Bacteria; kingdom Pseudomonadati; phylum Bacteroidota; class Bacteroidia; order Bacteroidales; family Bacteroidaceae; genus Bacteroides; species Bacteroides sp. AF39-16AC. The sequence goes on along the minus strand of NZ_QTLN01000002.1, from coordinate 106,494 downwards.
GTTTGTCGATTCACAGGTACACTATTCCTATGCAAATGAAGTCTGCGGAATGACCAATGACTGGTGTGATTCCACAAAATGGGAAACGGGCATGATACCTTTTACCGGATCGGTCCGAAAAAGCCGGATGGCTGAATACAAGAAACAGGAAGCCGCTTATGAGCAGACATTCCGAAGCGGGAAATGCACCTTCGGTGACATGAACTACAAACGCCATCGTGACGTGAGATATTCTAATGAATATCCAGCCGGATGCAGATGCCCTCATTGCGGTACTTTCTGGATTGACTGAAAAAACATTTACTAACCAATAAATTCAAACGATATGAAAATCTGCTGTTCACAAGAGCATTACGACAAGGTCGTACAGTATGCAAAATCCATCAATGACAAGACACTGGAAAACTGTCTTGAACGTCTCAAGCAATGGGAAAAGAACGATAACCGTCCATGCGAAATCGAACTTTATTACGACCATGCGCCGTATTCGTTCGGATTCCGCGAACGTTATCCGGACGGGAATACAGGCATAGTTGGAGGACTGCTGTATCATGGAAATCCGGACGAATCCTTTGCAGTCACCATGGAACGTTTCCACGGATGGAGCATACATACATAATTAAAAAAGAAAAAGGCGGGAATGGATAATCTATTTCCGCCTTCACTTCAACTTAACATCAATAATATCTTTCAAGTTGGTAGTGTATTGTTTGGAAATATGCTCACATTTCAAATTCCATCCTTTGCCATTTCCAAGAACAGCTATTTTTACCGTATTATGACCGTTTTTCCGATTGATTGCTTCAATGGTATCTTCCAGTCTTTTCAGCCTGTTCCTGTCAATCTTATCAAAGAGATCGGTCTGTATTGCTGAATCTGGACAAATATTCCATAAGATAACACCAGCCTTTTTAAAATGATATATTTTATCATTCCTCCACTCATTTCGTAAACCTTTTACTACAGTTCCGATAATCTCCTGAGAACTATTGGAAGGTACAGGCAGATAGAATGTTCTGTTGACGGACAAACTTGGTAAGTCCTGACGAAATCTGCTCGTATAAGCAAACAATGTAACTGCCCTACAACAGCTTCCTTGTTCTCTGAGCTTACGTACACAAGAGGAAGCAAAATTTGCAACAGCCTCTTCAAGTACATCAAGACTGGCTATGCCAGCATCGGCAAAACTACGGCTTGTACAGATACTCTGCTTTTCTGCAAGGTTCTCAATTTCAATACAATTTTCTCCGCGCAATTCACGCCATGTCCTCACACCGGTTATTGTAAGAATCTGTCTGACCCATCTTTCAGATTTCTGTGTAAAATCCCATGCTGAACGGATGCCATAATAGTTCAATTTTTTCCTATTCCTGAATCCGATGCCCCAAACATCACCTATATCTGTCTGTCGTAGGGCTTTTTCTCTCTTCTCTTCAGAATCTATGATACACACGCCTTCATATCCCTTATATTTTTTCCCGAAGCGGCTTGCAACCTTCGCTAAGGTTTTAGTATAGGATATACCCATTGTTACCGGTATTCCGGTTCCTTTGGTAACTGCACGGACTACTTTCTTCCCGTATGCATGAAGGCTATCATCTTTACAAATGCCGTTCAGGTCTAGAAATGCTTCATCTATGGAATACTGGGTCAATTCAGAAGCATATTCCGACAAAAGCAACATAACCCTGCGACTCATATCACCATAAAGGGAATAATTTGAACTGAATACAGCCACTCTATTCTTTTCTAACATATCCCGAATCTGAAACAGCGGTGTCCCCATCTGAATGCCCAATGCTTTTGCTTCATTGCTGCGTGCAACCACACAGCCGTCATTGTTGCTCAGGACAACAACGGGAACAGTCCGCAAATCGGGATTAAAAACCCGTTCACAGGAACAATAGAAATTGTTACAGTCAACGAGAGCCACCATACTATCTGTGTTTTTTGTTTTTCTGGCACTTGATGTTATAAGTCAACACTCCCCATACGATAAAATCATTTTCTTCCGTTACCTTAATGGGATGATAGGAGTCATTTTCAGGCATCAGCCACAAACAACTTCCATCAGGTTCCAATCGGACTCTTTTTAAAGTAAACTCTCCATCGATATAGGCTACCACAATGTCGCCGTCTCCCGGCTCCAGTCCCTTGTCTATAATTAACAAGTCACCGTCATCAATACCGCACCCGAGCATGGAATCACCTACGGCCCGGGCGTAAAATGTCGTTGCAGGATGTCTGACAAGTTCCTTGTTCAAATCAATACTTTCTGTCATTGCATCCTGGGCTGGAGAAGGAAAACCTGCACGAATTCCCTGGTCAGCAAAAGCCAGCTCAAGTTCCGTACTTAAATCTGCTGAATATAAAATAAGTTTCATTTCAGTCTTTTCAAAAATTCAGTGGATGGCTTGAATGATGGTATATCATGTTCCGGTATAACCATTGACGTATTCAATGACAGGTTACGTGCAACCTTTTCCGCACGATGTTTCAAGCAGAAAGTTCCGAAACTGCGAAGGGTCACCTCATCTCCTCGCTCCAGTGAAGACTTTACTTCTGACATAAAACTTTCTATTACAGACAGAATCGTGACTGAATCTGTACCTGTAGTCTGAGATATTTCTTTAACAAGCTCTGCCTTTGTCATATTACAATAGATATTTCATCTGCAAATGTAGTCATTTTCAGTCTATCATAAAAAACAATCACGCATCCTCATTTCTTGCTGCAAAAATAGCTGTTTGCCGCGCAACTCCCGCAAGGCGGCCCTGCCGGGCTGGTTGTCTGGAAAAAAATCATCCTCGCTTCGCTCCGGTATTTTTTTCCGCCAAGCCTTGCAGGGATGCGGGCAAACAGACAACAGGGACAACAAGAAATAAGAATGCCTGTACCTTACAGGCAGACAATGTATAACAATAAATATCAGAAGTCATGATTACAGACCAGAAGACACAGAACAGGCTTCACGCGGAGACCGGAACAGAACTGTTCTCCATCAGACAAAGGAAGGAAGCCGTCATAAGGATGCTGGACATTCTGAAAGAAACTCCGGAATACCTGCAGGTTATGAACCATATACCGGCTTATGCCATGGATGACGATACGTCAGAATGGTGGAATTCGGAAGAATCGGAAAATTTCATGAACTCACTCCTGGAAGTGATGGAAAGCTATACTCCGGACGGATACAGGTTCGGACCGAAATCCGGCACGGCCGACCTTTACGGCTACTGGGAAAGCAAGACCGGGCGGACAACCCTCTTCCATCTGCTTTTCAGTCTGGAAAGCGGATATGAATGGGGAAAAGGTCTTTCCCATGAGAAAACGGACGCATTCTACAAGGAAATAAAAGAGAAATTTCATGGAGAGGGATTCGACACGGACATAACCGGCTGTACATCACAGGCCATGTATCTTGTAAAAGGAAAGACACGCCTGTACGTGCATCCGATGGAAATAAGCGGCTACTGTGAAACACTGCATATTCCACAGATTACAGCCATACTGAAAAAAGGAGGCCGTACATTCCGTCTTGTAAAGGATACGATAGCGGAAGAGGTGTATTCCTTCACCGATGAAGAAGAAATGGAATATTACCGTGCCAGATACGGAACGTGCATCCACCGGAATATACTGGATGCCTTCAGCAACCGCCGGGCAGGGAAAGAGGACATACTTTCCATGATGGCATCACGGATAAATGTGGCGACGACATCACATCTGCACGGTATCGGATATGATTCGCCTGCATACAGGTTTGTGCATGAGGCATACGACAGACTGGTAAACAACGGAAAGTTGAAGGAGAATGTCCGGGAAATCGGTTGCTGCAACATCATAATGGCCATTTCAAATACCAACGCAATATGAGACTGAATTACAATGACATGCTGCTTCTGGCAATATGGGAATACAACAGGAGACAGGACGAGGATCTGACCCTGGAACTGTTTCAGGAAACATTCGGACAGGTTCCCGGCGCACATTTCCATGACAAATGGGTGCATTATTACAACAAGAACCTGCTGATGATGGCCGCCTATTTCAGGGGTGAGGAAGAAAACGGCCAGAAATTCTGTGATATGGTCACCCGACAGGTTGAACGCTATACACAAAACAGGAGGAGAACAGGATGAATACAAAGATACGATATGACCTTGACAGTCTTGAACTGGCAAACGGTGACTTCGGGTATCCCATTACAGAAAAGGAAGTACGGAAAGTGAACCGTATGCTGGAACTGATTGAGAATGTCCGAAGCAGGCAGATGTGCCCGACAGAAGGAGACAGCGTTGAATTTGTCACACGTTCTGGTGACTATTTCGGAAAAGCTCATATAGAACGGATAACAGGCAAATATGCGGATATATGCCTGATACCGGAAACGGTATTCTGTTTCGATGACATGGGAAAAGCCGCCTATGATACCACCGGAAGCCCCTGGACGCAGGTCAATATCCGGAACATGAAACCCGCAGGTACTGAAATCCGCATATTCAGGACATGGGGATTCGGGAAACGCAGCAATACGGGCAGTCTCAGATTCGACGCTCCGGTCAGGAAATGGGAATACAGAGAACCGAATCCGTTATATGACGGTTACACCACCCGTAACTGGTTCCGCTATCATATCATGAAACACCGGGACAGGGAAAGGACAGGCGAATACACCTTCCGCAGCGATTCATTCACGCTGTACAGCCGGAGCGAGCTGGACGAGCTGGCCGCAATCCTGAAAGGCAGACTCTACAAGGGAATCCTGCCTGACTCTCTTGTACTTTGGGGATACCGCATGGATATTAAGGAAATATCACGTGAGCAGTGGAACGGTATGGGACAGCACGGACAAATCCGCATGAAATTCATGGGATACGGTCCGGTCAGAATCCACACAGACAATGAAAACCATACCGTAACAGTATACAGAATCAACGACAGTCTATAACCAATTATAAAATAAAGGAATATGGCACGATATGAAATCTCCAACGAAGTCAGGCCGCTCGACAGGCTCATCACAGGCTTTGCCTCCTCATGCAGCTATGAAATACAGACCGTATTCAACGACCTGCTGCGTTTCATCATCCACGGCTTCTCTCCTGGAGCACCGCCAATAAGCAACTGGAAATACAAGCGTCAGCAAAACGCCTCGTTCATGGAAATGACAGCCGAATGGACACGTATCATGCAGAGGCAGATCGGCAGGTCGGGCTGGTTCGACGCTTTCGGTGAACTCCACATGGCTTACTGCTCAAAACCGGGACAGCAGGCAAACGGACAGTTCTTCACGCCGTCACATATCTGTGAACTCATGGTCATGTGCGCGGCAGGTAAAAAAGAGACCGGACAGAGGATGGGAGACCCTACATGCGGAAGCGGAAGACTCCTGCTGGCATACCATGCGCACAATCCGGGAAACTACCTGGTCGGAGAAGACATCAGCCGGACCTGCTGCATGATGACCGTATGCAACATGCTCGTCCACGGATGTGTCGGGGAAGTGATCTGTCATGACAGTCTCCAGCCGAAGGCATTCACCGACGGATGGAAAGTCAACCAGGCTCTGCCCTTGACGGGAATACCTTCTATAAGACGCATGAAGGAAGAGGAATACAGGAATCCTCTTCCGGAAAATATCGGACGCTTCAAAGAGGCAGTCCGTATCATCAACCTATTGGACAAATAATTACCAACCATTTAAAAAATATAATTATGGAAGCTTTAGCAACATTGAACAATCAGAGACAGTTTGATTTCCAGAACAACGGAATCGAAGTAATGGACCTTGAAACACTACAGCGTACCTACAAGGAGAACGACATCTACGGCAATCCGGTCAGGGGAATCTACCACTACCAGGTCATCCAGCGCATGACGGACATCTGCCGCCGTCACAACCTGAACTACGAGGTGGAGGAAATCTTCGCCGCCCAGAACAAGAACCGGACACAGCCCGGAGTGGTCATCCTGCCACAGGTGGAACAGACCTATGGAGAGAAGGCGGTAGAGGCACATGTACTGCGCAGAATCTTCACAACAATCCGTATTCTGAACGGGGATACCGACGAACTGACAACCACACTCGTGGTAGCCTACCATCAGGACGGTATCCAGGCGGCAATAGGTCCCTGCGTACGTATCTGCCACAACCAGTGTATCCTTTCACCCGAACGAAGCGTTGCCAACTACGGCAAGGACAAGGTGACTACCGAGGAACTGTTCGGGAAGGTGGATGACTGGATGCGCAATTTTGAGCGTGACATGGATGCGGACAGAAGCCGAATCCAAAGGCTCAAGGAAAAGGTGTTGACACCCGGTGAATTATACATGATTATCGGTATGCTGACGGCTCTGCGTGTATCCCATGACAGTGCAGACAAAAGACTGGCATCACAGGTGGATACCTATCCGCTTAACCAGGGACAGATTTCCGTGTTTACGGAAGAACTGCTCAAACTCTCACTTGAACAGCCACGCATTACAGCGTGGGATGTCTACAATGTAGCGACAGAAATCTACAAGCCTGGAAAGACTGATTTTCCTGCCATGATTCCACAGAACGGAGCAATGGCCGATTTCCTGCTTTCATATAACCAGAATTAGAACCTGAAACCGAAATACGACAGGCCCGGTTCCGTCACCAGCGGAATCGGGCTTTGTATTTTATTAACTGTAATAATCAGATAAGATATGGCAGCAAGTAACAGAATAAAGGCTGAAATGTATATCCTTTTCAGCTGCAACGCATGGCACGAATACAGTTCATTCGAGCCAAAGGCGGTCTTCTCTTCCATAGAAAAGGCAGCAGACTTCCTGCAAAAGAACAGAAGAAAACTGAAACTGGAGGAAGATGACATCGAATGTTTCAGACAGCACAGTCAGACTCAGGGCAGAAATACCAATTACCTGGTACAGTCCTGTCCCTATAATCCAGTCCGCGCAAGAGACTTGGAATGACAAAGAATCCCATTCATAAACAATCATATAAAAATATACGACTATGACAAATGATGAAAACACTTACATCGGAATGTCCCTGCCGGAAGGAATACGGTACATCACCGTTTTTGAAAAAGGGGATTTTGAAAACTGCGGAAGAATACTCAGGACATTCTACCGTACGGAAGACAGGGTGAGAAAACTGCTCGCTTTGGGAAACCTGCTCCATCTGGGAGGCAGCCTCTCATCAAATGAAAACAAGACAAGCTGTTGGCCTTTGAATAATGGGAATCCCATTCACGAAGCAAAGGAAATATCCGGCAAGGAAAAGTTCTTCCTGCTCGGTGACTGGACTTACCTGTATGAAAATGGCAGATGGTTTCTGGGCTATGAAGGAAAAATCTATGAAATCAGCAATCCTGAATTTTCTGTCTTTGTTCCCGACAAGGACCATACGCCTTCCCCTCTGGACAAAGGACTTTCCTTTGCCGTAATCGGCGAAACGGGAAAACTGGAATTCACTCCGGAAATTGTCAACGGATGGGATACCTGGAAAAGCCTTCCCAAAAGAGTCAGTGAAAAAGGGAAAACGGTATATGTATTCCGCAAAACACAACTTATAAAAGTCATCAAACCTAAAAAACTGGAATCATGAAAGAAATCAATATGACAAAGGCTATATCCTATATGCCGGACAAATTCATCACCATGGAAATGGTTGAACTGGCCGCAGCCGAACACCGTCCGGAACTGGTCAACTATCTGCCGGAGAAATATATTACTTCTGAAATACTTGACAGTATATTCAAAACAGATGATTACGGATGGCGTTCCTGGCAGCTTTCGAAGATACCTGAAGAAAAACGTAACCGCCAGATTTGTCTAAGGGCAATAAAGGCCGAAAAGAGTAATTTTCCTGACATACCGGAAAAATACAGGAACAGTGACATACTTGAATCGCTGTTCGCACACAGGAATTTCATGCACTACCTGTATCTGATACCTTCATCCTCATGGAACAACGGAACAGTCCGTGATGCAATATACTCCCTTTACCGTGACGTACAGCAAAACGGAGGTTACCGGTACTGTTCAGAGAGGTATGAACAGCAGTTCTTATATGAAACAAGCGTCATGCTTTCTTTCGTTCCGCGACAAGCCAAGGATTTCAGACTTTGGAAAGAACTGATCCATGACGGACGTATCGCAACCATGACTATCGACAAAATGATGCCTAAATGTTTCAAACAGGCAGCATACTACAAGGAATGGGCCATACGCTGTATCAAGGAAGTGGATACATGCTGGCTTGACTATGACACCGTATGGAAGGCCATCTGTCACAAGACAGGCAACCTGCACGACATTTTCGATTCATACGGACATTACGAGTGGTTCTCCAAACATGCGGATGATGCCATGGCTGACAAAGCAATGGAGCTGGAACCTAACCTGTTTAACAAACTTCCCGGACGGTTCCGGACACCGGAAAGACTTATTCATACACTTGAAGTAAAGAGAGATATCAACAGTTACAACTTCCATCTTGAGCCGAACCTGATGACGAAAGAGGTCTGTATGGCACTGGCCAGAAGGGATTCGTTCTATCCGGATATTACATCGGAACGCTGGAACAGGGAACTTGTGGAATATTTCACCGAACACGGAAACAGCATGTATTGGTTTCCTCAACTGCCGAAAAAACTACAGACCAGAAAACTTGCCGAGAAGGTTCTCAAGGAGAAGCCGCAATTCTTCCATTATCTGCGGATGGAATTCATCACACCTGAAATGTCCAGGCTGTTATGTCAAAAAGACCAGGATAATATCCGTTATTTCAAGGAGCGTGTCATGGAGTTCCAGAAATATACAGGACTTCCGGCCGAATTCTATGGATGTGAAACGGATTTCGAGCATATCAGAGATCGTAATGACAGCCGCCGATACTGCCGTATAGGACTCACTTACGTTGCCCTGCAAAAATGTAAACGCGGATGGCATGAAAGTGAATACTATCTCATTATGACACGCCATCCCAACCGATATATGCCTGCCAAGACAGTGTTCAGAAAACAGATTACCACATTCCACCGGACATGGCTGGAAAAGACAATATGTGACAACGACCCGCAATTCCGGATTCCGAAGATTCAAAAGGATTTGAAGGATGTACAGGCCATGCGGTATTATGAGGTGGAACATATCCGTACCATACGGGGTTGCGAAATATTCCGCAACTCTTTCATGGGGCAGACAGTGGAATACTGTATCCGCAAGGACGGACTGACCTACCATGACAGGAACATGGAAAGGCTCGCCTCCGGCCTGCAATACAAGATCCGTCAATTGAAGGAGCAGGCTGTACTCCCCAAAGGAACAGATGATTCGATGGAAATCAATGCAGAAACGGTACACCGCAATATGGGGTATTGTCTGACCGGAATAGAAGCCTTTGCGGAAGACTACGGACTGGACGTAGCCCGGACATATACCCTGAAAGAGCTGAAGGACGTTATCCATGAACAGGGATACAAGCCTTCACTGGAGAAATACAAAAAAGAAGTCCAACATCTAAATCTTATCTGAATATGAATATTTTCCAAAAAAGAATTGAAAACCTGTGCGATGAAATCATCGGCAGGATACTTGCACTGATGAAGGTAAACTCGGTTTCCGAAGTAATACTGACAGACAATGACAATCCGGTTTACGTAATCTGGTTTGACAAGATGGGTGATCCGTGCGAATGCTCGGTACACAAGGTAACTGCTGTCGGAAAAGGAATCACACTTGAAGTCCATGATAAGATAACCGGAGAAAATTACAAGGTAACAAGCCGCCATGAGGCGGCTCTGGCCAATCCGGTATGGCTTAACGAGATACTGGAGGCCATAACAAACACCTTTCGGATAAAAAATACAGGACTGGAAGAGAATGTTATATGTTGCAAATGTGGAGGAAATCATGTAATATGCAATGCCTTCATCAATCCGAATACAAAACAGTTCTATAATTATGATGATGAGTCATTCCTATATGGATGGTGTGAGAAGTGTGACAATTATACCATTCTCTGCGACATAGAAGCCGTAAAAAAAGATATGGAAAACGGTTTCAAGAGATTTGTCGAAAGATACGGGAGAAAACCTGAACTTGCAGAGTGCGAGATTATATGGAAAGACAGTCTTAATACTGAATACGTAAACATCGCAATTACTGATATACCTGAAGAATATGATAATACGATATTTTTCTACTGTAAAAGCCTCTCTGATTTGAAATCACTGGCTGACTACGGAAAAGAGGATTTCATAGTAACGGGTTGCATCAACTTCACAGACCTGGGTAATAAAGCATAAAATCTTTTTTATCTTTCAAGGTTGCCTGATATGTAAACTTTTTATATCTTTGCTGCATGAAACAGGAACGGACCATATCAGCCTACAAGAATTATTTCACGGACTTCATATCATCCATTAGAAAAGAGGAAGCCCGCAAGATATACTATATTCTTGATATGCTGAAAGTTCAGGAAAGGGTAAGCAGCAAGTTCGTAAAGTATCTGCGTGAAGAGCTATATGAAATCCGTGCTGAATATGGAGGCAACATCTTCCGGGTATTCTTCATATTTGATGACGGGAACATCGTAATCCTGTTCAACGGATTTCAGAAAAAGACACAGAAGACACCGCCTTCCGAAATAGAAAAGGCATTAAAGATAAAGGAGGAGTATTATGAAAACAAAAAATGAAAACCTGACCAGCATCGATGCTATCATGGATGCGGAATTCGGCAAGCCGGGAACACCTGAACGTGAGGAGTTCCGTAAGGAGGCATACGCCTACTGCATGGGACAGATTATATGTGATGCCAGAAAGAAGGAAAAGATGACCCAGTCCGAACTGGCTAAAAAAATCGGGACCAACAAGTCCTATATCTCCAGAATAGAAAAAGGTATTGTAGATCCGGGTATCAGTACGTTCTGCCGTATCATTGATGCACTCGGATTGAAGATTGAAATTGTCAAACCGGTATTATAATGGAAAATTATCAGGAAAAAGCCAGAGAAAACTTTTACCGCAACCGTCCGTACGGCATTCACATTGATTATGCCCGAAAAGGATTTGTACTGTTCAATCACTATACAAATAGTCTCGGCAAACAGGAAACCGGTTCTATTGAAGGCCTTCCCCTTGAAAAGTTCGAGGATGTGGACGCGATACCATTGAACGGGAAAATTATAAAAAATGGTAACCAGACAACAGACATCTATTTCTATACGGACGATTCAAATCCTTACAAAAACATGAAGCTGGATATGGATGCTCTGAAACAGTATAACCGGTTCATTTATCCCCTGTCACTTTTTTTAGACAGGATATTATAACAAGACAGCCGTGAATCATGATAAATTCACGGCTGTCTTGTTTCTATGGCACAAACAGTAATCTGTATTCTTCTTTTCTTCTCCTTTCTATTGACGAAATTTTCTTTCCCTTATAGTGACAATATCGTATGAAGTCCACATAAATGTTCCGGTTACCGGCTTCCAGTTTCCTTATCAACGTGCTTTTGGGCATCCTGCCATAACCGAGCAACTTATATGGTCCCACTTGGTATGCCAGACACGCAACCAAAAGTGAATCCTTTCCCAGGTGACGGAACAATGCACACATTTCCTTCAGGTCCTTTCTCAGAATACTGTCTCCCTCACTTTCTGTCAGCCTGACGGGAAACTTTTCCCCTTTTCTGATACGGTGACCGTATGCGACATAAGGATGATGTTCCGGACCATGCCATCCTTCGAACTTCTTGATACACCTGACAGCCGTTTCCCACTGTGAGCCTTCCACATTCTCCTGTGCACGCAAGGAAGTTACCGTCATGGCCAGTACCACCAACGGCAGTACTGACCTTAGAAGTCTTACGGTTATTATAAGGCACCTCCTTCCTGAACTGACAAAGAATCTTCCACAGTACCTGTTTCTTCATCACCTGCATCGTTGAAGTCAAATTCCATTTCCGTCATGTTTCCCCAGTTGTCCTCGACAACGACAATGAAGTTCTGCGCCTCGTCACATAGTGAAGTATAATACAGCCTGAACTTCCGGTCCTCCAGCAGATAACGGTCATTCGGCTTGAATTCAAGACCGTTGTCCAGTTTCAGGGAACCTTCCCCGTCATACTGGAAATAACGGATTGTATAGACCGTACCGTCAAAATCGCCCTCACTTTTGAGTTCACATCGTATTTCCGCCGTCTCATTCCTGTTCAGTTCCTTTGGAACCGGCATTGTTTCCACGTTAAACGGATAACTTTGCTGGATTTCCAGCTCGGATTCGCACGAGGTCAGTACAAGACTGACCAGACCTATGCAGAACATGGCAATCTTGCCTGCCAGCCCAAATCCTTTTCTCATATTCTTTTCTGTCTTCATTTGTTTTCCCTTGTTTTTGTCAGATATTCATTCAAGTCCTTAAATCCATCATACAGACCGGAACAGTCCATAACCTTATTCCCGAAATGTATGTTCAAAGTCTCCAGTGCGGTAATCCCGGCCCGGTCACGGTCAAGAAAGCACAGGATTTTGCCGTAACCCTCCAGAACGGCATACGACCGTTCCAGATTGGATACAGAGTTCAGCACCAGGCAGTCCTCGTCCTTCACAATCCGCAATACCAATGCCGAAAGGAAATCCACAAATCCTTCAAACACACAGCACGTATTCTGTTTCTTTCCGGACAGGGACACACAGGAAATGTCCTTGGGAGAGATGCATCCCTTGAACATCGGGTTACGGAGTTCATAGCCGCCGCTCCGGTTCATGAAGCCTATGGCAAAATACCGTTTGCCCCGTATTCCGTATGCCACTTCCTTGCAGAATCTCCCGGCTATGGCCGGATCAATGCCTCTCTCTTTCAGGTAACTTTTCAATGCCTCATGACTCAGTTCCGTCACTTTCACGTCCTCGAATCCGGAAACGCGGGGTATCTTCTTACGTTCCTGTAAAGGCCGGAGGGGAAGGATGCCGGATTTCCCTGAAAGGAACTCCAGCTGTTCCATGAAACCGGTACTTCCGGTCAGTTCTCCGGCAAGATGGAAGATGTCACCTCCCTTTCCGAGGCCAAAATCAAACCAGACATTCCTCTGCGTATCCACCTTGAAGGATGCGGTTCTCTCATTTCTGAAAGGGGATCTGAACCAGACATCATTTCCTTTACGGGATACCGGTATATGCCCCAGATTTTCAAGAAAACCGACAATGGAAATACGTCTAATCTGTTCCAGTTCCATAACCCACTAATTTATCATAAAACGGATGCCGATTCCATACTGGGTATGGCAATGTCCGAGACTTCCGCCCCACAGGAAACGCTCACGCAAGGAAGCCGTCAATGCCACACGGTCGGCAAGGTACAGTTCCATCTCCAGCGTCAGGGCCAGCCGTACACAAAGGCATCGCCGTTTTTCAGGGTGGCTCCGTCATAGAGTATTTTATCAGACCAATTTACCGTCTCATATCCGGCCAGTGCCGATCCTCCCAGATTGAGGAAGAACACTTTTCCCGCATCGGAAAAGAAATTCAGGTAATATCCGCCTTCTGCCGTAAACTGCGCCGAAGGGATGGTCACATGACGGTAACCGTGTTTCATGTGCAGGTATTCCGCTCCATATACCCATTTGTTCCCGCCTTTGGCATAGCTTGAAAGTGTCATTCCCATATAGTATCCGTTATCGGAAGCCATACCTCCACGCATTTCCACACCCTGCATCCTTGGCAGAATCCGCTGGGCGTCTGCCTGTCCCACGGAAAGGACAAGCAGCAATGCCAGCATATACAATACTTTCGTTCTCATCGTATCTTCAGCTCATTGATGGTTTCCGCACGCACCAGGTCTTCGTTGACCACTTCAAAACTCTGGTGACGGCCGCCCTGTTTCTCATACATCTCCACAACCAGTTTCTTGTCGTCCGGTATCGTAAACTTGGGAAGGGCGAATACCGTGCATTCCGAATCCCTGCCGTTTACACGTGTCACATAATTATAGGCACGCAGCGGATAAATCACCTGCTCCTGCATGGCCGTACGCTTCATCACCTTTTTGTCCACCACCTTGAACGTAATGAAATCCACGTCAAAGGGCACATTCGAGGAGTTCTTTACCTGGGTATGGAAATAAAGCAGGTCATTATGGGTGTACAGCCCTTTGAGCAGATACTGGATACCGAAACGCTTGCAGCCGATATGACGGATACGGCGCTTGTCATTCTCATACACGGATTTCATGATAAGACGTACCAGACGGGGTGACTCGTTATCCAGCTCGGTCAGATAGATTTCCATGGCATTGTTGGGACGGTTCACCGATTCTCCGTCATGGATGAAATCACACATCTCCACATTCAGCAACAGCGGTTCATCGGCATACTTCACGTTGAAGGTATAGAAGTTCCCGTCTTCGGTTATTACAGACATATTGGTCTCCTCCCTGAAATTGCGTGTCGTGGCCTTTACTCGGATTACATTCTCGGCACCGTCGGCCTTGCCGGCTATCAGGTTTGTAGAACCAAGATCCACATACTTGACCGGAGCAGGGAAAATGACATGGACGGTCTTGTCATACGTTATTTCCAGTCCGTGCGGCGGAATCATCTGGCTGAAACCGATCTTGCGGGTCAGGCCCTCATAATAATCACCGCTACTCTGCTGCGCCCAGGCAGCCGATACGCCCAGTAAAAGGGCAAACATCATCAGAATCTTCTTCATGTGTTTTTGTTTAATGGTTGTCTTTTCTTTCATAGTTTCCTGTATTTCATTTCTCCGGTGAATGGAGCAGTACCCGGTGTCCGGCCTTCAAAGTAATCTTTACCGTACGCATCCGTTTGGATATGTACTGGGAAACGCCCTGTATCACACCTTTTCCCAGATCGGAGGCAATCTGTGCCCCGGCATCGGTGGAAATGTTGATGCTACTGTTCATCGAGGTTCCCATGTTGGCGGCAATCTCCCTGGCAGCGTCATATTCCAGTGAACCCGGCACCAGGATTCCCTGCTGTCCGTCCAGATCATAGACTTCCAGCTCCACCGGCAGGATAGTTCCCTTGTATTCCACGGCATTGACCACGATTTCCAGCCGTTCACCCTGTATGCGTGTGCCACCTACCAGTACGGTCCCTTTCGGTATGAAACGTCCGGCAACGGACATGGGCTCGGTAAGCCGCAGGCGCAAGGCCTGTCCGTCGGATACGGTCTGTGTTCCGTGTACACAGGCAGCAATGGTATTGCCTTCCGTTACTGTCTTCCGGCCGACAGCCGTATTGAAACCGGCATTGCGTTCTCCCGAAAAGGCGGATATGAACTCTTCGTCGCTCATAGGTCTGGAAAGCGAGGATACCACCTCATTGTGAACCTGTTTCACCGGTATGGCTTTTTTGTCCTCCGCTTTTCTGACGGGAGAAGGAGTCTCCACTGCCTGACGGTTATTGTATTTGGCGGCCAGTTCGTATGATTTTTCCATCAGGGCCATCTTTTCCTCCATGCCTGACAGTGGCTCCTGTTTCTGCTGCTGTTGCTGCATACACTCCAGTTCCTCAATCCTTTCCAGAAGCCTTTCCTTTTCCGGATCGGTCCGCGGTTCATAGATGCTTCCCAGCGTACGGTTCATCTCACGGTAGGCTCCGGCCGAGGAACTGACCGGTCCGGCATTTCCTTTTTCTGTTTCCGTTTCCGTGTTTGTTTGCCTCTCCGGTGGAATGTTATCGGGAAGACGGACACTGTCTTTCCGTTCCTCTTTGGCAAACATGGACTCCGCAGCTTCAAAGAATGTCTTCCTTTTCCTGCTTTCCTGTTCCATCAGAGCCTTTTCATAGGCATCCTTCTTGTTTCCTTCCAGGCGGCTGTCCTCGGGAGAAGGGATTTCCGTATTGAATCCCTGTCCTTTATCCTGCCGCTCCCGTTCCTGACCGGAAGGTGAGAATATCAGATAGAAACTTCCCAGACACAGCAGGAACATCAGCGGATACACCACAAATCCGGCGCGTTTGCGTTTCTGTTCCTCACTCAGCGGCTTCCTGTCCTTTGAAGACCGGAGCCTGAACGGTTTCACCAGCCGTTCCATTACTTTCTTGACTTTTTCTTTCTCCATTTCTTACAATAGATTGAATGAACTCCATACGGAGTGAATCCTTTTCCATAAATTCCATTCCGGACTCCCGGTTCTTACTGCCTATAAACGGTCTGCATGCCGTATAGACACATGCGGCTGTAAACGGGACAAACAGTATCCAGAGAACGGCCTTGCGCTGTTTAACGGTAAGTCTGTGGCAGAACCTCCTGAGTTGAAGGTCCGCCTGTCTCGTCAGGTTCCTTTTCATCGCTCTACGCTCCTTATGTCCTTGTTTTCCAGTATGGTCAGATGTTCGATGATAAAGCCGTTGGGGTTGTCATCGGAACGGGAGGTATTCTGAAGCTGGCAGTCAGTCACCAGCGAACGTTCCGTCACGTTACTCTCACGGATAATCATCTGGCGGGCATACGTCCTGGCCCTGTAGGGGTAGCCGGAAAAGTCGCAGACCACGCTGTCCACCCGTACCACCTGGTTGATGTTGCCGGAAATGAGACGGTTGTAATATCCTTTCTCTGCAAAATCCACATAGTAATGATAGGCGCTTTTGTCCGCCAGCTGCAAGGCACGGTTGATATTGTGCTCAATGGCATCCTTCTGTGGCGACAGCCCGAAAAAGAGCTCATGGAACCTTCTTACATGCTCCCTGGCTTCAGCCGGACGGTTCTGTGAAAGATCCTGCGAAAGGGCAAGCATCAGTGACTTGCCGCCATCGAGTACATAAATTTTCTCACGCTGTTTCTCCGCAAAGCGGTATGAGTTCCACAGGGCAAACACGGTCACGAGCGTGCAGCATCCGACAAAGACCGCAAGCATCAGGCGTATCCGTCTGAAGCTGCTTTCGATATTGGTCAGTGATTTGAATTCCATCTGTTTTCATGATTTTTATGTTCCTGTTCTGTTTATTTTCCACGCAGACGCCCTCCGATATTTCCCAGTCCGGAACCTGCGGCACCGGCTGCAAATCCTCCGGCCTTGGTCGCAGTACGGTTGATGTTTCGGTTGTAGTTTCCGCCACCGCCTGCCTGCACAATCCATCCGGCCACGGTCGGCACGGTAAAATATCCGATGATACCTATCAGCATGAAGATCACATATACCGAATTGGAGTTGTCAAGCGAATAGTTCGGATTGTTCTGGAGCTCCAGGATGTCGTTCTGCAGCATAAGTACCTGAATCTTGGCCAGCATACAGCTGAAAAGGTCACTCACGGGAAGCCACAGATAGACGGAAATGTAACGTGTGAACCACTGGCTGAGCGTGGACTGGAAACCGTCCCACACGCTGAAGGCAAAGGCAATGGGACCAAGGATGGACAATACAACCAGAAAAAAGGTCCTTACCGTATCTATAAGCAGGGATGCCGCGGCAAAAAGCAGTTCCAGCAGACTGCGGAAGGCGTCACGGATATTCTTTTCCAGATTGTACATGCCCACTTCCATATACATGCCCATGCGGGTTGCCATGGCATCGGGCGACCATCCGAGCTCGTCCAGCTGACGGTCAAACTCCTCATCGCTGACCAGATAGGCCGTTTCCGGATTGCGGAGCATGGCTTCACGTTCCAGCCTGTCCTTCTGCTCACGGTACTGCTGCATGTCCATCGTCTGCCCCTCAAGCATCTTGTGGGTTCCCTGCACAATCGGACTCAGCACCGTATTCATCGTTCCGAGTACCAGAGTCGGGAAAAGCATGATGCAGATGCCTATCGCAAACGGGCGCAGAAGCGGATACACGTCTATCGGTTCGGCACGGGCAAGCGACTGCCAGACACGGACGGCCACATAGAACAGGGCACCGAGTCCGGCAAGTCCCTTGGCTACATCCAGCATATCCTCACAAAGGGGCATCATTTCATTGTAAAGGCTCTCCAGAATGGTATGGAGATTCGAGAAATCCACGGATAACAATACCATAGGCTACCAGTATTTGGAGGTGTCATTGCCATAGAGCTTCAGGACACGGTCAAGGTCATTCTTCTTGCGGGCACGCAGAAAACTCACGGCTATATTCCTGTTCGTATAGTAATTCACGAGATTGCGGTAACGGCGCATACTGGCATAACAGTCATCCACCACGTCCATACGGTCCTTGTCGGTCATGGAAAGGGTGCTGACGTTGATTACCTGCCTGAGATCCTGCAACACCCCGTTGCTCTCTTCCAGAAGTTTGGTATAACCGAAAGCGATTGCATCCAGCTCTTCGGGAGAAAAGTTCTCGTCACCCAGCATCTTCTGGAAATTGGTCACGTAGATTTCCGACACGTCACCGACCATCAGGATAATCTCACTGACCTTACGGGCATCCTTCACCAGATTGTTGACGGACTTCAGGGCATCATAGTATTTCTTGTACTGCTGGTATATCTTCACCGTCTCCGCAAAATTCTGGGCGGTACTTGTCGCGGTTGAAGAGGTATGCACGATATTGTCCGACATGTTGATGATACTCTGGGCAAGGTTCCCCGGATCGGTCACCACCCACTGTGCCCGTATCTGTCCGGCAAGGAAAAAGGTTCCTGCACAAAGCAGCAGCAGTCTTTTTCTCATGGACGTACCTCCTTCCTTACATAGTCACCGTTCGGAGAAAAGGTCAATACGTCAGCCGCCTCATTGTAGGCGATGTCTATGCGGTAGCCGGTATTGATGAACAGGTTACCGTTTTCTTCCACCAGCAGATAGGTTTCCGGCTTCAGCTTCCGTGTCTTTCCGCTGCGGGCGAAGACCGTCACCTTGTAGGCGTCCCCTTCCTTATATATAAGGACATCGGGCTTGCCTTCCACACTGCTCCATGAACCGCACAGGCGGTCACAGTCCTTAAACCTGCTCTCACTGCAGCTCTGTAGCAGCAGTGATGCCGCCCCGATCAGGCAGGCGGCCAGTCTGTACAACTGTCTGTTTTTCATGTCTTGTCTTTTTTAATGATGTTGTTCTTGTTTTACTGAATCTCTCAAAGTCCCATCTTGCGTCTTTTTGGCTTCGGACTGACCGGGATGCGGGCTTTTCCGGACAGCCTTTCTTTACAGGCTGGCTGCCGGCATTCCTTGCGGATAGCGTTGTCGTCCTTTTTGTTTGGGGACTTCAGGCCGACCATGGTTTCAAACCTGGCATAAAGTTCTTTATATGCCTTTTCTGACTGTTGCCGCCTGATTTCATCCGGGGAATTCCGGTCAATGCCGTATTTCATGAGAAAACAGGAATTAATGAAAGGGCTGTCAATATTCTTCGGGTTGGCGATGAAACCTCCCAGCTTTTCCAGTTCCCCGTACAGCTTGTCAAGATACTGTACGGGAGGAGGGGAACAAAGCCGCTCGAAGACCTTCTCCACAGCATGTGTCAGTCTTACATCGACCTCTACGGCATCAGGTATCTCGCCTCTGAGCCTTCTTTCCCTGTAATCTTCCGGTTCCATACTTTCAAGCCGGTGGTACAGTTCATAGTCCTCTGAAAATCCGTAATGTTCACGGATATCCTTCGGTATGTCCCATCCGTTCATCAGGGACCAGTAGAGACATTCGATTGTCTCCTTACGCTTTCTTTCATCCGATTCAAAACTGTCATTCATAACCGTCATGCTTTACCGTTTGACCTTTTCCTTTCCCTTCTCATTTCCGCAATGCGTTTCACGGCCAGTTCCAGATTTCCGCCCAGTTCCTTGGCAAGCTTCTGCAATTCCAGCTTTTCCGACTCTTCCGTGGTATATACGGCATATTCCTCATCGCTGACTTCCGTGGCATACACGGCCGAGTGGGTACCGCCAAGACCGATCCAGACCTCACGGTAGAAACGTCCGGGATGGTTGGCCTGGTTAATGGACAGGATCTGTCCGCGTTCCTTGTCGGTCAGTCCGAGAAGCCGCTGGATATGGTCGAACTTGTTCATGTATTTCCGCTGGTCAAGAAGAATCTTACAGTCACTGTTGTTGATGATAGCTTCCTTCACGACAGGGGAACTGATGATGTCATCCACTTCCTGGGTGACCACGACAGCCTCCCCGAAATATTTTCTGACGGTCTTGAAAAGATAGCGTATGTACTCGCTCATATTGGCGGACATCAGGGCTTTCCAGCATTCCTCAATGAGTATCATTTTGCGGATGCCTTTCAAACGGCGCATCTTGGCGATGAAGGTTTCCATGATTATCAGCGTGACCACGGGCAGAAGCACCTTGTTCCCGCTGATATTGTCCAACTCAAATACAATAAAGCGCTTGTTGGTAAGATCCAGTTCCTTTTCCGAATTAAGCAGGAAATCATAGTCACCGCCACGGTAGAACGGTTCCAGCACGTTCAGGAAACCGTCGATGTCAAAATCCTTCTCACGGACTTTCTTCTCCTCAATCATCCGGCGGTAGTCATCACGCACAAACTCGTAGAATCCGTTGAAATCGGGTCTGACATCCCTGTTTTCCGTTATCCTGCGGATGTATGCGTTCACCGCTCCCGAAAGGGCCACCTCTTCCGAACGCCTTGGGGCTTCATCCTCACGTTTCCAGAGTGTGAGTATCAGTGTCTTGATGCTTTCACGCTTTTCCACGTCAAATTCCCCGGAATCCGTATAGAACGGATTGAAGGCGATGGGATTGTCCTCCTCATAGGTGATATAGATACCGTCATCGCCATGTGTCCGGTCATGAATCAGGCTGCAAAGTCCCTGATAGCTGTTTCCGGTATCCACCAGCAGGATATGGGTACCCTGTTCATAATACTGGCGGACAAGGTGGTTCGTAAAGAAAGATTTACCGCTGCCGGAGGGACCGAGTATGAACTTGTTGCGGTTGGTGATGATTCCCTTGCGCATGGGCAGGTCACTGATGTCCAGATGAAGCGGTACGCCGCTCTGCCTGTCCGTCATACGGATACCGAACGGGCTGGGCGAACTGCGGTAATTCGTTTCCGAAGCAAACAGGCAGACAGCCTGTTCCAGAAAGGTATAGAAACTTTCCTCAGCCGGAAAATCGCCCGCATTGCCGGGAATACCAGACCAGTACAACACCGGGGTATCTATCGTGTTGTAATGGGGTACGCATCCCATCAGGGCAAGCTGGCTGCCGGTATCGTTCTTGATACGCCTGAGCTCTTCCTCGTCTTCCGCCCAGGCCAGTACGTTACAGTGGCACCGTACCGGAACAAGCCCTTTCGTATGCGCCTCGTCAAGATACATTTCTACCCATTCATAGTTCACGGCATTGCTGCGGCTGTATTTCGACAAGGACAGCATGTTGCGTGAAGTCTTTTCCATGCGTTGCAGGATTTCCTGGGCGTCATCGATAAACACGTACTGCGAATAGACATGGTTGCATGAAAGCAGAAGTCCTACCGGAGCCGCAAACGAAAGACGGCAGTCGCTACGGTCCGTGGACAAGCGCTCATAGCGCATGTCCGTGCCCACACTGCCGGGAAGGTCTTCCGTATCGGAAAGCACATGCAGGCAAAGACGTTTGTCACCGATGCGCATACGTTCCGGATCAAGGCAGATATCCTGTAACACGGGGTGCGTGTCCTCCATACCGAGAGTCAGGTATCTTTCAATCAGACCGGGACATTCTTCCGTTCCGACCACCTCTTCAGTTCTGAGACGCTTCATCCTGACATGCCCCGAATCGTTCATGATACGCTCGAACTGCTCCACCGCTTCCAGAAATTTCACGACCGAGTCCCAGTCCGTGATTTCCTTGGGAAGGATATAGCCACGGCACAGGGTACTGAAATCACTGCGGCGGCGGGCACGTTCGCGTGAAGTCTTTGTCAGGTACAGGAAGCAGCGGTGCCTGAGATACGGGCGTTCGTTGAAATGACGCTCATAGCTGCGGGACAGGAAACTTTCCGTCCCGTCTCCTTCGCTCCGGTAGTTTTCCTTGACAAACCAGTCCTGCTTGTACACGACCGAATAATTGGGAAGCACCTTCATGGCCTTTACCCAGGTACCGTGAATGGCTTCGTATTCCGTCGCCGTCACCGTGTACAGTTCAGGCAGCTCAACCTCGAAGGCTACCGTAATGTCCGCATCCTTGCTTACGATGCAGTTGTTTTCCACGGCCAGAATCGGGAATCTGTCTTCCAGATCACAGGCCTTCAATACACTTCTCATTTCTTTCTCTTCTTTTTGGTTAATGCTCTGAATATTCTGCGACGGGCTGACAGATAGCGCGGATGGCGTTTCTCGGCCAGCATCTTCATCAGCCCGTGCTCACCGTAGCGGGCATTCATGCGGAAGGTCAGCCATACGGCCAGGGAACCGGATACCGCTCCGAAAGACAGGCATACCAGCTGGCTGACACCGGCCATATACAAGACAACCACCGCAAGAAAGACCGATACAAGGCCTCCGGCAAAAAAGAACAGGTACTGTGATTTCAAGCCCTTGAACTCAATCGGACGGCCTGCTCCTTTGTTGATACGGTAATCCATGGCTTACAGGAAGAAGGAACGGAGAATGGTGGCGGCCACAATCAGGAAGATGCAGGCGAAGAACCAGCTCGCCGCAGTCTTGGACGTATCGGGATCGCCGCTGCTGAACTTACCATACGTCTTGATACCGCCGACCAGACCGAGTACGGCTCCAATGGCATAACACAATTTGGTGGCCGGATCGAAATACGAAGTCATAAGGCTGGTAGCCTCATTGATGCCGGCAAGACCCTGTCCCTGTGCGAAGGCACCTGCCGCTGCCAGCACACACAATACTGAAAATAGGATTCTTCTCTTCATTGTCGAATCATTTTGGGGTTTGACATAAATGTTGAATTCGACTGCAAATATATAAGGCTTAAACCGCTGTGATACAACACTGTCATCAGGTGTCACCGGATGTCATCAGATGTCATTCAGGAAGCCTTACAGACATAAAAAAAGCATCCCGAAAAGATTTCCGGGATGCCTGAATATATCGGTGTCAGATATATTTCCGCCAGTTGTCAGACGGTTCATTCCCATCCTTTACTTTAAGCGGTTTGGGATTGCCGTCCTCATCAAGATACCTGTCTATCAGTTCCTCTACAATCGCGGAATTCTCCATATTGGAAAGGAACACATCAATCAGGCTGGTCTGCCTGATGGAGAACAGGACACGGGCTGCCTGCATGGCCTTCTCATGGTCGGCTTCATCCTGATGTGTCAGATATTCGCCGAGTACTTCCATGTCCCTGCTGGACAGAACAGGTGATACGGATTCCACTTCGGGAGACTCCGCATCAAGGTCTTCCTGGACTTCCTGCAGGAGTTTCATCTTATCCAGCTGAAGGTTGCATTCCACATCTTCCTGCTGCACATCCTCCTCCTCACCGATAAAATTCCTTTCAAGTGGCTGGCTCATGAAGGGAGCGGCAGTCTTTCCGGCATTTTCGTCCAGATAGACATAACGGGTACTTCCCATCACTTCTGCATCTGAAACCGCAGATTCCGTTCCGGCAGCTTCTTTCTTTTCCTTCTTCACGCAAGGTTTCCCATAAAGCAGGGTACAAACAGTTTCGATACGCCTTCTCCAGCCATACACGCTGTACAGCAAATAGCCTATACAGACAATCCGTACACAGAAGTATATCAGTTCTTCCATAAAGAATCCTTATAGAGAAAACATTCAAGTTCATTCTTCAGCAATTCTCTGTGGCGTTTCAAGTGCTCCTCCACGATATTGCTCACATAGACTGAAACACTCATGCCGGGAGCCATAAACGGAATAAGGCGGCTTGCCTTGTTATACAAACCGCAACGGATACGAATCTGGCGTCCTTTCCCGACTGGAGCGTCGTTCAGATAGACACGGCTATATTCGGGAAAACAGTTCGCTATTCCTATTTTCTCATTCAACTCTCTGACCTGTCTTTTCAGTGAACAAATCTTATTGAACAGTAAATAAACGCAACATAACAGCAGACCGCAAACCAATACGGCAACAGTCAATACAATCCACATCATTTTCAGAATGTTTTTGGGGTTTTTCGGCGAAACAGCTCGCCAAGCTCTTCACTGTAAGTCTCAAGATGGTGTGCCAGCACATTATCCAAAAAAGCGGGCACACTCATGTCATCACTCAGAAGGGGAAGGATACGGGCCAGCCTGCAATACATGTCATAGCTGATATAGGTCTGCTTTCTGTGTACGGACTTCTTTCTGTCCAGAAACAGTTCCTTATACATTTCCACCTTCTCTTCCAGTCCGGGGTCAGCGCGAATCGTCTTGCGGGACTTTTCCTGTCCCTGTGTCTTTACTTCCGGCACATTTTTTTCCTTTTCTGTGACAGGAAGAACATTCTCGCCGACATCTGCTCCAGATTTACCACAGGAAATGGATTCACTGGCCATCATGTCCTTCAAGGCATCCTCATCCACCTTGAATATCTCTCTTTTCTTTGCCATAGTTCTTATCCCGGAAATATGATACGTTCCATCTCCTGGGCAAAAGCCTCAAGACGGCTGTCTTTCAGTAGTGATTCGGAAGGAGGAAGAAGGGTGCAGCGGAAATGCTGTCTGGAAGAGGGTGTCATTTCCTTGTTGAAGCGTTCAAGATCCGGAAGTACGGTTTCAAAGACCTTCAACCCCATACGGAGCACTATTGCATTATACATTACATACAGTTCTTTTGAAGTACGGCTGTCCATACGGTTCCAGAATAAACGTATGTCCTTCAGGGGAGCTTCCGGATGCTGTCCAATAAAATCCTGAACGGTCGATACAAAGGAAAGGCTGCTCTGCATGACCATACGGTCCTTTACAATGGGAGTAAAGATAAAATCCATGTTCATGACGGACTCGAATACACCACGGGAGTTCACCGTTCCGGGAAGATCGAAGAATATCAGGTCATAATCACCTTCCAGCTTGCCGGGAATCTCTGCGGCTGCCTCCGGCGTGGAAGTGACGATCGGATAGGCCTTACGGGAACCGTCTTCAAACTGACGGCAGAAAAGTCGCTGGTGATACTCGCTTTTCTCAAGGTTCTTCAAATCCCTTCCCCTTAGTTTTTCCAGACTGAACTGGGGATAGTCACAGTCAACGACAGCAACTTTCAGACCTTTTACATAATTAAAATAACTGGCAAGAACCGCTGTTACCGTGGACTTGCCCACACCGCCTTTCTGATTGCTGAAGGCGACAAGAATCGGACGTTTGTTCATACCTTTTGTTTTTGGGGTTAATATTCACTTTTTCTTTCACTAATCTTATAATGGCATTACGCTATTGTGATACTATTGTTGCCATGTTATTATGTCCTTATGTTATTGCAATACTATGTTGTTATGTTATTATGTTATTATGTTATTATGTCCTTATGTTATTGCAATACTATGTTGCCATGTTATTATGTTATTATGTCATTATGTTATTGCAATATTGCACGCTTAAATCGCGTCAAAAATAAGGTCTTTCAAGCATACAGGTAATATGTAGCCTGCACCATGACATCAGATGTCATCAGACGTCTTTATATGTCATACAATCCTCTATTTCACAACTGTTTACACGGTCATAATTTTGCAAAGTCAGAACTAAAAAATGGCTTGGAACATCTTCCGACGGACAGCAGCACGCCGCTCACGTCGCGCAGCAATCCGCCGGAGGTGGATTCTCTGTTCAAACGAACAGAGCAAGTTGTGTCTTTGTCCGACAGAAAGTATTCTGCCCGACAAAGACCAACTTGCCCTCCCTCACGGTCGGGGGATTTTCCTCCAAAGTCGGAAAATCTGACGGAGAAAGCAAAACAACCCAAAAGCAGAAAAGCATGGAGAAAAAACAGGCTAAAAGGACAGGCAGAAAACTGAAAACAGATCCGGCGGACTACAAGTACAGTTTCCGCCTGAACGCACAGGAGAAAAGCAGATTTGAGAAACTGTTTCTGGAATCCGGAGCAAGGGACAGGACAATCTTTATTAAGAAATCAATCTTTTCAGAACAACTGAAGGTAATCAAGGTGGATAAGGTTTCCATGGACTATTACATCCGGCTCGGGGAATTTTACAGACAATTCCAGGCAATAGGCAACAATTACAATCAGGTCGTAAGGGCAGTACAGAAAAATTTCGGGGAAAAAAGGGCGATGTCCCTGCTTTACAAACTTGAAAAGGCTACCCTGGAACTGATACTGCTCAACAAACAGATTATGGCCTTAACTAAAGAATATGAAAAGAAATGGTTGCAAAGATAAGTCACGGGGCAAGCCTTTACGGAGCACTGTCCTATAACCATGAAAAGGTTTTTCAAGGGATGGCGGAAATCCTGTCAGGACATCGGATGATTTCCGACCGCCCGGGACTGCCGAGCGAGGACATGCGTCTGGCTCTCCTTTCATTTGAGAACCATATGACGGCAAACAGGAGAACAGACAAGCCGGTCCTGCATATCGCCCTCAGTCCGGCACCGGAAGATAAGTTGGACAATGACAGGCTGGCGGAAGTGGCAGAGAAATACATGCAGAAAATGGGATATGGTGACCAGCCGTTCATCGTGTACAAACATGGCGATACCTGCAACACGCACGTACATATCGTGAGTGTATGCATTGACGATGAAGGAAGGAAAATCAATGACTCCTATGAACACCGCCGTTCAATGACAGCCTGCCGGGAACTGGAACAGGAATTCGGACTGCGTAACAGTGCGGATACGGAAAGACGGAATCCGAAAGCGGAACTGAAAAAGGTGGATGCCTCACAGGGGGATATACGCCACCAGATAGGAAACACACTGAAGGCCGTACTGGAGAGCTACCGTTTCCAGACTTTCGGAGAGTATTCCGCACTGCTTTCCACACTGAACATTGAAGCCCGACAGGTTCGGGGCGATTACATGGGAACACCCTATACGGGTATCATCTATTCGGCTACAGATGATAGTGGGAAAGTGGTCAGCCCTCCAATAAAAAGTGCAAGGTTCGGCAAGCGTTTCGGAAATACGGGACTGTCCGAACGTATGTTACGGCATACACAGGACTTCAAGGAAGGCAGATGGTCGCCGGTCATATCCGGCAAGGTAGTATGGGCCATGCGTAACGCAAAATCGGAACAGGAATTCAGGGAACTGCTGAAACAGGAGCACATTGATGTGGTATTCCGAAGGAACGATACCGGACGTATCTATGGCGTCACATTCATAGACCATGAACGGCGTGAGGCGTTCAACGGTTCACGTATGGGAAAGGAGTTTTCCGCCAACGTATTCAACGGCCTTGTCAACTGGTGGGAAGGAATACCCTGGCAGGACAGACAACAGTCCGGTCCGGAGGAACTTTGGAAACGGTACGGTCACCGTATGGAAGAAAACAGTGCGCTTGAACAGGCGGCAGGCATCTTCTCCTTTGAGGCAAATCCGGCAGTCGATTACGAGGAAGAAGCGTTCCGTCGCCGCATGAAACGGAAAAAGAAACCGCAGAAGCGCAAATCACGTGGTATCTGATCAATCAAAATGAGTCAATAACAGGGGGAACAACGGATTCCCCCACAATCATCTACATCATTATGCAACAGGAAGACGATTTGAGAGCCCTTGCCAAGATTATGGAATTCGGCAGGGCAGTCAGTATTTTTATTCTGGTAGTCCACGTTTATGTGTACTGCTATCCCAGTATGAGCGCCTGGCATCTGAATCTGGATGTCATAGACCGGATACTGATGAACTTTGACAGGACAACCGGTATATTCGGTTGTATCCTATGGACAAAACTGATGGCGGTTCTTCTGCTGGCCATATCCTGTATGGGTACCATCGGAGTCAAGGGTGAGAAAATAACCTGGCAGCGTATATGGGCGGTACTTACTGCCGGGGCGGTTCTATTTTTCATGAACTGGTGGCTGCTTGACCTGCCTTTTCCACACGAAGCGATTACTGCCCTGTATGTGGTGACACTTGCAGCCGGTTATCTATGCCTGCTCATGGCAGGACTGTGGATCAGCAGGCTTTACAGGCATACCCTGATGGAGGATGTGTTCAATATGGAAAACGAATCCTTCATGCAGGAGACAAGGCTGATGGAGAATGAATATTCGGTCAATCTGCCCACCAGATTCCAGTATGGCGGCAAGCTCAACAACGGCTGGATCAACGTGGTCAACCCTTTCCGTGCGACCATCGTATTGGGAACACCGGGTTCCGGTAAATCATACGCTGTGGTGAACAACTACATCAAACAGATGATTTCCAAGGGCTTCAGTGTCTATATCTATGATTATAAATTCGATGACCTTTCCACCATTGCATACAATACCTTGTTGCACAATATGGACAAATACAAGGTAAAGCCGCATTTCTACGTCATCAACTTCGATGATCCGCACCGTTCACACCGCTGCAATCCCATCAATCCAGAGTTCATGACGGACATCTCTGACGCATACGAAGCAAGCTATACCATTATGCTCAACTTAAACCGCACCTGGATTGAAAAGCAGGGTGATTTCTTTGTAGAGTCTCCGATTATCCTGCTGGCAGCCATTATATGGTATCTCAAGTGCGCCCATAAGGCGGTGTAATAAATATCTATTTAGCAATAGATTAGGTTAGAGTTCTATGAAAATAAGACCTACTGTCATCCGACTTATCCCAGAGGGAAACCCGAGGGGGAGTGTAGCATGTCGGAGAAGCCATAAGTCAGCCAACTGCCACGCTGCGACTGAATGGCAAGACAGAAAGACGGACATGAGGATGAAGCCTGAACTGGTTGAACAACAATCCAGTGGCACATACCAGGGCTGTGGCGGAAGGCAGTTACCAACGCCATATCGCATGTACCCCAGCAAGTGTTTAGGTTGTATGGGGCAAAGAACTGACTGCGACACGTCTGCAATAAGCAGATTAACGGACGAACGTTGCATCCGACAGTCTGTCATGCTTGTTATTACACCCGCTAAATGGGGATTGCCTAAACCGAAACGCCGAAAGGCTATAGAAGTCGTTCTTGAATATTCGGCATGGCAACGGAGCTTCCGTAGTAGTCCGAGCAGGGTAATGCCCTGCACATGGCGAAGGGAAGCAGTTATATAATCAATATAATCAAAGGAAAATGTGAGAGACATTATGAGAAATCCAAAGAATGTATTGAACAACTTAGTGAAACACAGCAATGTATCGGGCTATAAGTTCGAACGGTTGTATCGTATTCTATTCAATGAACAGATGTTCTATACCGCCTACCAGCGAATCTATGCCAAACAGGGCAATATGACCGCTGGGACAGATGGCAAGACAGTTGACGAAATGAGTATTCAGAGAATAGAAAATCTAATCTCCAAGCTTAGAGACGAAAGTTACAAACCCAACCCAGCCAAAAGGGTCTATATCCCTAAGAAGAACGGAAAGAAACGCCCGTTGGGCATCCCGTCTTTTGAAGACAAGTTGGTGCAGGAAGTGGTACACATGATACTGGAAGCCATATACGAGGGAAGTTTTGAAAATACCTCACATGGATTCAGACCACGTAGGAGTTGCCAGACTGCATTAACCCAAATTCAAGATACGTTTCTCGGAACAAAATGGTTTATAGAGGGGGACATAAAAGGCTTCTTCGACAACATAGACCATAACGTTCTGATTGGCATACTCGAAGAACGCATAGCGGACGAGAGGTTCATAAGGCTCATCCGTAAATTTCTGAACGCTGGGTATATTGAAAATTGGAAATACAGACACACGTACAGTGGAACTCCGCAAGGCGGCATCATTAGTCCCATACTGGCTAATATTTACCTTGACAAGTTCGACAAGTACATGGAGGAATACGCCCAATCTTTCAATAAAGGCGCAAGCAGAAGATTGGATAAGGATTACCGTCGGATTAAAGACCGTAAGAACAAGCTGGAAAAGAAACTGAAATCCGAAACCGATACAAAGGTACGGAAAGACCTTATTGATAAAATCAAAGGGTATTACCGACAGATGCAACAAATGCCTTGTGTCATGGAAATGGATGAAGAGTACAGACGGTTGAAATATGTCAGATACGCAGACGATTTCTTGATTGGGGTTGTCGGCAGCCATGAAGAATGTGGGCAAATCAAAGCGAATATCACACAATTCATGAAAGATAAGCTAAAACTTGAACTGTCGGCAGAGAAAACGCTTATAACCCAAGCACAAGAAAAAGCTAAATTTCTGGGATATGAAATAACCGTACGCAACTCCAAAGCCACCAAGAGAGATAAGAATGGAGTGCTCAAAAGAATGTTCAACCGCAAGGTTGTACTTCTACTCCCGAGAGAGGTGGTCAAGAACAAGTTGATTGACTACAAAGCCATGAGGGTTATACAAACCAATGGCAAGGAGGATTGGAAGCCAAAGGCACGCAGTTATATGATGAACTGCAAGCCGGAGGATATTGTAGCCCAATTCAATAAGGAGATAAGAGGATTCTACAATTATTACTCGATA
The DNA here is from genome assembly GCF_003602735.1 of Bacteroides sp. AF39-16AC. Lineage (NCBI taxonomy): Bacteria > Pseudomonadati > Bacteroidota > Bacteroidia > Bacteroidales > Bacteroidaceae > Bacteroides > Bacteroides sp. AF39-16AC. The sequence continues at coordinate 76,069 of NZ_QTLN01000002.1, read as the reverse complement.
GCGAACAATGTATCTACTCTTTGCAAAAGGTTCGGTTATATTATGGAATACAGTATGTACAAAAGCATCGCCAAAAAGCAAAGCAGCAGTGTACGGAAGATTAAAAAGAAATACTCGAAAGACAAAGACTTTGTAATCAGTTACACGGATGCAAAAGGGCAATGCAAATGCCGTGTGTTCTATAATGAGGGTTTCAAGAGAAAAGACGCTCAATGTGATGCTAAATACGACATAATGCCAAACACCAATTTTCTGCCAGCCTCAAGTCTTGTTGAGAGACTAAAGGCGGAACAGTGCGAGGTATGCGGAGCGCATGGCAAAACGGTGATGCACCATGTTCGTGCCTTGAAAGACTTGACAGGCAAGAACGAATGGGAACGCATCATGCTCAAAATGCACCGTAAAACATTGGCAGTCTGTCCAGAATGTAATGCTAAAATACATGGCAATGTATAACACTAAGTTGAATTATAACGGAGAGCCGTGTACATGGAGACATGTAAGCACGGTTCGGGGGCAGGCTCTCGGAAACCTACCGCAGAAATGCGGCAAGGCGCCGAGTGCCGAGCCTACAATATTCAAAGGCGGTATCTACTGCACGTTCCCTCATGCCGTGGAACTGCTGAACAAACCTTACTCAGATTTGTTTACCATATTGACTTCCTATCCGGAACTGGAGAACTACCTTTCCCCTTTCATGGATGCCTGGAAAGGTGGGGCTCAGGATCAGCTCCAGGGCCAGATAGCTTCAGCGAAAATTCCGCTTACCCGAATGATTTCTCCACAGCTGTACTGGGTCATGACAGGCAATGATTTTTCTCTGGACATCAATAATCCGAAGGAGCCTAAAATCCTTTGTGTAGGCAATAATCCGGACCGGCAGAACATCTATTCCGCTGCGCTCGGACTGTATAATTCCAGAATCGTCAAACTGATAAACAAGAAAGGGCAGCTTAAAAGCACGGTCATTATAGATGAGCTCCCTACCATCTATTTCCGAGGACTGGACAACCTGATTGCAACGGCACGTTCCAACAAAGTGGCGGTCTGTCTGGGATTTCAGGACTTCAGCCAGCTTAACCGTGACTACGGTGAAAAGGAAAGCAAGGTGATTCAAAATACAGTCGGCAACATATTCAGCGGTCAGGTGGTAGGTGAAACGGCCAAGACACTTTCCGAACGTTTCGGTAAGATTCTGCAAAAACGGCAGTCCATATCCATCAACCGTCAGGATGTCTCCACATCGATCAACACCCAACTGGATTCCCTGATTCCTGCATCCAAGATTTCCAACCTCTCACAGGGGACGTTTGTCGGTTCCGTATCTGACAATTTCGGGGAGAAAATCGACCAGAAGATTTTCCATGCGGAAATTATCGTGGACCATGCCAAAGTAAGTGCGGAAGAAAAGGCTTACAAAAAAATCCCGGTTATCAACACGTTCAAAGACAGTGAAGGAAATGACATCATGCTCCAGCAGATACAGCGCAACTACGACCAGATAAAGGCGGATGCCCAGGTCATCATCAACGATGAAATGGAACGTATCAAGAATGACCCGGAACTATGTGAACGGCTGGGAATAGAAAGTGCAGAAGAGGAGAAAAGAAAAGCTGAATAGATACAGAATGACAAATAAGTCCTGAATCAGTTTGATTTTCAGGGAACATTCCCTATCTTTGAATTTGAAATAGAACATAACGACGGATTACGGGATGTTTTCCGTTGATTATATACATAAGTCGCAAGATGCCCTAAACAGAAATCTGGTAAATTTCAAAAATTACAAAGGCCATTGCGTGAGGCTTATGCTATATCTTATAGCGTGAGCCCATGCGAGTTTTTGTAATGGGTTTTACCAGAACCCCTGTTTAGAACTATGCATGGGTTTCATGCTTTTTTTATAAACAAGAGGTATGGCAAAAATACAAGTCATCATGCCCATCACACTGAATGGGTTTCTACCGGATGAAAATGAAAAGCTGATGGAATGGCTCAGGACAGATCGTAACGGCTTCCCATATTGGGAAAACCGGGCGGTATTCAACATGTATCCTTATTATGGAATGCTTGATCTGATGGATGCCAAGGAAAGACACGGAAACGACTGCACCTATTTCATGAAGGTGGAGAATCAGAAGAGTGCGGATTATGTAAGTGGAGTTTTTCTATACAAGCTCGCAGATGAAGTGGTCATATACTTACTTCCAATATCATACAAAAGTGGGATAAACATTACGGGAAGAATTCAGCCTGGACAATGGGTACTGCATGAGTCCAAAACATTCCGCAACAATGTATGCAGACTGATATACCGCCTTAAAAAATAAAAAAAATTATTTCAGACCGACTTTCTTCATTTTCTTATAAAGAGCTGTACGGCTACAACCCAGTTCAATAGCTGTCTGGCTAACATTGCCGTGATTTTTTTCCAGCATATTTCGTATCCTTTCCCTTTCCTGAATGATATAAATTTCCGGATTACTACCACAAACCACATTATCCAATCCCAAATCACATACATCCAACAATACGTTATCTGCAACAATGACCGCACGTTTGACTTTTGCGCTCAGTTCCCGCACATTACCAGGCCAGTCATACCCCAACATACATGCTTTCGCTTCTTCTGTAAAGCCTTCATTCTTAACATGTATTCTATAGGAATGTTCTTTTCTGAAAAATTCGGCAAGAGGAAGAATGTCGTCCTTGCACTCCTTTAACGGTGGCTGTAAAATTTCCAGTTCAGCAAGACGGTAATAAAGGTCCTCACGAAAACGCCCCTCTTCTACAGCTTTTTTCATATTTTCATTGGTAGCTGAAATTATACGCACATTCGTACGCTTTACTTTGTCACTTCCTACAGGATTAAACTCCTTTTCCTGAAGAACACGAAGAAGAAGAATCTGCATGGAATAAGGCATATTGCCGACTTCATCCAGAAATAAGGTTCCTCCATTAGCGGTTTCAAAATGCCCTTTCCTATCAGCAACAGCTCCGGTAAAAGCTCCTTTGACTGCACCGAAAAATTCAGAAGCCTGCAAATCGTTAGGTATGCTTCCACAATTGACGGCAACAAAGGGTTTATCACGTCTGTCACTATAACGGTGTATCATCTGGGCTATCACTTCCTTACCGCTGCCACTCGGACCGAGTATCATAACTGAAAGGTCGGATGGTGCCACACGACGGGCAAAAGAAGCAGCTTTCCGTGCAGCTTCGCTGGTACGTTCTACAAAAGAACGCTCTTTACGTACTATAACCGGACTTTTCAACATACTGTGCATTAATTCAAGAAGCTGTTCCTGATGGACAGGTTTTTCCAGATAATCCTTAGCTCCGAGCTTGATTGCACGTACAGCATCCGAGATACAGGCATAATCTGTCATAACAATAAAAGGAATTTCCATACCGCAACTCATAATCCATTCCAGAAGGCTGATACCGTTCCCTTCAGGCAAACGTACATCCCCCAACACCAGGCTGATTTCATGTTTCTTCAGAATACTACGTGCCCCGGGCTCGTCAATAGCACTCAGAACTTCGTAACCGGCTTTTTGCAGCCACTTTTCTATCATACCCTTAAGTATCATATTGTCTTCAACTATCAGTATTTTCATATTTTCCAAGTTCTTTTTCTGTTTCTTTTATCAATTTCTCAAGAATGTCAATAACCTGCCAGGCATATTCCCCTATGATTTCATTAACACTTTCATTATTATGCAGTTCCTTTTGGAATTCACGCAACAAACGTTCCTTACCAAGCATTTCCCATACCGGCATCATCCGGTGAATAATCTTCCGCATTAATTCACGGTCATACTTTTTCAAGGCTAATTCCATCTCAGCAAGTTCTTTTCTGGACTCATCAATAACGAGTGACAGCATATATCCATTGTCGTCTATGTCTTTCAATAAGCAGGAGAAATCAAAGTCTCTGGCATTTGAGACTCTTGTATGGGATATGATAGTCGATAAAAAAGATAACAATCCATGAATATTGAACGGCTTATGAATATAACCTGCAAATCCTTCCTTTTCATATATTCCTGTATTACCATCACTACGCGCAGTCATAACAGCTACAGGAATGCTTCTTGAGTTGCCAATATCCGAATTACGAAGCAGTTTCAAAAGACCAAACCCATCAGTTTCAGGCATCTGAACATCCGTTAGTACTATATCATAATCCGATTTCTCCAGAGCAGCAACAACGTCCTGAATATTCATACATGTAGTACAGGTTATACCATTACGGCCAAGCATGTCTTCCGCTATTTTCAACTGTATCGGGTCATCATCCACAACAAGTACCTTTTTAGGAAGCATAAATATCTGATTATTATCCTGTTTATCTTCCTCTGCAGGTTCATCCGTTTCAGGTAAGGGAAATTCAAGTCTGAATACGCTTCCTTTACCAAGCTCACTTTCCACATCCATTGTTCCGTCCAAAACCTTTACCAAGCCTTTTGTCAGGAATAATCCAAGACCAAATCCCTCTGAGTTGATATTTTGTGCAGCACGTTCAAATGGAGCAAAGATTCTTTTCAGCGTTTCTTCATCCATCCCGATTCCAGTATCCTTGATTTCAATATTCAGTTTCCCATCAGAATATCTTGAATGGAAATTAACGGTTCCCGATGGAGTAAACTTTATGGCATTTGTCAGTAAATTAGCCAGAACCTGTTCCAACTTGTCCGCATCACCTTTCACTGTTAAACTACAATTCTCATGTACCGCGTACAAAATCAAAGCCTTAGAAATAGCCTTACGGGAAAACTCATCAGAAATACGTTTAAGAAAACGATTCAAATCGAATGGTAAATCATTACGCAAATCACCGACTTCATTAATCCGATAAGCATCCATCAGATCATTGACCAAATGAAGAATATGATGACAGGAATGACGTATATCCTCCAGATATGATTCACGTTTTTTCTTTTCACGGGTCTGTGATGCCAAATCAGCACAATTATGAATGTTTCCAAGAGGGCCACGTATATCATGTGAAACGGTCAGGATAATGCGCTTGCGCATCTCCAGCAATTCTTTATTTTCACTAATAACCTGGTTCAACCTGGATTTAATCCTTTCTTCCTTACGCAAATCAGAACGTATGATAAGAAAAGAAATCAACAGCAGAATAATTGCAAATGCTATAATTATGGCAAACATGAAGAAAGATAAATCCTGTGCTTCTGCTATTTTCTGATCTTTTTGAGTAAATACCGCCTGTGCCTGATTATCAAGGCTACTGATCAGCTGCGACAACTCACGGTTCAAAGTACGGTTCCTGGAACGAAGACTGTCTGCATAAGTTTCCATTTCTACAGTATGTATCCGTTGCAAGGCAATCAGACTGTCACTGAAAGCATGCAGTTCCTGAGCAGAAGGCAGAACCTGTACACTTTTCTTGCCGCCAAAGAATCCAGCTATACCACTTTTCTTTTGTGTAACAATCCTTACACGGGTCGCTCTTCTGGCCACTTCCGGCAAATGATTCACCAAGAGACTATCCGTCTTTCTCTGTATTGCAACAGTTTCCATAATATGTAGCAGATGATTTTCCTTTTCTTCAAGCAAATTACAAAGAGTGTCTATTTGTTCCGTATGCACAAAACCACCCACATATTGCTTCATTACCTGTAGCAGGCTGTCAACACTCAATCGCTGGTTTCTGTATTTCCGGAAATCAGTTTCATTCCATGTAATGACAGATTCACCATGTGTTGCCAGCTCAGTAATACGCCGGTGGACTGTATTTATATCCTTACGGATTTTACGAATTTCCGTGGTCTCTGCTTCTATTTCATGCATCCGTTTCCGTTCATGCAACAAAATGGCGGTCATACTACTGATAACCGCCACTAATAACAAATACCCCAAAAGGATTTTATTCTGTAATGACACTCTTAACATTTAGTTTGTAATTCAAACAATTATTTCCTGCAATACTATCTGTAAGACAATCTTTTCTTATACTCCAAATACCACTTCAATCTCCATCACTTTCCCATGTTCCCTACGCACTTTAGACATCCGTGCCGGAATTCCATGTTGGAAACAAGATTGAATGAACTCCATACCGATAAATATACCAGTATCAGAACTTCCAATTGTTCCCTTATCTTTATTATAAAAAGTAACACTTCCTCTCATGGCTTCATTTCTTCTTTTCCGATATTGTTCTTCCTTTTGGAACATCACGTTCACCTCTCCTCTGATTATCTGTACCTGCTGACCTCCTGTTTGAAGAAACTTCAGATAATGTTCCAGCAAATCTTCCGGACAGCCACTTTGGGACAACATTCCTTTTATGGTATGTATATGTATCAAATCTTCCATATTTCCTCATTTAGAAATGAATATCTTCTTGTCTTTAATGATAAGCGTATCTTTACCGCCATTTTTTATCAGACTTACATTGTCCAAGTCAATGCGGCTATTGGATATGGTGAAATCCTGATGAATCGTGTCGTTATGCAAGAAATGAATATCCTGTTTATACAAGTTCGGAATAGAAAAGAACAACGCTATAATGCCACCAATACTACATATCATCAATAATGTGAAGACAATAAACCAACGTTGATACTTTCTATTATCTACAACCTTTACCTCAATAGGGGCTGATTCCTCATTGATTGTTACCTTTTTTTGGTTGTATATCACACGACATCTTAAATTAGGGAATTCATGTAAGCCTAACAAATCCGGAATCTGTTGCAGGAATTGCAAATACTGCTTGGTTTCCATCAACACTTCCAACTCCATGGTTACACGGATGACACTACGTTTCATTATCTTGGGTTTTCCTGACGTACCTACAGGCTTGGCAACATTGACGGGACGGATATCCGATACACCTGTATCCACGCTCATGGCAAGCTCCACTCCTGTATTTCCCAACGAAGGGACATCCGCCAGATGGAGTCCATAAGGGGACGAGTTTTCCGTACCCTCGTATTCCGCTACCAGGTCTGCTATTTCCCGCACTTCGGTCACCGTCACGTTCTTTGCCTCCGCATTCACAAAGCTTTCCACTTGGACCTTCACACTGTCGGTTAAGAAGGCTTTTATCTTGTCTTCGCTTTTCTTATGAATAAGGTAGCTGGGATACTTTTTTGTGAAGTTCCGAACTACGTTCTCCATATAACTCATAGTATAATCATATTCATTTATTATAGATAAAAAATATCTAAAAGATAGCTTAGATGACAACATATTTCCCATTTAAAATTTAATAATATACTTTTAAATTATAACGTTCACCAAAAACTTTACCTGTTTTTCCATCAACTTTTACAGACGTTAACCCTCTAATATTATGATAAAATGAAATTATATAAATATTCTTTCTTTTATAATGTTTTTTAGAAATGTATAAAGGACATGAATCACAGAAAAAATCTTTATACTTTTCTTTTACTAAACATAATGCCTGGATTCCTGATAAATAATATCCCTCATCCCAATTATATACTATTATATCATCATTATAATGATATTCCTTTCCTATAGGAACATCTTTCCAATACCATTTTAGTTTATTAATTCTTCCTTTAGAATCATAGGTTATACAGCGTCTAATTTCAGTCGAATCATTATATAGATGATATAAATAACAAGTGTCCATAATATTTAAATTTCCACTATTTGTATATATAATACGCTCCAATCTTTTCTCATAATTTCCCTCCTTTACTATTTTATCTTCCCAATCATTAATATCAATATAATATTCACTGTTATTGAGAGAATCATTATACGTATAATAATTCATAGAAGTAATTTTATTTGTATAAAAAGTAGTTTTACAACTGTAAAATATTACACAGATAAATATTATACAGATTCTAATTATTTCACAAAATTTGATTTCTGAACTTGATCCCATTGAAATTTCATAGTTTGAAAAACTTTTATAAATTCATTTGCATTATGATAATCCATATAATTATTGGTAGAACCTTGTTTAAAAATAAAGGGTGCTTCCTTTTCTTTATCTTCTTCAGGAAATATATGTTTGCATCCCAAAGCATGCATAAGTTCATGTGGAATCTCTTTATCCGTCATTTTAACATCATTTCCCAAAAACATACAGCAATATCTCGATCCTGGCAAATGTCCTCCATTTACAAATCCACGTTCTGAGTAATTTGCTAAATTTGTTAAAAACAAATAGATTGTATCACTATCTATTTGATTTTCCTTTTCATAAAAGGTAGAAAGGGCACTAACAAATAATGTACCATTTTGTACTACTTGCTCTTTTATATTCTCCCAAAATCTAAATAATTGCATTAAATTTAAAAGAGACCAATATTCTTCCTTGTCTTTTTTTATAGTTTCATTATTGGACGATTTATTTTTTTTAGTTCTATTTTTTAGCATTTTCTTTATCTTATTTCTTTCCTCTTTTGTAATTTTTCTAACGGAAAATATTACACTACTCAATATTGAAAAATCAATCATTGAAGCTTTAAACGCTGATTTAAGATACCTTTCTATCAACTTTAATGAAATATCTTCATAAGTAATACAATTATTACCTATTTGGGTATATATCAAACGTAGTTTACATTTTTTTACTTTTTTATTGGGGTAAACATTAATGCCTCCTGCCAAAACATCATCTGCATATATTTTTATCTGTGATTCTACTTCTATTGGTTTAATACATGTTACAATCACCTCTTTTGTGTCTTTTGTAAAAACTGATGGTTCAAATTTAAATGCGTCATGTTGTGGTTCAATTTTATCAAATTCCCCATTAATTATTCTAAATTTGACTCTCATTTTCACTTTCTCATTTACTCTAATACTTAACCAAGGAAAATAATATTCATAACCACAAATATTACAAGGTGAATATATATTCTTAAATTCCACCTCATTTTTCAATGGCAAATTTTCTTTATTATACTTATCAAATCCCACAGGATTTATTAAAAGAAAATCTTCACTCACATCAAATTCAACTACACATTTTTTTTTATAGTTAATATTCGTTTCTAAAGAATGACCAGAGCTTTTTACTTCTGCTTTTAAAATATATTTCATTTTCCTAAATATTTAAATAACGAAAAATTAGGAACTATAGCCTCTCCATTATTATTTATAATACAATTTTCTATAGTTATAATATTATTTCCATTTTCATCTTTTATTGAAAATGAAATCTCATCTTTAGGTTTTGCATTTTTTACTTTAGCATAAAGAGTTACTTCCTCATTATAAGGTAACTCATTAATAATATTCCCTTCAAAATCCTTCCAATATACCTCTATTATTTCTGCTACCTTTTCTTCATTTGATTCGGATACAGCCTGAACTAGTTGTTGCTGTGAAACTTCAGATACTTTCCAAACCTTTTCCCTAGGCACCAGATTATTCCTCTTGATAATACCTGGTGACATATATACGGTCATTACCATCGGAGAATTCACCGCACTCATACTTTCCTCTATCTTCAAGCAAAAGCAATCCCAAAACTGAAAAATATCAGCAATCTCCACTTCATTATATACAAAATGGATTTCTCCATTATGCATGACTCCTTCATTCAGCCAGTCATAAAAGAACTGTTCGTCACCACTACATTCAAACATAAGTGTAATCAGGTCTCCTTCAACAGGCAAGTATTCACGATTACCTATCTTTTCACAAGCCTCAATATGAAGTTGTATGATTCGCCTTAAATTAGGATCATCACAATGTTGGATATGACACCGATAACTATAATAAAGTATCGGTATCTCTTTGCCTCTGATTTTCAATATTGCTTGGTATATCATAATGATAAATTTTCAAATGAATGACTATGGTAACAAATCTCGGCTGATCCAATAATACGTCTGTCCATTGGATTGAAATGATTTACCGGCAGCTTCGTCCAACAGTTTCTTCTTTTCCTTAAAATATTCAATCAGTTTGTCCAATTCTACATCGGTAATCATCTCCTTTTTCTTCAAGTCCTTAATCCGATATACCTCAAAAAACGGATAGTCCACCGGACATGACGTAAATCTTCGTAAAGATTCTGATATAGGCATTCTCAAGGAAGCCTTCCTTTTAATTTTACAATACTTATCTGTATTTCTCTCAGAAAGGAAATGCCGTATCAGCTTTCTTCTGACACGACGAGTTGAAGCATACTCAGGAACATTCAGGCTGTCTCTCTTTATACTAATAGCTGTTTCATCGTTATTATCTGTTATATAGTCTTCCGGACAATCACAGATATTAACCTTAGCCTGTTTCTTTTTTCTTACAAGTTCAACTTTATAATCAATCACTAACTTAGCTGGTTCTTCTATATATTTCCTGAGCCGTTTAAATTCATCTTCATTCACCAGCAAATAATAATCCAATGTAGAAGACAGACTGTCAGGTAATACAACAGGAGATAATGGAAGCGACCATCCAGGTTCTATAGAAGGACAAGCTGACATTATGGACTGTTTATCAGTTTTCTTTATATGATGATAAGCTACAAATGTTGAATCAAGTTTATGCCGATTTGTACCGACCTCCGCAAAAGCTCTTTCCAATTGGTTGTACAATATGGTATTATCAAGTTTAACTTGCAACAACATGGAATCTACAGCCTGAGTCAGACTTTCCATTTCCAAAGATTCATTCTTCTGTGGAAATACCAGCCATCCCTGAGTCATACTTTTATCTGGAAAGTCCAGACAATAAGTATTATGATTTACTTCCATATATTCATTGCCATTCCGTATCAAATCCGGATATACCATCAGTTCTCTTTTCTTCTGGCTGATCCGTGGAGCATAACAATCAATCATATTTCCAAGCTGAAGTACAAAATTGTTAAAATTATCAGGCTCGCCCCCGTACAGTTGGAATCCCAACAAACGGCAATTGTTTTTTACCATCCGATTCACTAAGGCAGAGTCTGCGAACTCTGTATTATAGCCTTTATCACCAATTACGACCAATACATTCGTTTCATCTTTATGATGATTGAACATATCTACACCTATTCTTACCCCAGACCAACTTCCAAATCTGCCATATACAGGTTTCAATTTTTCCGAATTTTTAGCTTTGGCAGAAAGGAAATCAAGCATCTCCATATAATCAGGGGTCAATTTACAGATAGGATCGTTCAAGCCGCCTTCTTCATTAAAAGTCAGTACCGCTCCAAACCTGAATGTAAAACTTTCATCGTTTACCAGAACGGACTGCAAACTTTGAACTGCATTTACCAAAGCCGGGAAACGTTCAATGGTAATATCTTTCCCTTCCACTACAAATACTATATTGATATGTTGTAAATCTTGTTCGATTTTGTTCTTAAAAGTATCATAATAGATTGGATTTCCATTTACATTCAAGACATAACTGTCTCCCTTGTCAATAACCGGCATAGGAAGATGAGTCCGGAAGCATAGTGTTGTATCATTTTCACTATAAGAAAGTACCGGACTATATTTTATAGCCGGATTAAGTACAGACAAATTTCGGCTTTTGATTCTTTCAGAGGCACATAAGCTTATCGTATCTCCTTCTTCTTTATCAATCGTAGTGAAAACGTCCTTAGGCAATGACGCTACATCTATGTGCAACTGCTGTCCGGAAGATGTCAACAATCTGTTATCAATCCATCCTATAGTTTTTAGATCAATGCTGTCTGCATCAATCATAGGACTACAACCGACAAGTATATGTGTTCCATCTACCGCTTTCTTGTAAGGATACACAAGACTATACATTGGAATTTTACCAATCTCTTTGGTCAAGTCTGTGTTTCCGTATAGCTTTATGGAATCATTTGCAAAATATTTTTCGGCATTTACAAACATTGTGGTATCAAATGGCAACAGAACCATCTTGTTTTTAAATCCTGTCATGACATCCGTAATACCATTCCTTGTCAGCAAAAGTTCATTCTTGTTAATCCAACCGACATATTTCGCCTTTTTCCACTCCTTTAATCTGCCATTCTTCAAGATAGACGGATCATATTTTATCAGCTTCAACCAGTCACCTTTCTCTTTTATGACCAGAAACGCATCCATATACTCCACATTATCCATCTCATTCTTTCCACTTGGACTCATGTAAGAAGAGGAAGATTCCTGAGCAAATACAATCCACGGATTCCCCTTGAATACTGCAAAATCACGTGGTGCTTTTAATCCTTCTATACAATAATTGTTCACGTACTCACGAGGTACTTTCTTTACCCTCGTAAAACGATTTACCGGACCACATGCTGCCATCAAACCGATAAAACAACTGCACAGACATCCGGCATGGAACAGACTTGACAATCTATTTCTTTTCATAACTTACCTTTTTTGTTCTGAAAACCGTTCGTGCTGAGTTACCATCAGCTGCATAACACATTCATTATTTAGATCATCACCCATATCTACAAATACATCATCAATAAGTGTCTTTTTACGGGCAATTATTTTCAGACCTTGACAATAAGAATAGAAATCATTCTTTTTGTTATTATTTATAGTGACAGCCACATCAGGATTACCGCACAAATATTTTTTCAATATATAGTTATAATGAGTGTTGAATGGCTTTCCATCCACGATAGCTTGCAAATGCTCACGAATATCATTCCCTATAACCACTAATATGTCTGTTGAATCATTTTCGGTATATTGAGGAATGACTTCAATCGTATGTCTTATCGGGTATTGGGTATTCTCAGTCATAAGCTGCACCTCATATTTGCCTGGCTCAGAATAAGAATATAATGGATTCTGCTCCCTTGAGTCTACAATACCAGACTCACCAAACTGCCATCTCCATTCCTTAGATACACCATACCCTCTGAATGTAACAATCTCACCTTGCATAGCAGTTGACGGGGCTTCAATTTTCACCAACTGCTCACTTCCATAATCATTCTTTTTTCTTCTTACAGTTACAATCTTGCTTTCTTCCAGCGCATCATCTATTCTGAGGCGTATCTGATAACGTCCCGGCTCCATAAAAATATATTCCCCGCTTTGCTTGTTTGACTTGTCTCCGTTGCCGAACTCCCAAAGCCATTTTTTTGCATTACGTGTACTGTCTGAATAGTGAACAGGTTCGCCGACTTCTACCTCTATCGGATTTAATGTCATCCTGATTGTCCTGCTTGAGAACAACAATCGTATTAATAGAGCCAGTACTATACAAAGCAGCAAAGCTCCTATAACAAGCATAAATTTACGCGTATAAATCTTTCCCATAATATTTATTTTTTTGTACCGGAACGCAGATCTTCGAGTTTCTTCTGCAATCCAATTTCACATTCCTCCAAATTTGCCTTGAACGTAATGATATTCTGCTGAATACTCCACAATTGCTTTTTATCCGACAACCACATGTCGTAAAAATCAGCAATGTGCATAAACAACTTATACCTCTTATCCCAGTTGTTTTTTTCGTATGTGTTTTTCAGATTGTTTATCAGATAACGAATATCATCTTCTTCATATTGAGCATATACGCCCGGTTCAAACTTCTCTATCTTACGAAACAAGGAATCAACAGAAACTTGATGATCTGCCTGTTCTTGTTGATAGTCCTTTATACGGTTCATTTTTACTTTTACAAACTCTTTCTGCTCAAACATACTGAAGTCTGAATTCCACATGAATATACTAATGCAACATATTACAGTTGTTATGATAAAGAACAGGAATACATAGGCATGTCCCATAAAGACTTCCCGTTTATTCAGGTTATTTCTATTATTGTCCATAATCCTCTATTTTTATTTGTTATTACCAGAGCCTACATTAAGATTCCTACGAGTCTTCCAATTATCCTTGATACATTGCATCAAATCATTTTTTACCATTTCCTCCTGGATTTTCAGTAACCGGATAGAATCCTTAACTCCTAAGAACAGATTGATATTTCCAAGCAGTTGTCTGTACAATTTACAGTCCCTTTCTTCCATATCCTGTATGTTTTTAAGGATATTCATTTTTTTTGTACTGATTACTCCCTGAAGTAATACATCATTAATCTGTGGAGAAGTGTTCATCAGTTTCATATATTGGTAGACAGAATCCACACTATTTGAAAGGGCTATTTCACGGGTATATACCCGGTCATACTCCTGGGTTTTCGTTGTTATTCTTTTAACCTCAACGCCTGATGTCTTTAAGAAACAGGCAAAAATTAAAACGGCAAATATGACGCAAGCCATTAAATAAGCGGCAAACTTCAAATATGCTTTTCTTACTTCTGGATTATTCCTAGGTTTCATACTTTTATTTTTTTATTTACAGGTAACTACTTATTCCTAAAAAAGTCCCTTGCTCAGAAGAGCAACCAAGCTTGAAACGGGAGTCTTCCTGCTGGATGATGTAACGTGTATTTATTATTTTGTCGGCTGGCAAAAAAAGCTCAACCAAAGATTGCAATATCTGATAATCTTTGGCTCCCGGAGAGAAACCTTCCATTCTGGACGCAGAGATAGGACCGATTTCAAGTTCCATTTCATAAGTCCCGTCATCAAAACTATTGCCAATTACCATATTATCTCCCAAAATACACTCACCTAATTTCGGAACAATGTCCGGATCAACTTCCGTAACGCATTTCCCACCCTTTTTCAAGGATACAGGTACTTCCATCAGTATACTCATACATTTACCTATATTCTCCGTACTTACTGTTATCTGTTCCAGATAGGTCAGCATGTGTATCAGCATTACAGCTAAATGGACGGGAAGCAAATCAAGGACTGGCCATTGCCGGGAGAATATATTTATAAAATCCCGATGAACATTCATTTCATCAATACGCCGTTCCTTGTTTTGAAAAGCAACCAGCATATAATCCAAGGAAATCTCGAAAGGTTTGAAAAATCTTCTTGCGAAGAACTCTTCATCACGATGGATACGAATCTCCTCCAGGACCTGCTCTTTTGAAATTTTTCCTGTCTGATAAAGGTTACGATGAAATATAGACTCAGGTAACATGTCATAAAGACTGCGCCTGTTTACATACAGATAAAGATAATCGGTCAAGTCATAGTGTGAATATTCTGAATGTATATCATGAATATCCTTTGAATAACCGCGTCTTATATCCCCACGCCTTAAAATGAGCGTCCGTTCTGCATCATAACCCTGTTCTTTCAATCCACTGGCAACAACTTCAGCCTTGAAATCAGTATCAGGTTGATTGAATGCATGCACACTCTCATCAAAATTCACTATGTTATCTATTTCCTTTACCATACAAAAAACTGTTTAAGTACAGACTAATCCAGAATATTCCAGCGTGTTTCTGTGGTTTCCTTAGATTGACGTGAACGCTCAGCCACAACAATGTTTTCCTTATGTTTACCGATATACTCAAGACGGCTCAACGTAGTCCACAAATCATTAAAGAGGTAAAGAAAGCGCTCTGTCGTTACCATCAGCAAACGAATATCATGGTGGTCATAACGCATTCCACAATTTTCACGGAGCACGCCTTCGTAAGCACCGGGCTTGACACCATTCCATTCATAAAAATACTTCAACAAATCTTCTTTCTCTTCTTTACCCATAAAGCCCAGACAGATATATAAACGGTGCGCAAGTGTCGAAAATACATTTAAGAAACGTATAGGCGAATAATACTGTCCTTCGTTACGGAATGAAAAGTATATATCAGATATATATAACATTACATGACGGCATAACATTCCTATATTTGCTGCTAATTCAGTCTGTTTCTCTGCGTTCTCTACTTTTGCCAGAATATCAATAGAAGCCTTTTCTATCGAATCTATAAGCTGACCGAACTTCGCATAATAACCTTTCAGATCCGGATGACTTGACATACTGGAGCATGGAGGTATAAAATTTCCATCCACTTCACAACGGTTTCCATTCCTACGCAATCGGCCGATTACAAGATAATATCTTCCCAGTTCCCCTCCATCAACCTGTCCTGCCGGCAATACATTCAGGCGATATTTAGGCAATGCGTCCGGTTGTCTGGGTACACTTTCTGTTTCATCCGGAGTACCGGAAGGCTGTCTTTCAAACGGGTCTGCCATCAATATCACATCCCATTTCTGTTCTCTATCATCAGTATCTTCAACAGAAATGTGGAAGCTGGCTGTCAGTTCTTCATTTTCATCAGCATCATAATCTATAAGATAGCCCCCAGCAGTAACAGCATGACAACGTTTCAACCTGACTTCGAGAGTACCTGTAACAAGCTCTGTAATGCTGAAATCACCGGAAACAGGTTCTCCTTTTCTGAAAGGTAAAAAGCCATAGTTTGTTCTGTTGAGATGATACGACTGATGTTCACACAACTGATTGATGAAATGATCTTCCAGTTGCATCAAATGATTTTTCCTTACAAGCAATCCGTCTGTCCAATTTACCAGAGGATATGATTTCCTTTTATTCTGTTTCGTTGCCATAATCCACAATATTAATATTCTCTATATTTTACCAATTCGTTTGCTACACGCTTGGCAATAATCACATCATGTCTTTTCAGCTTATTTTCTGCAAGTGTTACCTCCGGATCTATATAGAATCTCCTTCTGAAGAAAGACGGTTTAGTATAAAATACCCATTCGTAATAAGTTCCACCTTCATTACGATATTCAATTGGAGCTGACGGAGACTTCAGATTACAGTCATTTATCATACGCTGAAACCACTGTCCGAATATGACATCCTCCGAGGCTTTTCCGGTAATTCGTTCAGCAACCGGGTCATTTACACTTTTAAAGACCTCCACATCAATCACAATACTCTTATCACGATTGATATACAAAGTATCCGAATCATACTCCTCTGAATACTTCCAGACTTTATAGATTTCCAAAGGAATCGCAAAATAGCAGTCAACAGTCTGTGCATATAATAAAGGAAATGAAAAAGGAAGCAGACAGGTGGATGCCCATATTCCATATTGCAGTTCATTACAAAGATTGAAAACCAATGAAAAAAGACCGGCTCCAAACAACATAACCGATACTGTAATCAGAAATTGGATTACAAATGAAGGTTGCTCATTACTGGAGGATGAAAAGACTTTTCTCAATACCATCCTGTTGTAATATCCTGCAATCCAATAAACTACAACCAATAAAATATACATATAAGGCATAAAGCTATAGTTCATGAAACCCGCCAGTCCCGGTAACGCTAGTACAATACCACTCAGAAGCAAATATACAATAAGCCTCTTATTATTAAGCAGTTTGTTTTTCCTGGCAATAAAATATGCTACAACTCCAAATATTATGGTAAGGAGAGGCATGAGCAAATACGATGATACAAAATGTAGTGCAACTGGATTCATATAAAATCTGTTTATGCGTTATTATATTCAATAAATATCCTATAGTTAAAAGTATCCGGAGAGCAGGCTGCCAATTTGGTAAGCAGATTGTCTTTCATCCGTTTTTCCTGTAATGGTTCATCCAATCTTGTTCCCAGAATCAGATGAACATCCTTTGTACGTATCAATCCCTCATGGGGCATCGGACTGATTGCCACCCCATTACGAATATTAGTACGTAATAATAATTCTCCCAGTTCTTTCTTGCAGAAACTGGCTATATCATTCTGAGTAAGAACACGTCCATGAGAAAGAAAACCATATTTGTAATGTTCTATTTGTTCCCTGTTTTTAGGAGAGTGCTTGCCTCCATAAGTCGTACTGACAAGTGCCAATGTTTTTGGATTCACATAGGTATTGGTATTAGGGGACAACTCGACTCCGGCTTGTATCTGGTTACCAATCTCGCAATTCGTAGTCCAGTATTTCACCGTTATCTGTCCGTTCCCATTCATACAGTCTATCATTAAATAATAAGGTGTTTCCCTTGTTTCATTCATTTGCTCTGTTATCTGCTTCATTTGCTCCATCAATTGCTCCATCTGACCAACCAACGCTTGTAGTTTTGCACTGGAAACGGCAGAAAAAGCATGTGATTCGTCATCAAGCAAGTCAAGCAGATATACAAGAAGTTCCTTTGCCGAACGGGAGTCAAAACGTTCACAGCCACCCTTTCTCAAAGAATAAGTTCCACAATCCTCCATACTGCTTTCCTGTTGAAACATCAGCTCGTAATAGTTTTTGCCATTAGAGTCCTTCACGCTATGCACTGCCAATAAAGACTCACTTTTTCCTGTACGCAATGGAATTACCCTAAATGTATCTTCTATATTCGTATTTTGTTCATGGAGTAACTTGTTTTCTACAGGTACAACATTTACTCCGACATGCAGGTCTTCTAATATATCTGGTGTAAAATGTGCTGGGAAACTCACCTTTACCCATATCAGCCTGTCTTTCATTTTATCCACGACAGACTCCTTGAAATAATCTGTGAGCTCTTCAGGAAATGAGACCTTATCCTTATCATCTATAACAAGCTGCTGGGAAATGGTAAGATAATGCTTGTTGTATATATCCATCACTTCTTTATCTATCATAACCATTATATCATAATTCTGGAAAAAACTATAAGCAGAGTGTCTGGATGGTATCATTTTCTGATAAATGCCTTTCTGCATATCAATCCTTTTTCCATCTATATACCATTCTGTACAAGGTAGCAGGAACAGATATTCATAGTTGTCCGTTAAATTCGGAAAGTCAAGATAAAATGACAGATTTTCCAGTCCGTTGATGGCTTCATCAACAGTCAACCCAATCCACACGGAGTCTGACGGCATTTTAACCTCGCTACGGGCTACCATTGTCTTCTCCAAAGTATGACTGACTTCATAAAGCAGATCATCGGATATTATATACTTGACTTCAACCTTGCGCAATATCATATCACAGGCCGGATAAAATGAAAGCGTGCCTGTGGAAAGTTTTCTGTTCAACACATCACTTTCATAATACATACCAGATTCACGTGTTATCAAGTATTCAGGATCAATAGGGGAAGCATGTACAATGCCATGCGCAGGGAATGGTGATGCCAGCATACCTGGTGTAAGTATGTGGGCTGTCTTTTCCAACAGTCTGGTTTCAATTGCTGTAAAATCCTCTCCGAGTGTGTAAACCTCATTCGCCAGAGCCTCCAACATAAGTTTGACCACCGGATCGAAATTTTCCACCTTCTTTATACCCCAAAATGCTGCTGCATACTTCAGCATCCGATTCCTGATTTGCTCTTTATTGTATTTTTCTTCACTCATACTGTTATCGTGTTGAAATAGGTCCTAAGTAAATCACATAATAGAATGTCCTTCTTTCTCCTGTACGAACCAGATTTCCAGATACATAAACCTGAACTCTCTTCTTTATACTTGATGTTTCATACATACTGTCCTGCAACATTGTGTCGTCTATAATTACACGCACACTGACATTGGTCAGTCTCTTTTCATATGTGGTAACAGCTGTAGTGATATATTCGGAGAACTGTCCTTCCCAACGTGTATGTGACACAATACTTTCGAAGTCAAGATAAAAAATCTTACAGCCAAACTTCTTGTCAAAGGTATGCTCACCCGGAGCTGTACTAATCAACAGTTCAATAAACTGATCAATAGACTCTATTTCCGAGCAGGACTCCAGACGGCTATTCTCGACATCTTCGCTCAACAATGCTCCAAAGTCTAAAGGTAATTTGCAGAATTTTGTTTCCATATTTACTAACGCCATTGATTTTCAAACTCATCATTAATAAACACCAACAATCGTGAAGCAAATCTTATAAGTATATATTGCTTATGATTGACATTGTCAACCTTTCGTTGGAACTGAATGCAATTACCATCCGTAAAGTGAGCTACAAATGCAGCCTGCTGATTGGGCTGGTCTTTCTGATATACTCGTATCTCCCCATTCATATATGTTTGTGTGAAAGTTCCCCATCTTAACAGGGTATCACCAGGCATTCCCTGTAACATACACATAATGATACCACCGTATGCTTCCCCTTCCGGAAAACCGATACGATTAGTATCACGCTTAAATTGCAGGTTGAAGTCTTCAATATCATATATTTCTTCACCCACACACAATTTCATTATGTAATGGTCATCATTTCCCATTACATTTTTCTTTTTGAATAGGGTATTGAACCAGCTCATAACATTCACATATTTAAGTAGCACGAATCTCCTGTTTCCATTTCCTTAAAATGAATCAGAAGTTTAGTCCGACATTCTTTGGTTGTAGAGTGGACATTCATTTCAAGACACTGTGCACCCCTGAAGCGTATAACTTCTTTCTGACTTCCAAGAATACCTGAAGAATTCATTAATTCTCCATTTTTATGGATTTGCGAACTAAGCATCCACGCCAATAAATCATCAGTCGGAAAGCCTGATATTATAACACCTATCTTTCCGCCTTGCATATTGCCGATTACCCGTCCAGTCTTATCAGCATCCTGACTGAAGTCATATTCATATTCCAATAGATAATAAGCCTGAACATCTTCATGTTCCGATGGCTCAGCAGTCCATAATTTGATATATGATTGTGCACTCATACTATATTATTTACTCATTATCTCTCATTAAATCTGTTTGAAGCATAGTGGTCAGTGTACGATTTTCATTCATACGTGATTCCACAAACAAGACTGTGTCCTGGCTGTCCAGATGCTTACGGGAATAAGCCCTTAGATAGGCTTTGAATGCCTGTACCTTAGTACGATACTCCTCTAAGGGGAGGGCGAAGATGTCTTGCGTTCCTACCCGTTCCAGTCCGTATTTCTCCAGTTCTTCCTCAAATGACCTCTTCGATTGATCATTTGAAACTGAATAAATAATTATTGTTTTATATTGAATGTCCATTATCAAACAGTAAAGTGATTATAAAAATGTTTTTAATAAAAGCAAGCCTAATAAAAACTCTAATAAAGGCAATGCAACTATAACCCAATTGGGTATGATTTTATTCAATATACTCCCCTTAAATTTCTTCAAAAGATCAGATGTTCTAGCAGGTGTATATCTTAAGAAAATCCAAATGGTGATAGTAATACCTATTAATGAAACAGTTATAATAGCATGTATTAGTTCATAATCTTTCGATAAAAAATAAAATTCGAAAAGATACTTATCAAGTACTATAGAAACAAAAAAAAATGAGATCACTCCTAACATACCAAACATTAAACTAGAAGAAAACCTAGCAGGTTCGTTATACTTCTTATACATTCTATACAACCTGTAATATATATAATCTACTATTATCATCACCAATTCTTTTTTATATAAGGATTTTCAAATCTAGTATTATCCCTTGGAGCAACGAATTCCATTTCATAAAAAGGAGTTGTACTTTTATACTTATTATTCATATCATCTAATGATAATGAATTAGGTGCAAAATCTAATCTGTCTATATATTTTTTCAAATCGAAAACTACTCCATTATCATCAAACATATCATCCAAATGTTCACCAATTGTTTTTCCTGACATCAGACAGCTTATACAATCAGCTGCAAACATTACTCCACCAAAAGCCCAACCTACTCCAGGATAGAATGTACTTGCAGCTACAGCTATAGAATATATATCAGAAACTTTTACTTCTTTTTCAACATAAATTGATCCAATAGTACAAAAAACTCCAATATATTGAGAAAACCGATTTCCTGCATTTATTGCTCTTGGAATAAATTTTCTTTTAATCTGACTGGCATTAATTTTATACCCATTTCTTCGTAAAGATTGACAAATACTATTTGATATATTTTTTTTGAATTTTGGATTACTCCAATAATTATTTTTAAAAATATCTATTCCAAACCCAATAGAAGAATTACAAAAATCTATACACCCAATTACTTCACTAATAAGTTGTCCATATCTTTTATTAAAATCCACTAGTGGAAAAACATAACTTTCACCATGAACTTCAATTATTATTTTCATAATATCACCATCTTCATAAAAATCCACCCTAACTTCTGATAAGTCACTAATAACTTTATGATGTAAAAAATCAATAGCAACATTATAGGTTCCATTATTATTAGAAGTACAAATTATTTTTTTTATTTGCTCAGAAGTTAAATTCAAACTCCGAACATAAGCCTCATCAGAATAATCTACTCTTTGAACAGAAAAATTCGACATTAAAGAATTAATTCTCAAGTCTTCAGGTAAATATGTTATTGGTAAATCCTCAACAAAAGCATAGCCCAACCCAATTACAAAACCTGTATAAAATTCTTCCTCTTTATTCATACGGTAGAATTCGTCTTTTGTTATATAGTTTTTTGTTGAATATTGTTTCATAGCTATTTAACCCATTGATTATTAAAATCTATTCCATTTAGGCACAAACTTTCTGGAGATAATATTATAGTTGTATTTAATCCCACAGCTATACCTATTGAACGCTTTAAACTTATACAGTAAGCATTAGTAAATGTTACCTCAAATATTACTCCAGACGTACCAGTTTTAAACAATACTGCCCCGTTCTTTTTTACCCAAGGCTTGATTGCCCATCCGTAGATGTTATTTTTAACGGTTTGTGACAATGTTATCATAATACGCCCTCCACGAACTTCACCTTCAGGTTGATTCTTATTACCATCAACAGGCTGGTGAAAGCCGATTTTGAACTGTTCGACTTCATACTCGTCACCATCAACGCAGAATATTACATTCACGTTGCTGTCCACTTGCGGAAAATTAAAAAGTCCCATAACATTTTCTTTTTTAGAGTGCCCACTGATTTTCAAATTCTTCTGTACCGAACATTAACTTCTGTGCTTGTACGGTAAGTTTAGTCGCGATATAGCTCTTTCCCTGCCGGATATAGCTGATTTCCATATCTACACAGGTCGCTTTCTCAAAGAGTATCTTTTCAAGAGCGGAACCTTGGTTATCATGAACGACAATAGCTCCGCTCTGATATTTGCGGGCATCCAACATCCACTGAATCATGTCTCGGTTAGGCAGATGAGGGTAAGTTACATAGAAAGTACCTCCCTTAACTTCTGTTTGTACCTGACCTTTAAAATCAATACCTTGGGCGAAGCCAAATTCACACCCTATCAATTGATAGCTGTCCTTATACATATCCGTCAGCGATGTAGCTGCCAGATTGCCGATTTTTAAAAATACTGTATATCCAAACATAAGAATCTTGATTTTCAGTGAATATCCCAAGTTAATTCATTCGCTTCATCTAATCCTACCTTCAAGGTCTTGCCTTTCGACAACTCTTCCTTTATTATAAGACGGGAAATAGGCCTACGTAAATAATTACGAATCACACCGGCAACCTGCCTTGCTCCATATTTAGGAGTAAATCCTTTATGTGCAAGCAGTTTACGGGCATCATCACTTATTTCAATTGCTATACCTTGACGGTCAAGCAGTTTTCTAAGGCCATTAAACTGTATGTCGAATATCATCAGCAAAATATCCTCGCTGATAGGAGAGAATGGAACAATTTCAGATAATCTGGCCAGAAACTCCGGACGGAAATGTCTTCCCATCACTTCCATTATCTGTGTAGTAGAAGGTACGCTTCCCGATTCCAACTGTTTAGTCAGCCACTCGCTGCCCACATTGGATGTAAACAGAATAATGGAATTGGAAAAATCACCTTCTTTGCCTAAACGGTCATGAAGTTTGCCCTCATCCATTATTTGGAGGAATATATCATATACCGATGGATGGGCTTTCTCTATTTCATCAAAAAGAACCACTGCATAAGGCTGCTGTCTTATCTTGTTTACCAGCATACCGCCTTCTTCATATCCTACATATCCCGGAGGGGCACCATACAGAAGGGCCGCAGAGTGTTCTTCCTTGAATTCCGACATATCAAAGCGTATCATGGATTTTTCATCATTGAACAATGTCTCAGCCAAAGCCTTTGCCAACTCTGTTTTTCCTGTACCGGTAGGTCCTAAAAGGAAGAAGGAGCCGATTGGCTGTCCCGGCTTATTCATTCCACTACGCGATTCAAGGATTGCATCCGTAAGTGTTTTCAAGGCCTGATCCTGCCCGACAACTCTTCTACGCAAATAGTCCTCCATATTCAACAGACGTTCCTTCTCCTGTGACTGTACTTTTCCTATTGGAATGCCGGTTCTGCTTGCTACCACCGCAGCGACTTCATATATTTCTACCTCTTCGATTTTCTTTTCGGCAAATTCGCGCATCAAGTTCAACGCATTCAGCAGATAACTCTTCAATTCAGTATAATCCTGAAGTTCATTCACATCCGTTTCATCGGTTATCACTCCTTGCAAGATAGGGCTTAGCCTATTACGCATAACAAACAATAAAGTCTTTAAGTCCTCAACTTTTTCACTTTCTTCCGTTTCGGCTTTTTCAATAGTGTCCAATTCATCAAGCAATTCTTTTACGTCCTGCTGTCCTGTTTCATTTACCATCTTTATGGCAGACAAGGTCATATCCAAAAGTCCAATGGCTGAGTCAGGCAACCGACGTTCCTTTACATAACGCTTGGCCAAACGCACACATTCAGCCGCGGCAGTATCGCTGATACCGACATGATGATAATCTGTATACTGTTTCTTTACACTATGAAGCATCTGAATGGCAGACTTTAAATCAGGCTCATTTACCTGAACGACCTCAAATCTACGACTGAACGCATGATCAGGTTCGATAATCTTCCTATACTCGTCTATTGTTGTAGCACCAATTACGGTCAAATCTCCACGTGACAGCTCCGGCTTCAGGATATTACCCGCTCCGGAATTACCCTGTCTGCTATCCAGTAGAACATGTATTTCATCTATAAACAGGATGGAATTTTCTATATGGCGAAGTTCCTTCAATACATTCTTCAAACGGTCTTCGATTTCTCCTTTATAGGTGGCTCCGGCAATAAGCGAAGCATTGTCCAACTCGAAGATACGGGCTCCTTCCAGAAAAGAAGGAACCTTCTTATTAACAATATCCCATGCCAGACCATAAACCAAAGCTGTTTTTCCAACTCCGGCATCACCTACAATCAAAACGTTTGATTTACTTCGGCTACCCAGCACTTCCATGACCATACGGGTCTCACGGTCTCTATTGATAACCGGCAATAATCTTTCAGGAGCGGCAGCCATCAGATCAATACAATATTTGGAAAGGTATGATGAACTTCCTATTCCCGGACCATAGTTGTCTGATATCGAAGCTGCATGATGATTTTCCACAGCGGGATTTTCTGTGTTATTAACATATAGGGATAATATATCTCTTTCCTGAATCGGAAAAGACCTCAACTGGTCACTTGAAAAAGCGACTCCTGGTTTTGACAAGGCAATAAGAACACAGATTGGATTTATATCAAATAATCCAAGACGAATACGAGCATCATCCGCAGCCCGAAATATAAAATCAATTTTTTCCGAAGGTTTTATCTCGGAAAGCTGGGTAGACTTGGGACATTGTTCAATATATACATCAGCCCACTCTTCCAGATAACCCAAATCCTTTCCAAGGCTTGCAATAAAATCTCTTAGCCCTACATCCTTATGAAGTAGAGCCTTTAACAAATGCGAGGGCATGTAATACTCATTCGCATTCTCACGAGCCACTGCCTGTGCTATGTTAAGCGCAATTTTTACAGAATCATTAAGATTAATGAAACTAACTCCTGTATCCATAATCGATAAAGATTAAAAAATTGCGCAGGAGAACAATGCAAATATAAAAGTAAAAAATGAAAGTCCATGCTCAAATCGGTATTTTTTTTTATGTTCATGAGCATATTTATGAAAAAAATATCCAATTTCTTTTGCGATGTTCGAAAAAAAGCATACATTGCGCCAGAAATCACAAAGGAAAGGGAGAACAACAACAGGATTCTGATTACTTTGAGGATTTCGAAGTGAACCAATTTATTAACTTAAAACTTTAATAACATGGCATTTAAAGCGTCATTTAAGTTTTCAGACTCTAGAGAGTTTGATGTATTGAGATGGGATGTCAAGTTTAACCGTGATGTAGATCCTAAAGGACGTCCGGCATCTGACATTTATGGAGGTACCATTAACGTGGAAGTCGAATCTACTCCTGACACAATCGTATTGGACAAGATGTTCAAACAGTACCAGCCAGTAAACGGAAACATCGTCTTCAAGAAAGCTGATGAAGATGCTAAAATGAAAGAACTGGTATTTGAAAACGGTTATGTCATTAAGTACGAGGAGGCACTAAGTGTAGCTAATGATTATCCTATGACAATCAAGTTCACTATTTCTGCTCAGACAGTAAAGATGAACGAAGTTACATTTACACAAGACTGGCCGGAAAATAACTAATGGTTAGTTTTGGGTTAAAGTTTTGAGGTGCCGGGATATACCAATTCCGGTTATTTTGGCACCTCAAAACATACCGACTAGTCGGTTTATTTATGTAATAACCTTATAGAAATTAATAATATGGGAGCAAGTTTTCTGAATCTGGTGGCTACAAAGGTGACGATAAAAGGAGAGGAACAGAAGTTCGTTTCCCTTCGTCTCCATCAGTCTTTCAACAAACATCACGATTTTACAGTGATTGTCAACTATCTTTCACCAAACAATACCTTCCAGCAGACTCCGGAGAAATTCATCAATTTCATTGGAGAGACTATCACTATTTCGTTTACCCATCGGCAGACTAGTGACAGTTATGTATTTGAAGGAGTGGTAACTAAGGTTGAAATGATTGGAAGTGAAGGCGAGGCAGGTGGTATAGCGATTCATGGAGAAAGCCCCACAATTCTGTTCGACAGTAACTGCACACTAGATTCATGGACTGAACAATCATTATCTGCAATCATTAATGAAGCGACACAAGAATATGGCAACGAGAAAATAGTTATTGCACCTAAATATACGAACCCGATTTCATATCTGGCACAATACAACGAAAGCGCATTTGCATTCATGAACCGCCTTTCTTTGTTATATGGCGAGTGGTTCTATTATGACGGCAATAAAATTTACTTCGGAAAACCGGAAAATATTAATACGGCAAAGCTTCAATATGACGTAGATCTTGAGGAAGTTCGCTTGATAGCCAATATGGTTCCTGGAAAATCTGCAAGATACGATTATGTAGCGCAGGAGAACAAAGAACATAATGCGGATACACCAGCCAAACCGGAAAGGATGAGCGATCTTCAATCTATTGCACATGCACGTTCAGAAAAGGCATATCCAGTAAAAGTCATATCCCCAGCCAATCCACATATCAAGGATAAGGCAGAACTTGATGACCAGATGAAAAGAGTACGAAATGCTTCTGGAGCAAGACTGCTCAATATAAGTGGTACAGGAAAGACTTGCCGTATCAGAATCGGCGAAATAATTGATGTTTCGTTCCCCGACAAGATGAAACTTTCTCCGCTCGGCAAATATCTTGTAACGGAAATTATTCACGAAGTACACCGGGACGGTCATTACTCCAATACATTTTTCGGAATTCCAGGCGATACAACAAATCTGCCCGTATCTGATGTCAGGTTTCCTACAGCAATGCCGGAGCTGGCTACAGTTCAGGAAAATAAAGATGAAAAAGGGCAAGGAAGAGTTAAGGTGCACTTTCAATGGCAAAAAGGCAGCAAAACTACAAATTGGATCAGAGTACAAAGCCCTAATGCCGGAACCAGTGATGCCGTAAGCAAAAACCGCGGACTTGTATTCGTACCGGAGGTTGGTGACCAGGTCATGATTGGCTATGAACATGGAAACCCGGACCGCCCCTATGTTTGCGGAGCCATGTTCCACTCCGAATCGGGACAAGGAGGAGGTGATAACAATCAGCTTAAAACAATCATTACCCGTAGTGGTAATGCTATCATCTTCAATGATGAAGCGGGAAGTATTACCATAACAGACCAGACAGGAAAACAACTGATTCTTCTTGATGGAAAGGACAGCATTACCATTATGGCGAAAAAGAGTGTGATTATCACAAACGAATCGGAATCAATAATTGCAATGGAGGATAAATCCATTGGCATGAAGGCCGAAACAATCTGTCTCGAAGCTGGAAAGAACATTGCATTTGTTTCTGGTAATGAAAATCTGATTATCAGTAAAGAAAAGACAGCCATAGCTACAACCGGGACAAATATAAAGGTTGAAGCACAAAGTCAATATGAGCAAACCAGCAAAGCAGGTACAGTTACAGCCAACAACATGTCCATAGAAGGTACAGCCGATGTTACCGTAACAGGAGGCATCGTAAAAATAAACTCTTAAACAAACTAATATGGGAGCATCAGCATCTGTTATACAAGAATACTATAAAGCGGTTGATTACTGGGCTGAAATAGAAGTCCGTAAAGACTGGAAGCTGGCAATATGGGTTGTCGAAGCTACAGACGTAGATTTGATTGATCGTTTTTTTGAAATAGAGCGTTCCCCGGTAGGACAGTTTGATGACATTTTTTTCCGCTTTGACACGATATATGAGGGCGATGATGAAAAATTCACAGAGCAACTTTGGAAAGAATATGTCAGCTGGTTTACAGAAGAAATTGACGAAAAGTATGATGTTCTCAAGGCATTGAAACAGGACGGACTATTAACTGGAGAGTATTTTCCCCGGACAGACATTCCTCACACTACTATTGCCTTATGGCAGGAGATGCTACGGCTAAAATCCTGTATTTCCGGACTGGAAGACACCAACTTTTGCATCTATTTCCCTCCCGGACAATTGAAAGGTCCTCAACGTGCAGAATGGTTTTCAAAAGTCTTATCAGAAGGTGTACCGCAAGGAATTCGGTTAGCTACTATCAATATAGCTGGAAACCGTAGCATACGACTTGACAATTCGCGGATGGTAGCCTGTATTTATCCCAAATTCAACCTGATTCAGGCTTTGCGCAACCGTATGGCACAAGGAGATGCCGGAGGAGACCTTACAGCTCCCGAAAACAAGTTTAAACAACAGGTTACCGTTGTAATGGACTGTACCCAAAAACAGGATAAAAAACTGTTAGGAAGGGAAATCAACAAACTTTTGGACATAGCCAAAGAACTAAAAGACAATGGTATCTATATATCTTCACTGTTTATTGCATCTGAAGCATTCTATGCCATCAGAGAATATAAGGACAGCATGAAGTACAGTGAAATTACTCTTAATGAAGCCCAAAAGGCTATGATGGGCGGTGATACGACAGGATATAGCTACTGGAAAATGGCGGCTTCCATGAAGGCTGCCATACTTACCGCAGAAAAGAAGCGTGACGAAGCGATTTCACTATATAAGGAGATAGCCTTGAAAGCTGTTGAGCAAAAAGATGCCTACTATGTGATGGAAGGTTACCGTATGTGTGGATTCCTGCGTTATGAAGAGGGCAAGATGGAAAGTGCTTTCGAGTTCTTTTTACTATCACTAGCAGGCGGAAGTTATCTTCCTGAAAACATTAGAAGAAACTCGACATTTACCTATGCCGCTTATCTCGCTTTGCATACAGGCAAACAAGTAAGGGCTCCTTCAGACATAGAAATACTCGAAAAACAATTACAGGAATGGCTTGGCAAAGATTGGAGGGAACTTGTTGATAACCCATCCATGCAACAAGCCAAGGCCAGAAGAAAGAAGAACATATTCAGTTAAAATCAAGAGAAATAGTTAACATATTTTTAATTTAAAATTAGAATAGTATGGAACTTGGAAATTATGGAATCGGCGGAAACGAGGTAAAACTCGAAGCATCCGAAGGTATTGCGGATATTCCACAAAACCGAACTTTAATGGTTGAGCAATTGACAAAGGACGAACCGGTAGCACCTGAAGTTGTAACAGGTCTTACCAACATTGACGAAGTCTTTGCACATTTCCAGCCGGAAATAGATATTGAGTTCTCTGATGCGGACGGAGCACCAGTCGAGGAGAACTTCCGTTTTAACAATGTTGGTGACTTTTCTGTTGCCAAGATGACAGAACATAGTCCTTTTCTATCCAGTCTGAATGCTGAAAAACAATTTGCAGACAAAATGGAAAAGTCTTTGCGTTCGAACAAGGTTCTGCAACGGGTTCTGGAGAATCCCACTACACGTGACGCCTTTGTCAATGCACTTTCAGTCATGCTGGACGAACTGAAAAACAATGAAAAGTCTAACTCTGTAAATGAATGATAGTTATGAGTGAACAGAATCCTAAAATAGAAGCTGCGGAACAACAAGTTGCTGCCGTACAAACCAGAAACTTAAATACTGAGTTACAGGCTCTTGCCAAATTTGGTGGTTTCAATGTATTGGAATCTTCTGTAGATGGAATACAGAACCTCAATCCAGAGCGTAAGGCAAGACGCAATATCTATTTGACCAGTAATGAAAAAGCGGCTGAACGTAAAGAACTTGCAAAGAGTATTGAAATGTGGGTAGAAATGCTGAAAAGCGGCAAATCTATCACAGAAATGATTGATGCTTGTCAGAAAAAGTCAGCAGCTGTATCAGATTTACTTTCACAAAACCAGCTCAAAGCGGTAGAGGAAGTCAAACAGTTGGAAAAATCGTACCGTACAGTCATGCTTTTCTACAAGAACACTGACTCGGACAAGATCAAGAATGTTTCCATTGTCAATGCATCTATGGCTCAGCTTACAGATCTTGACAACTCATTCTTCATTGACGCGATTGCCAATGAACTTCGCGCCAACTATGACCGCCTTGACTTAAGAACAAACTACTCATTATTGGTTATCCCTGGTTTTCTGGGTTCAAACAAGGTTGTTGAGAAATGGGCAAAGATTGCACACGATAACAAAGTAATGATCTACACAGACTTTGCCGACCTTGAAAAGCCGGATGATGTTATTGAAATGTTCTTTGACTCCAATTTATCCGGAGGTGACATCTATAAGTCAAATGTATGTATGACTTGTAACTATTTAGTGGGCAGAGGACGCTATGCAGAATTGGGTGAAACCGAAGATCTGCTTGTACCTCCTTCTGCTGCACTGGCAGGCAGTGTCTATAAGACAGTAATGGCACAAGTAACAGCCGGTAAGAAATATGGTTCAATGAGTGAAGTTGACGGAGTTGCTTTCAATCTGAAGAAAAGTGAAATTTCAGAAATCGAGAAGATTGGTTTGATTCCGATGGTTAAGGAATACGGTAAAGTAATGGCATTCTCAGCCAAGACACTTTTCAATGGTGACAACTTAGGTTTACAGACTTATTCGGTAGTCCGTGTTTTCGACTGGGTTACAAAAGTATTGATGGACTTTCTCAACCGCCGTGCATTTGAAAACTGGAACAGTAAAGCCGAAAGAGATTTACGCAGTCAAATCAGCAAGTTCCTTGATAGCATCCAAGGTCCTGGCCGTCTTATCGAAAAGTTCAAGATTCTCCGTTTTGAACGTGATCCGAAACAGAAAGACCGCATCTTCCTGGATATTCACCTCACTCCGTACTTCCCCGCAAAGAGTTTTGTAATCAAACTTGAAGGAACCAAGGGTGATGATGAAAATGACTGGAACAGCGACTATGCTCAGGATGCTTGAATTTAATAACTTTTTCTGAAGGCAACTGGGATTTCTTTTCTGACTTCCGGTTGCCTTTTCACTTCAAAACTTACCTGTATGCCATTCAATGATTTAGCTCAAAGCAGCAGTGCCAAGCGTGGATTTGCCGACCTTTTCGCAGACTCCAAAGCAGCTTTGGATAATATTCAGGCAGGGTTGGGTGGAATGCTCCCTTCCATGCCAGGGATGCCTGTTGCCAAATTTGGCGACCTTTCCATAGGTATTGATATGCATCCCACTGTTACGCCGCCTTCTCCTGTTATGCCGGTTCCGCATGTCGGGAAAATCTATGACCTTATGGCGGATATTATGGCGGGAATTGCCGCTGCCATACCACCTGCAACCTCTGGTATAGCAGGTGTAGCATGCAATGTATTGAAGGGAATGGCTCCTTCCGTAAAGGTACATAATCAGTGGATTGCGCAGGCAGGAATCAGTATTTTACATCTTCCGGCTTTTGTACTTCATCCGGCACCTTTGGTAAGTGGTATGTCGGAATCTGAAATGTGGATGGGAAGTTCTACAGTCTTGGCAGACGGTGCTCCCTGTTCCACACTTACCCATCCTTCGCTTTCCTGTAATCTTGTAGGTATCCCCACCATTCCACGTAAAGGAAAACCTAAAAAGGTAAGCAAGGCTCTGATGGCACCAACTTCAATGCTTTCAACCATAACTTCTGTGGGAAAGCCTGTGCTTGTAGGCGGCCCTCCTACCATTGATTTGTTTGCCTTGACCATGAAATTGGGGCTGAAAGGCATTGGCAAAATATGGAAAAAGATTGGAGATAAGTTTCAAGATCTCATAAACAATTTACGTAAAAAAGGGAAAAACAAACTGGCAGATATCCTACAGCCCATTAAGTGCAAAACTTTTGGAGAACCTGTAGATGCAGCTACCGGAAGAGTTTATCATACGAATGTGGACTTTGAACTTCCTGGTCCAATTCCAATTAAATGGGAACGTACCTATTATAGTGATGCAGCTGTCGATGGTCCATTAGGTTATAATTGGCATCATAGCTATAATATGGGAGTAAAACAAATCAATGATAAAGCTTTTGTAATTCGTCATGCAGATGGGCGTGAATCTTATTTGCCCGTACTTCTTGTTGGCGAAAAATGGATAGACCGAAAGGAACAGCTGAAATGGGAACTTGATTCGCATGGTTATCAACTCACTGACAGTCGTGGCTATCAATACCGTTTCAACGGATTGGAAAATAAGTTCGGATACCGTATGGTATCATCCATTTCTACACGTGACGGTTTCTCTGTCATACTTAAATATGCTTCTGCTGGACGCTTGGTTGAAATTATTTCTTCTCGTGGTGAACATATTAAAGTAGATACAGATGACGCCGGACGGGTTACCTGTGTTTCTATAAAACAGGACAATGAAGAAATAAAGCTTGTACGCTATTGTTACGATGAACAAGGAAATATGATTGAAACCATTGATGCCCTCAATGTCAGCAAATATTTCTTTTACAAAGAAAATCATCTACTGATACGACTTGTCAACCAAGGCGGTATGTCCTTTCATTGGGAATATGAGGGTAATGGCGAAAACGCACGCTGCATACATACATGGGGTGATGGCGGTGTAATGGAATACTATATCCATTATGGCAAAGGAACAACCCGTATCCGTAATGGCGAAAATGCTGTCACTGAATATTTCTATGGTTCTGACAAACTTATCTATAAAATTATTGATGCCAATGGCGGAATAACCCGTTATCGTTACAATGCTTCTGAAGAATTGGAAGTTATAGTCAACCCGGAAGGATACACCCGAAAGACTATTTATAATGATTTTGGATTTCCTATCCGTATAACAGATGAAAATGGGGAAGATACCTGGTTGCAATATGATGACAATTACAATCTGACTTCTTTGCGTACACCGGAAGGAAGACAACTCACATGGAAGTATGACGAACAGGACAGACTTGCAAGTCGTACTACCATGAATGGTCAAACCATCAGATATTCTTATAAAGATGGCTTACTTCATACCATTACAGACGGACAAGGACGTGTATATACATTATTATTCAATTCCCATTATGAACTTGAATCACTTGTTTTTCCAAATGGACTTTCCCGCCACTGGTTTTATGATAACCGCGGGCGTCTTATAGAAGCAACAGATATAAAAGGGAATATCACACGTTACGCATACGACCGTGCAGACAACTTGATACGTTTAGAGGAGCCTGATGGCAACATACACCATTTTGAGTACGATGCTATGGGCAACATGATTCATGCCAAGGACAATATCCGTGAAGTCAAATTTACTTACGGAGCTTTAGGCATATTGAAAAGCCGGGAGCAGGAACGCCACCGCATCACCTTCGGTTACAACAGCGAGTTGCAGCTCCGCCGTATTGGGAACGAGGCTGGTGAAAATTATTTCTTTGAACTGGACGGACTGGGGCAAGTCATTACCGAGATAGGCTTTGATGGATTGAGGCGCGAATATGAACGTGATGGTTCCGGTCGTATTACACGTGTAAACCGTCCCGGAGGCAAATGGACGGAATACTTGTATGATGGACTGGACAACATCCTAAAGGAAGAACAATATGATGGCGAAACTGCATTATATGCATACGACAAGGATGGATTGCTTATCAAAGCTGAAAACAGCGAAAACAAGCTGAAGTTTACACGTGACAAGAAAACAGGATTGGTTATCGAAGAAAAGCAGGGAGAATATACTGTCAACCGCACTTATGATAACGAAGGTAACTGTACCCGCATTACCAGCAATCTGGGAGCGGACATACGCCATACATACGATCATGAGGGTAATTTGCAGACTATGCAGGCGGGAGAAAACTGGCAAGCTTCATGGGTACGTGACAATACAGGGCTGGAAGTCCAACGCACTTATTCAGGTAATGTCACTGTCAGGACAGAACGTGACCGTTTTGGACGCGAGGTGCATAAATCAGTGCGTACAGGCAACATCGAGCGTGGGGCATACCGCTACGAGTGGGGCATCGCGGGTCGGCTGCTCGCCAAAGAGAACGAGCTAACCGGAACGCTCATGCGCTACGATTACGACCGTTTCGACTTCCTCATCCGTCAGGAAATGACAAAAGGTTCCGAAACGGACGTGATTTACCGCGTGCCGGATTTCGTGGGAAATCTCTTTGAGACGCCGGACAGAAAAGACCGCAAATACGGTGCGGGAGGAAGACTTTTGGAAGACCCATCATGCTTCTACCACTATGACGATGAGGGAAACCTCATTTTCCGTGAATACAAGGAGTTCCAAGACAACAGTGTGGCCCATAACCACAAGCGCATGGAAAAGGAACGCGGTATCCGCTGTATGGCTACGGGCATGGGATGGATCTACGAGTGGGCATCCAACGGAATGCTCAGGCGGGTCGTGCGCCCGGACGGTAGGACAGTGGACTTCTACTACGATGCGTTAGGACGGCGCACCACCAAGCGGTATTTCGGCAAAATCACACGCTGGGTGTGGGACGGCAACGTGCCGCTGCACGAATGGAGCTATAAAGCCATCGGCTCACAGTCGGACGAAGAGGAAAACATTCCTCCAAAAGAACCAGCGGAAGATATTACTACATGGATATTCGAAGAAGAAACATTGATTCCTACCGCCAAGATACAAGGTGATAAATCTTGCTCTATTGTGTCCGACTACTTGGGTACTCCCATCCAAATGTACGATGAACAAGGGAACAAGATTTGGGACTGTATGCTGGACATTTACGGAAAAGTGATTGATTTTACGGGAAAATCCCTTTATGATTGCCCGTTCAGGTTTCAGGGACAGTATGAAGATGCTGAAACAGGGTTATATTATAATAGATTCAGATACTATTCTGCCGAAATCGGATGTTATTTAACTCATGATCCAATTGGATTGGCTGGAGGAATCCTTATTTACGGTTATGTTTCTAACCCTAATTCCTATATTGATCCTTCTGGAGAAAGCAGTTATCGGTTAGGTAAAAATTTGGAAAAGAATGGTATGAATCATGGTGGTAAAGTAACTTTCGGACCAAATGGGAATAGAAGCACAGAATGGCAGGCGCATCACATTATCCCAGAACAAGTTTGGAAAGAAAATAACAAATTCTTTAAGGAAATTGGTCTGAGAGGTCGTGATTCCGCATCCAATGGCGTTTTCTTACCCAATAGTAAAGAAGTTGCCTTAAAAAATAGCTTACAATATTTTCACTGCGGCTCTCACCCTGACTACAATTTAACTGTTGATGAAGAAATAAAAAAGATAGAAGCAATGTATGAATTTGAAAAAAATAATATAAAACCTGATGTAGCTAAAGCTAACGCTATAAACCGCATCCGAAATTTACAAAATGATTTTCGGCAAAAGATGTCCGCCTATTATACAGGAGAACCAGTTTCTATCAATAACTTTCATTAATATTAACGAAAAGATAATAGTACTTATGAATACAGAAGAGCTTTATATTTGGCGATATGGGATAGATAAACTTCCTAAAGGATTATTGGAGTATGGTAAATCTGATGTCTGTGATACCTACGATGAGAGTAAAAGGCAGAAGTTTCAAAATCACGGACGATGGATGTGGAAAGACAAGAATGGTTGGGAAGAAAATTTACCACCAGTCTTATACCTCGTATGCAACAAAAAACCGGGAATCTTGCAATTTGATTTTCTTGAAAAATACAGCATAAAACTTAAAATTGTATCGGAAGAGTTTTTGTCTTTACTTCAAGAAAATGGATTCATTGATAAATATGATATTGCAACTGTCAAGGTAGTAAACAAGAAAAACGAATCTCTAACGGATAAAAAATACTACGCTTTACGTATAAACCATTTTGACAATGATTCTTTCCATTACGGGAAAGGTATAACATTTCATCGAAATGATATAGAGAAAAAAATAGGAATTAGTTTTACAGTATATCCTGATATGAAACTGAAAGACAATTCAATCAAACAGAATTTCTTCGTTTTAGATAGCGTAGAATATGGAAATGGAATAATATTCCGAGAGAGAATTTTGGATAAGGTATTAAATCTGTATAAACCTGAAATTTACAAATTATCAGACTACTCCAAACTATATATAGATAAACGCTTTTATCCATATGGGAATGAATTTATGATTAAATAAAATCCCCTTGTAGATACTCTTGATACCGATAACAGTTTGATTATTAGGAATCGTTATGGAACATACCATACTCCGTAACGATTTCTTTTTTAACGAACTATAATCCAACTTCTGGCAGTTTAAATTACCACCGTAACATTTCCTTTTCTCACTTTTATGGAGTATATTTACAATAGACTGTTCGGGCTATTGTAACCTATAAAAATAAGCGAATATGAAACATTTGGCAGAGAAAATAAAAAGAATAATGACCGCATTCGACCGTAGCCACTACGATTATATGATGTCTAAAGAATACGGAATACCTGATTTTTCCAAATTGTCACAAGAAGAACGCTATGCGTATGAAACGGAAGAACAAGAAAGAGAAGAGTCCTTGATTTACATGGCTGAAAAACTGCTTCCTTTGGTGCAGGCTTATATTGAGGCTAAACATCTTCCTAATTATTATAATGCTTTCTTGGCAGAAATTACACCGTTCTACGAGACAAAAAGAAAAATACTATCAGATACAGGAGATATGGATAGCGAGCTGATGCATGTTTACAGAAAATATCTGGATGCTTTCGATGATTTCAGTATTATAGATGCTCGCAAAGAATTTGACATTTTGGAAAACATTTTAAATAGTACAGCTACTCTGCTTAAAGACTTTGGAATACAGCCAAAATCCGAGCCAGAGGTCTATAAACCCATGATACAAATCTGTAAGACAGCATTTCCTGACAATAAAGATTGTAGCCATTATAAATTTCAGCAAACAGCCAAATGTTATAATCCGGACATATTGATACCGTCATTGGAATGTGCAGTCGAATTCAAGTATGTGGATGATGAAAAAGAGCTCAACAGGACTATGGACGAGATTCTGGCAGATGTCGAAGGTTATAAAGGGAATCCTTCGTATTCTGTTTTCTATGCTGTCTTTTATGCGGCAAATTCCATTTGTTCACCCAAAAGATTCAACAGCATATGGGCAGAAAAGCATTTCCCTGAAAATTGGAAAGGTATTTATGTTCAAGGTAAATGAAATTCGTTATCTATATTAGAAATACTATCTATGTGGATAGTATAAACTTATATAACATAGTAATCACCTAACCATCTCATCTGTATCATGTAGTTTGAAATATAAAAACACTTTACTAGATAAAAAAATAATCAATTATAAACAACATATTATGAGAATGAATAACATAAAAGGTTTTGTCTTCTATGTAGATATATTAGGATTTACAGCATTAACTCAAGATAAAATCCAGCTTACAGAAGACGATTTTAACATCTGGCAAGTCTCTAAACATTTTCAGACTTCAGGGAACCAGGAATTTGCGGCTAATATATTGATAATATTTCGTGAAATCCTGACAAACTGCCAGAATAAGTACCCTAAAGTGAATTTCACCCAGTTGTCCGATTGCGCTTTCGTCTGGTCCGAAAACATGAAAGATGTCATACTATCATGTCATACTATCATGTGGGATTGTTTACAGAATGGAATTTTATGTCGGGGTGGAATTGCCTATGGAGATATTATTGAGGACAATAACAACAATTTAGGACAAATGCTGCTGGGCAATGCCGTGAGCAAGGCTGTAAAGTTGGAACAGGCAGGAGCCAAAGGTTGTCGTGTCTTAATGGATCAAGAAGTTCCAGCATCCTTACATGATTATGATTCATCTTTTTGTGCAGAAATTTACAAGTTATTCCAGCCATTTGAAAATCCTTTAGACTACAAAATTTATGACGAGTTCAAATGGTATTACTCCCATAGTCTGAAAGATTTAAACACGACTAAAGGTATAATTCAGGCAACAGTCGAAAGATTATGCCTCGCTGCAAAATTACAATATCATCCCAGATTTAACTGGAATGTCCGATCTCAAGAGGGTAATATCCATGTAAAATCATCCATGCGATTTACTTCGGCCAATGAACAGAATGTTTTTAATATAGAGCATACCTTTGATTGGAAAGAATTACCAAATTCAAAGCTAAGAACAGAAATAAACTACAACCGTATCGCTGAACAAATTCAAAATGAAGCTGCGTCTTGTATCATCACAAAAGGAGGATTTATCAAGTTTCCTCCAGTACCATAAAAATAACTAAAAAACTTCACATTATGGATATTTTTTCTAAAGACATTATTATACCTATAACAGCTGCCATTCTGGGTATTGCCGTTCCTTTGTTAATTAGCGTCATCCAAAGAATAGACGATAAGTATAAATCTACTCGCCTAATACAGATTTTCATGAATGAAAAAAGCACAAAGTGCTTTATTGGACTGTTGATTATTACCATACTTTTACTGTTCTATCAGCTTGTAGCTCCGCCTAACGATTATAATTTCGGGATTTTTACAAAATACATAGACTATTCTGCCATTATTTTAGCTACAATATTCTGTGTACTATTGACAATCAGCATATTTATGATTTTCACGCTTATCTATATCTATAACGTGCCTGAAAGGTTACAAAAGCATCTTATAAAAAGAAACAATATCACACAAGAGACCAGAAAAGCATGGTTCGAGTTTTTTATTGCCATGCTTAAACAAAATAACGTAGATGTATTACGCAATTGTTATCAGGAATTGTATGACTGGATTGTATCTTTACGTGCAGGTAAACAATGGACTGTAATGGAGTATCCGCCAGAGTTATACGAAGGTATTGTCTCCGTAAATGAGCAACTATGTATGCAACAAAAGGAAGCGGTTTCCATAAAAAACGGTAATGACATTGTTAATGCAATGCTGGATGATTTTCAGTTTACAATAATGCATCAGAATACCTACCGCACAATCTGGACTTGCTTGAACCAGCAATTATTCTACAAACGTAGTGAATGGATTCTCAAATATTGGAATGCTGCCCATTCACACCTGTTTCTCCATCTTCCATCTATCCAACTTGAAGAACGTATAAACGTTTCCTATACCACGTCTGGACAAGTTGTTGCTGACAGTAAAATGGTAGAATTAAGACAAAAAGAACGGAATGAATTTAAGGAATTTCATATCGCATTAGGAGGACTTTTATTATTTAGGAAAGAACACGAACTTCTGAATCAGCTTCTGTATTTCACAAATAGCCAGCCCCCTCACTATGTACTGATTCCAGGTTCACTAGCTGAAATCATTCCACTTTATATGGATTTACTTTCATCAAGTCCCGATTCAATGTACAAGTATGAGCAGAAATATCCTTTCTTTGGCCTTCAGGCTGGCGTACGCAACAACAGCATAATTAACGGTTGGATACAGAAATATCTGTATATCCTAATGTTACGTCTGTCAACCCTTAACCGTTCTTATACTTACGAAGATTTTTATGCACTGCCAGCTCTTCCTGAATCCTTGTCAAAGAAGCATGAATGGTTGAATAATGTTCCAATTATTCTAAAACAGATAGAACAGAACTCCATTCCACTAGAAGAAGTCAAAACAATAATACCATTGGATCAGTCACAGATTTATAGGATTAAAAATAAATTGAAGACTGTACTGGAAATACTTGCGCATTCACTCACTTCCGCAATCCAACATCAAAAAATTACTCAACAGCTGTCTGAAGACGAAATTCACGATTTTTATCAGATAGCATCAAATAGTATTAACCAGGAAATGGAGTGGATTACAAAAGTATCTGACATAACCACTGATGAGGACATCAGCTACAACAAGTTTGATTGTATTGGAAGAATACGGGAATTAATGCCAGCAGAAGCATTCTGTATAGACAAGACAATAGGATATGTCAACTTCAAGGAATCTTTCAGTGCCGCGACCTTACACTCTTTCAGAAACTGTTGGCTCCGAAGTTTCCAATATCTATCTAAAAGAGAATACAGGGTTTTCCCTGAAAATCTTGACAAGGCCTTTCAGGCTTTAAGGCTGACCGACGAACAGGTAATCATCGGATTTCATTTTAACTGGTACAATGCTTACCCTCAGAATTTACAGCAGGAAAACGAGTATCAGTTCAAATCCCCAAACAATAGATTATTGTATAGTTTGCCAGGAGACTACACTATAGAATTTACAAATACCGTAATTATTTTAAATAGGTCAGACTTGCCCAAACTGAAATTAATTGATCCACCTTCTGCGGTTAAGGATAAGTTCCATTTGGAATGTATCAATGAGCAATATAAGCTGTATGCCTCTGTAATCAAATTAGCGGAGAGCAGAAACCTTCTTAATGAATATATCAGAACTGGAGCATATCTAGAGGAAAAACTCAAACAGGCTGCATTGGTGTGTACAGAGCTGAATGCAAAAATATTGTGGAAGGAAAATATACCTATTGTTATGATTAAAGTGCTTGATAGATTTATTGATAGTGGCAATGAAAACCTCTCCGAAATCCGTCCTTTTAATGCCGGCTAATTTTATTTTTTAACATGACAGATTTCCACTACATATCAGACTTATACTTTTTATGAAAAATCGTTATGGAGTATGCAATATTCCATAACGATTTTAAAACATCTAATTGAAATATACTATTCTTGAATAAACAACAATCATCTTTTCATTCTCAAATATAAACTATATATTTCAAATAAAAAGCAGGACAAATTTCGAATAACAAGTTAACCTTGCAATGATTTTTATCAAGATTTGGAACTCTTATCCAAATACCAATCCCTACATTTGCATCGTTAACAATATGTTTCACTTAATTAGATAACAAACTATGAATAATAGCAGAAAAATTGAGTTACTGAACGAACTGGCTTCCAAATTGACACCGCAAAATGTTGATTACACACCACATAACGGCAATTACTGTGTAACGTTAGTGGCAGTACAACCTGTTGACTTTTTCAGTAAAGAAGAACGTAATTTCAAAATTCAAGGCCGTTTGGACGAAGGCAAGACGATTTCAGCTGATTTAATTGTGGAAGGTGAAAAGCTCTTTAGCATAAATCATCTTCCTTACGTGGCACACGAAGGCGACAGAACCCCTATATACAAGATTATCCGTGATTCCATTTTCTGCGCTTACGGAGCCTTGCAGCTTCCCAGCTTGCACCGTTCTATGAGGAAAATCGCTTGGCAGGATTATCCATTTATGAAAAAGGATCATGAGGAACAAGCCAAAGCGGAAATCCGATTTATGAAAAAACTGGCAGCTATAAACAATAATTCCCAATCTTGTACTGGGGCACGGACTGCACTGATACATCATACATCCTCACGTTTAAGAGATTGTCTAATATACTACAAGGAATACGAAACCCAGACATACGAAAAAATACAGGATTCCATGAAAGTATTGCAGCCATTCATCCCTTCTAAGGAAGACAATGAAAATGCTGTTCCAGACATGTTTGTTTGGGAATATTATCCGGATTATCCACGTGAAACCTTCCATAGTCAGGTAGTCATGCTTAACGCCAAAAGTAAAAACAAGAAGCAGTTTTGGTGGGATTATCTGAAACTCAATATCTTTTTGGGCG
Organism: Bacteroides sp. AF39-16AC; assembly: GCF_003602735.1. NCBI lineage: Bacteria > Pseudomonadati > Bacteroidota > Bacteroidia > Bacteroidales > Bacteroidaceae > Bacteroides > Bacteroides sp. AF39-16AC. The sequence goes on along the minus strand of NZ_QTLN01000002.1, from coordinate 33,988 downwards.
ATCCGGAATATCGTTTTGGATACTATATGCTGATGAACAGATGGCAAATTCCTGTAATTCAAAGATGGATTGCTGAATACCATGAAAAAGGTCTATTCGAATCTCAACGTGCAAAAGATTATCTTCTTTTTTATCTGAAAGCAGGCGAAAAGACTCCAGTCCGCATCCTGAACTCTCAGGGGACACAAGTCAAGGTAAAAATGATTCCAAGATAAATTCAATAACATATCGTTCCTCACAGGGAAAAACAATAATGTATTTTGTCCATATATCCCAATTGGCAAGATGCATTATTGGCTTTTCCCTTTGTTTTTATATAGAATATTTATATTTTTGCAATAAAAACCGTCTGGTCGGTTTTTTATGGTAAATAAAAGGATTTATTGCAGAAGATGGAATACAAAAAGACATAGAGGAACATCTCAATTTGAAATTCCACTTTCTGTTTGGGTTCCTCTATGCCAAACAAACCGACTAATCGGCTTATTTAAAACAAATATAGAAAAAAAAGAGCTACGATAAAGGATAAAAAAAATAAAAAGATGTAGCACAAGGTATTATGAAAAAGCTTTTTGATTCATAAATGCCTTTTATTCACTAGGTTCTTTTACAGATACATACTAATAATATGAAAATAAAATGTATTTTCACCCCAAAAAAAACTACTTTTGTGAGATATTAAAAACAAATGTCATGAAAGGAACAAAAGGTTCAGAAACAAAAGCATTAATCAGAGAGGCCGCATTAAAACAGTTTCTGACAAAAGATTACAGCATGGTCCCTCTGAAGGATATAGAAAACAGTCTCAGTTTGTCAAGAGGATGTATGTCATATCATTACCCGACAAAACAAGAATTGTTTATTGATGTAATCAACTTCTACATCTTAGATGTGCAAAGAATAAAACAGGCATCAAACAATCTGTCCAATCTGTCTTTATTCGAATACCTCAATCAATACATTAACAATATTGCAAAGGTAATGGAAAACCTTTCCCACATTGTTCTACCAGAAGCAAATATTAATGGAACACGTGCGTATATGACTCTGATTTTGCAAGCTGAAAAAAATTATCCCGGATTTCATCAGGCATTGAATGAAATTGAAAGGAATGAATTAGCACAATTAAAACTTGTTGTTGTTAAGGCACAGAAAGAGGGTGAAATACGTAGCACTTGCAATACCGATTTGCTTGTTCAACAAATCAGATTGATTTTCTTGGGTAAATCATATCAAGATTCATTAAGGAATGGACTGGATGTGAATGCTTTAAGAGAACAATTGTTTTTTACATATTTCTTAATCAAAAACAAATAAAAATGAAAAATGATGTTTTTATTACGGGAACATCTTGCTATTTCCCTAATAAACCAGTCTCAAATGAAGACATGGAAGACTTTTTAGGATTGATTGCTGGAAAACATTCAAGAGTCAAACCTATTATTTTAAAACAGAATGGTATCAAACAACGTTATTATGCACTCACAAAAAATCAAGAAATTACACATACAAATGCAGGAATGGCAGCAAGTTCAATACGACAACTATTACAGACCGCTTCTGTTTCAGAGCAGGATATTGAATTGTTGACATGTGCGACATCAAGTCCAGACCAGATGCTTCCATCTCATGCCTCTATGGTTCATGGATTACTAAGAAATAAGCCGATGGAAATATTTTCTGCTTCAGGTATCTGTTTATCATGCCTTCAGGCATTCAAGACAGCCTTTTGGGCAATCGCTACTGGAGAAAAAAGAAATGCAGTATGTAGCACTTCTGAGTTAACATCTGCAACTCTTCTCTCAAAAAATTATGATATGGAATATGAAAAGTGCGCAGACTTAGGTACACAGCCCTATATGGCACTTGAAAAAGATTTTCTACGTTTCATGTTAAGTGATGGTGCCAGCGCTGTATTGCTCCAAAATGATCCAGGAAAAGGAAAAGCTTTAAAAATAGAGTGGATTGAGATGACTTCATTTGCAAATGAACTACCCACATGTATGTTCATGGGAGCAGAAAGTAACGATGACGGAGAACTGAAAGGCTGGAAATCATTCAGTAGCCAAGAAAGGGTAGAACGTTCATTATTTGTCGTAAAACAAGATGTAAAACTATTAAGAGATAATGTCGTACGATATTGCGTAAAACATATCAAATCTTGCCTGGATAAACACAATATATCACCAGATACAATCTCATATGTGCTCCCTCATCTTTCCTCAATGTTCTTTTATGATAAACTTATAAATGAAATGAGACAAGCAGGAATCGGAATTGACGAAAGCAAATGGTTCACAAATTTACCAAAGGTCGGCAATATCGCTTCTGCAGCCATATTTGCGATTTTGGATGAGTTCTGGAACACACACGAACTTAAATCTGGCGAAAAAATACTACTGATTGTTCCTGAAAGCGGACGTTTTTCTTATGGAACAGTACTATTAAGTGTGGTTTAAGTTTGGAAATAAACAATAAATCACTTATTTTTGCACAGATAAAAAAAGACATAGTATAGTATCATATATCATCTTTCAAACGAAAAGTGGAAAATTTCAAAGAGATAAGATGGGATATGACAGCTTGCGCTATATTCATATATAGCACAGGTGCGTCAGCTTCATCTCTAAGGTATTCCACTACCGCGTTTGGGTTGTTGATTGCATCTGTGCTATTATTTTATATAACGTAGCTATGAGATGGACCCTAATTTAAGACAACGAATAATTAATGAAGCGTACAAGCTATTCATTTCTAAAGGAATAAAGCACACCTCATTTTGTGATATAGCCGTAGCTGTAAACAAGTCTAAAGGAGCGGTCATGCATTATTTTCCATCAAAAAATCAATTAGTCAACACGGTTATAGAAAATTGTTTCTTTCCTTCATCTGCCCTATCTCCAGAAATGGAACTTTTGGCAGATAAAGAATGGAGTGAGTTTATCCAGAATTACAAGAACCCTATTGAACGGGCAATCCATAATTTCCCAGACAAACAGGATAAAATCGGATTACTGCATTATATGCAATTCATATCCTCAGCAAATGAATATATGAGTGAATTTCCACAAAAGTATCAAAAACTCCTTGCTGAAGAACAACGTTTCCTTTTTAATGTCATAAGTAAAACAATCACCAAGCATAATCTGATTGTTAATGATATACAAACATTTAGCCGACAATCATTTGAAATGTCAATCGGCAATACCTTTCTGAAATTGATTTCTTCCAAATAAAGACTTACACTCCTGGTAAAAATAGAAATTCAATTTGATTAATCAAATATAGTCTATCCCTTACATCAAAGGTAAATCCCAATCCTGATTTGCCAGCCGCATTTATTCCTTTTTTCAGGAGAATTTTCTTTATGGCTGACGCCATGAAAATTCACCTGAAAAAGAATGCGGCGGCAAACGGATTGGCATTAAATGAAAGATTACAGGGATTAACTGCGACCGACGTGACGCATAGCCGTAAATCAAAGGCGGCTATCCTTATATTCTATATATGGCCGCATAAATACTATGAAAATCCACCTTACTCAATAATAAAAACATAGCCTGCTTATCAACTCCCGATATAAGACAGGGATTTCAGCTCCCTCCGATCTGCATAGTCCGGTGGCTTCGCTATGCTTTTACTCCTACCCTTCCTACCTCTTTTCATTCTTTTTTCCTGCTGTTTCTACATTCTTTCCTATCTCTGGTATGACATCTGATGACATCTAATGACTTATGATGCCATCTATTTATAAATCAATCATTTATTCAATTTATCACTTTACATTTGGACTGTGAAACAAATCAAGTAGTCACTCAAAACAAAAGATTATGGCACAAGAAAACAGTCCTGACAAGGAAAAAAGGCAAGGCCGGACAAAGAAACCGGAAAAGCCTTATGTGGAACAAATTGACGAACTTCTGCTGGTACATAACAAGAATGACCCAAAGGAGGGTTTGGGAGTAATCAGCAAGATGGACGAGAAAGGCAATTATCAGACGGTTACACCGGAAGAGAAGAACGAGAACTCATTCCTTAAATTCGATAAGAATTCGAGTATCCTTGAAAACTTCATCAAGAATTTTTGGAGCCAGCTGAAGGAACCTACGCATTTCAGGCTTATCCGCATGACCTTCAACGATTACAAGCAGAACAAACAGGCTCTCAAGGACCTGGCCGAAGGCAAGAAAACAGACGCGGTAAAGGAGTTTCTGAAACGCTATGAAATCGTACCGAAAGTAAACAATCAGAAAAACAGTCAAACAAAAGAGGAGGAAACAACAATGGCAAAGAAGCAGGAACAGACAGCGCAGGCACAGCCTGAACAGGTATCACAGGTGGAAGCTGCCGCACAGGGACGTGAACAGCAGGAACCGCAACGCCAGCAGACACCCACGTACCGCTACAACGAGAACATGATCAACTGGGAAGAACTGGGCAAATTCGGCGTTTCCAAGGAAATGCTGGAACAATCCGGACAGCTTGACAGTATGCTGAAAGGATACAAGACCAGCAAGACCATGCCACTGACACTCAATATTCCGGGAGTATTGACCGCCAAGCTGGACGCACGCCTTTCATTCATATCCAACGGCGGGCAGGTCATGCTGGGCATCCACGGTATCAGAAAAGAACCGGAACTGGAACATCCTTATTTCGGACATATCTTCACGGAAGAGGACAAGAAGAACCTGCGTGAAAGCGGGAACATGGGACGCGTGGCTGACCTTAACCTACGTGGCAACACAACTGAGCCGTGTCTGATTTCCATCGACAAGAATACCAACGAACTGGTAGCCGTCCGACAGGAGCATGTCTATATCCCGAATGAAATCAAAGGGGTAACCCTGACTCCGGACGAAATCCAGAAACTGAAAAACGGAGAACAGATATTCGTAGAGGGAATGAAGTCCAATCAGGGTAAAGAGTTTAATGCCAATCTGCAATACAGTGCGGAAAGAAGAGGCATCGAATTTATCTTCCCGAAAGACCAGGCCTTCAACCAGCAGACACTCGGCGGTGTACCGCTTTCTCCCATGCAGCTCAAAGCGTTGAACGAAGGACACACCATCCTTGTAGAGGATATGAAACGAAAGAACGGCGAACTGTTTTCCTCCTTCGTTACCATGGACAAGGTTACAGGCGGGCTCCAATATACGCGCCACAATCCGGAAACGGGAGAAATCTACATACCGAAGGAAATCTGTTCGGTACAACTCACACCGGAGGACAAGGAAGCGTTACGAAAAGGGCAGCCCATCTATCTTGAGAACATGATCAACCGCAAAGGGGAGGAATTCTCGTCATTCGTCAAGCTGGACCTTGTAAGCGGAAGGCCACAGTATTCCAGAACTCCGGACGGTTTCAACGAACGACAGGCACCTACCATCCCGGCTGAGGTTTACGGACACCTGCTTTCGGCACAGGAAAGAGCAAATCTTCAGGACGGAAAGGCCATCCTTGTAACGGGTATGAAAGGTCCCAACGGCAAACCGTTCGATTCCTATCTGAAAGTAAACGCAAACACCGGACAGCTGCAATATTTCCAGGAAAATCCGGATGTGCGCCGCAATACCTCACAGCGTGCTTCACAGACTGACAATACCCAGCAACAGGAACAGAAGAAGGGAGCAAAACAGGCTGTCTGAGCAGAACAGGATTCAAATCAATCAAATCATCAACTACTAAAAAAGGAAAGAACATGAACAAGACCAATCATCATATCTACAAGGCTGAACAAATCGACTGGGAAAAACTGGAATCGGTCGGTATCAGCAAATTGCAAATTGAAAAGGACGGAAACATGGACCTGCTCCTTCAGGGAGAGGAAACCAATGTCATGTCCATTAAAATCAAGACTCCTGTATTTTCACTGACCATGGACGCCACACTCAGTCTGATTGAAGACGAGAATGGAAATCCTGTCATCAGCGTAAACGGTATCAACCCTTCAGGTGAATAAATAAGAATCCATAATGTATCATCTCTCTTTCCATACGGTAAGTCCGTATGGAAAGATATAAAAACAGAATTTATCATGATTGCCATATTAACAGACAAACCAAGTGTAGGAAAAGAAATCGGAAAAATCATCGGTGCAACCAGAGTAAGAAACGGATATGTGGAAGGAAACGGCTACATGGTAACGTGGACTTTCGGGAACATGCTGTCACTGGCCATGCCGAAGGACTACGGAGCCCAAAAACTGGAACGGAATGACTTTCCCTTCATCCCGTCCGAATTTGAGCTGATGGTACGGCATACACGCACCGAGAACGGATGGATACCGGAGATTGATGCCGTACTCCAACTTAAGGTAATCGAGAGGGTGTTCCAGGCATGTGACACCATCATTGCGGCTACCGATGCCAGCCGTGACGGGGAAATGACATTCCGCTATGTCTATCAATACCTGAACTGTACACAGCCTTGCTTCCGTCTGTGGATTTCTTCTCTTACCGACGAGTCTGTGCGTAAAGGCATGGAAAACCTGAAGCCGGACAGTTGCTACGACAGCCTGTTCCTTGCTGCCGACAGCCGTAACAAGGCGGACTGGATTCTCGGAATCAACGCCAGCTATGCCATGTGCAAGGCGACTGGCCTTGGCAACAATTCCCTCGGACGGGTACAGACACCGGTACTGGCTGCCATCAGCAGACGCTACCGTGAAAGGGAGAACCATATTTCATCGGACAGCTGGCCCATCTACATCAGCCTGCAAAAGGACGGCATCCTTTTCAAGATGCGCCGCACACAGGATCTTCCCGACAAAGAATCCGCTACAATGTTTTTCCAAGACTGCAAGCTGGCACATCAGGCACAGATTACAGGTATCAACCACAGCGTTAAGGAAATACTTCCACCGGACCTGCTTGACCTGACACAGCTTCAGAAGGAAGCGAACATCCGCTATGGTTTTACCGCATCAGAGGTGTATGACATCGCACAGTCCCTTTATGAAAAGAAACTGATTTCCTATCCAAGGACTTCCAGCCGTTATCTGACGGAGGATGTGTTTGACTCGCTTCCACCAATCATGGCGCGTCTGCTATCATGGGAGCTGTTCCCTGGCGCTAAAGGAACTGGAGGTATTGACATATCCAGTTTGTCCCGCCACGTAATAAACGCAGAAAAGGCCAATGTACATCATGCCATCATCATTACAGGTATCCGTCCCGGGAATCTGTCCGAAAAGGAAATACTGGTTTACAGACTTGTAGCCGGAAGGATGCTTGAAGCATTCATGCCTCCGTGCCGCATAGAAACGACAAATGTTGAAGCGGTTTGTGCAGCGCAACATTTCAAGGCCGAACAAACAAGAATCATTGAAGCCGGCTGGCATGACGTGTTCATGCGTTCCGACATGGTCCCAAAATCGGGATATTCCGTCAATGAACTCCCCGAAGTAAAGAAAGGTGATAACCTGAATGTATGCGGATGCAACATGGTACACAAAAAACAACTGCCGGTAGATCCGTTCACGGATGCAGAACTGGTGGAATACATGGAACTGAACGGACTGGGCACGGTATCTTCACGTACCAATATCATCCGTACACTGGTTAACCGTAAGTATATCCGTTATTCAGGGAAATATATCGTTCCGACCCCGAAAGGCATGTTCACCTACGAAACCATCCGTGGAAAGAAAATTGCGGATACTTCACTTACAGCAGACTGGGAAAAACAGCTGGCCGGACTTGAAAGCGGAATGATAACCGGGCAGGACTTTCTTAATAGGATCAGGACTCTCGCCAAGGAAATGACCGATGACATTTTCAACACCTATTCCACAAAAGAAGAATAACATCCATATCAATATAACCACAAGAATGCAGGCCGGAAGGTCTGCATTTTTTGTGTCCGTACAGAAAAGAATCTGTTTTTCCGCTTTTAAGCGGCAAAGGTCTTGGATTGCCTGCCTTTTGCCGCAAGGCTGCCCTGAAGGGCTTGGCTGGACAGGAAAAAATCATCCTCGCTGCGCTCCGGTATTTTTTCCTGCCAGGCCTTGCGCAAAAAGGCAATCCAAGAGGCCGGAGGCCTATAAAATCGGGAAAACACATCCCGATGGGATTATTCATTCATAAAATTAAGGATTATGAAACTACAGATTATCGAAAGTATCAGCAAGCATGCAGTAACCCTGGTACTGGTTATCGAAATACTTATGCTGACAGACAAAGGTATCATGCCTACCGGTATTATTGCAATGCTCCTGCTCACCGGAGGAATCATAGGATTTCTTTTCAGAGCTCTTCTACTGATTGTCAGGATAGCATTTATCTTTTTCATTGTCGGACTCCTGTTTTTCTAACCAATAAAACCTACAGATATGAAAACAAGTACATGTATATCTTCCGCTCCTGTCATGCCGGCTGTATGGCCACAGAGCGAACATATCAGACCGGTCAAAAGACGTCTGCCCAATACAGTTGATGAGCCTAAAAACATCGGCTACTATCTGGAATCTCTACGTGATATTTCCAGAAATCCTGACAGAGAGAATGTCCTGAAAGAATTCTTCAAGGAAACTTATGTATAACCATAAAATTTTTCAATTATGTTTTTTCAATCAATTTATCAGATGATTACAGCAGGTACGGATCTGAATATCAACATCCGTAAAGTGGATAACAGCCTGAGTGTGGCAGTCATGCCAAGGCGGAACAGCCTGAAAGAGGATACGCGGCAGAACATGGTGCCGCTGGTCGTGAACGGAACACCGGCAGAACTGGATATGGGTTTCCTGCAGACCGTACTCCAACCGATACAGAAAGTACAAGGGCTGCTTGCCAATGCGGAAAATTTCGAGAGACAGGCAGAAATGGCTACATCACAGGTCAAATCATCCAAAACTCCAATAGTACCGGCCGAATCAAAGGAAGCCAGGGAAAAACGGGAAAAGATGGAAAAGCTCCTCAAAAAGGCTGATGATGCAACCGCTGCAAAAAGGTTCTCCGAAGCAATGACATGGCTGAAACAGGCACGGGTGCTGGCTCCTTCAGAAAAACAGAAGGAGATTGACGAAAAGATGCAGGAAGTACAGAAACAGGCCAGTGCAGGAAGCCTGTTCGGTATGGCAGAGGAACCGGCGCCAGTAATTCCCCAACCACAAAGCAGCATGAACGGTCAGCCACAGCCCGGTATGCAAACAAGCATATTCCCGGAGCAGCAGACCCATACTATGAATCCTGAAGCTGTCATGCAGCCTGCTCCACAGCAGATTCCTCAGGAAATGCCTCAACCGGTATATGGAACGAACGGAGCATATATCCAACCAGCTCCAAACCGCCCCGTGATGCAAGGAACAGGTATGCCACAAGGAGCTGCAATGCAGCCCTATCCGCAGCAGCCGGCTTACCAGCCTGAGGCGGCTCCTTATCCACAACAACAGGTACGGCAGCCGACAAACGGCCATATACCGAACGGAACGGCACAGGTACAGAACGGAAACGGACGGGAATACCAGACTGCACCGGCAGCCCATGATACATTCTACTTCGATCCGGAAGACGAAAATGACAGGGAGCTTCTAAAAGAGGACCCGTATGCGGAATATCCGGATTTTCCGGCCGAGTACCGGATGAAGGACGAGGCACAGGTAGAAATGATATACTGCTGATATATAAAAATAAATGATTTGTAAAACCAATAAACTATAAACAATATGGCACTGGAAATTAAAGGAATGAAAAGACTCTTCAAAATGAAGAAGAACAGTCAGGAAATCGTACTGGACGATCCGAACGTAAACATGTCTCCGGCTGAAGTGATGGACTTCTATTCCATGAACTATCCGGAACTGACCACCGCGACCGTACACGGACCCGAAATCGAGGACGACCGGGCGGTATATGAATTCAAGACAACCATCGGAGTGAAAGGGTAAGGACATGAAAAAAGGACAACGTAAAGACAAGAAACCATGTACACAACTTACGGAACGGGCTTTGGAAAATTTAGCCAGACTTATCATATCGGAACTCGAAAATACGGACATAAGCCGGGGCATCAGGAGCAGAAAGAAAAGAAAACTCCCTCCAGCAGAAAGCCTCATGGTTTTCTGAACACGAGAATACCTTCCATCGCTCCCGACCTGTATGTGGAGAATGACAGGGATGTAACGGTAAATGTCACCACCAAAGAGAATCTTGATTTCCTGTACCGTTCAGCCATGAAGTATGCGCAGCTCCTGGATGTGGAGCTGCCATACCATCCTACAGGCAGGACTTCTATAAGAGAAAAAATATGCCTGCTATATAATGCGCTGGATGCCATAGTATCTCATCATGTGAATCTGGAACTTGTCGGTGACAGGCTCCAGTTCTGTATCTACCATTTTCACGAATGGCCCGATTACACCCTGTTCCTGATACCAATAGATTTTACGGAAAGACTGAAAGGTGAAATTAAAAAGATTACATTGGAGTTCATCAGACGGTTCATCAAGTATCACAGGATGATGGATATAACCAATACACCATATTATGATATGTCTGAAGTTTGTATTGAGTGTGTGGACTTTGAACAGCTTGATGAGGAAGAGAAAAAGGACCTTTACAGAAAGGACAAGCTCTTCAAGTCATACGAAAAAGGGAGAATCCACAGAAAACTGTGCCGGATGTACTCCAGGGCTTTTTGCCGGAATCTGGAAGAACATATCCGAAACTGTAATCCTTCCAGCAATAAGGAAAAAAGACTTTTGGAACTGATTACTGAAGGGATGTCCCTGATTGCAAAGGATAGTCCTCATATCTTGAATTATGACTATGATTATGCAAGTGAAAAGGAAAGGGATTTTGAACCGCCACCGCTCGAATATCAGATTCTGCTTACGTATTCCATCACGGATACGGTTACCAAGGATATGGAAAGCTGTTTCAGTACCGATTGTCAGGAGACATATAACCAGACTCCCGTATCATTTACCTTCATCACACCGGAAACAGAGGAACTGTTCAAGCCGGACAACTATCCGGAACGGTTCTCCAAATGGTTTGAAAAGTTTGTAGAATATGTTACCTATAATTTATAAACGTCATGAATGAACTCACCAAAGATATACAGAAGATGATGGTGCCGAAGGCGGCCATCATAGCCTACAAGTATGAAGACAGAAGAAATTCTGACACCAGGTACTTCATAGAATTGCGTGCCATCGGAAAAAGCGGACAGATGGGGGCAGGTATTCCCGTCACATACGAATTCATGAATACCCTGCTGGAATCCTATACGGAGGAAATGAGCGGAATACCGGCAGGCAGAGTCCCCGAAAACATGCTGGCCTGCAATCCGAGGAAAGGACAGGAAGAATATGTATGGTACAATCCACCCGGAAAAAGACAAATGTTCTTTCACAAAAACCTCAATATACAGGACGGTGCCTTCAATCTGCCGGGGGTTGTCTATCGCGTAAAATGTGGAAACATGGATGTGTTTGCCTTCAAAGGGAAACGTCCGGTGGAAACGACACCGCTGTTCCGTGCCCCGTTCTTCAACGTGACCGAATCAAGTGTCTGCCTTGGCAGCAGTTCATTGGAAAAGCCGCAAAACCCCACTTTTCTTTCTCTGCTTGAATACTGGGAAAAACGGTTCTGGCTGACCGAATTCTCCCATCTGGGAGGGACAACGAATCCGACCGTTTCCAATCTTGTTACAGTCACAGAGAATGCGAGAAACAACCCGTTTGACATGAACGAACTCAAACCAATGAATAAACAACTTAAAGACATACTTCCATGAAAAAGATACATTTTACCGACCGCTACCTGCTCAATCCGCGTCATCCGGTAACGGTGTTTGTCATCGGAGCCGGAGGTACCGGTTCACAAGTGATAACCAATCTGGCACGCATGAGCATGGCGCTTCAGGCATTGGGTCATCCGGGACTGCATGTCACCGTATTCGATCCCGACACAGTAAGCCAGGCTAATATAGGACGTCAGCTTTTCAGTGAAGCGGAACTGGGACTGAACAAGGCCGTATCACTTGTCACACGCATCAATTGTTTCTTTGGATATGCCTGGACTGCGGAACCGCAATGTTTTCCCATCAGAAATTTTTCAGGAAATAGCACAGCCAATATCATTATAACCTGTACGGACAATGTACGTTCACGTCTTGAACTCTGGAAGTTCCTAAAAAAAGTACGCAAAGAAAACTTCAGTGACCATTCGGCTCCCATATACTGGATGGATTTCGGGAACAGCCAGACAAAAGGACAGGTCATCATCGGGACGGTACGTGAGAAAGTTCTCCAACCTTCTTCACAGGAATATATTCCCATGCCTAAAATGAATGTCATCACCGAGGAAGTGGACTATGCAAAAATCAAGGAAAAGGAATCGGGGCCGAGCTGTTCACTGGCGGAAGCACTGGAAAAACAGGATTTGTTCATTAACTCCACACTGGCACATATCGGATGTGACATATTATGGAGAATGTTCAAGGAAGGAAAGACACTGTATCGCGGTGCCTATGTCAATCTGGAGACATTGAAAGTGACCGCAATCCCGGTATAATGCATAAGTGACCGTATCATCTTTCCATCAGAATACGGTCACTTAGTCTATTTGCTATTTACTATTTACTACGTTCTTACCACGCTGAAGCAGGAAACTCTGTATCTCTGAGGCAAGATAGAATGATTTCCCATTCTTTTCCACCGAGTAATATTTAATCTTGCCCTCTTGCCTGTAACGTGCCAAGGTTCTTTGTGACACACCAAGGAGTTCTGCCAGATCCACATTATCAAGCAGCCTGTCTCCGTTCATACATTCTTTCAGACGGTTCATCTGGTCCAGTTTCTTTTCAATGCGGGCAAATCCCTCTACCATTGTACCTATCAGTCTTTCGAGTATCTCATTATCTATATATGACATAATTCCAATGTTTAAGTGAATAAATCGATACTCCCGTTGTGCGCACTCTAAGAGTATATACTTATAGTAGTGAAAATAGTATGCCTTAATTTCAGATAATGTCTAAAAATACATTACATCCTGATAATCAAGTATATAAATTTTATCTATTTCATATTAGTGTAAACCGGAAGTGTAAACTTTGAAATGCAGAATTGATAACAGGTTAACAACATTGATATCCGATACTATATGATAATATGTTTCCATATGAATACTTATACCAGATTATACTTTATCTGTACTACCAGACACTAACTGTTCATGTGCCCATTCTACAAGAGATTTACGAGAAAAAACCAGTTTGTTTCCATACTTCATGAAAGGAATCTGTCCGAGTGAAGTCATTTTATACAGCTTAGCTTTAGAAGTAGGAAATCCATGCTCATCCAATACCTTCAATGCACTAGATAAATTCAAAGTATCAGGTAATCCAGATGAAATTGTTTCTTTATTATTCCCTGAATAATATTTTGAAATAGCTCTGAATACGATTTCTTCAATTTGTTCTTCTGTTGCAACTATAATACCTGCCATAATCAAACATTTTGCGGATTAACTACTCGATTTTACCCCTATTACTTCAGAGGTTTCAAGACAAAGAAATTATAAAAACAAATAGTATTCAAACAGGAAAACATATATACAAGCTATGACATTTAATGACAAAAACCGTCATTTAAAGACAAATGAAAATGCCATTTCAAGGAGCTGTCATCAAAAGTCCTTAAAATGGCATCAAATTGCAACTATTATATAGATGATAAAAAATTATTGCTTTTGTTTTCTAAGTTGAGAAATAACCTCATTTACATCAAAAAACTTAAGATTATCATATGATTTCTCACTATATTTTATCAGACCATCCTTTAGCCACTTGTTCACAGTTGCAGGAGTAACTTTCATCCATTTTGAAAGATGAATATTTGTTATCAAATAATAACCGTTCAACTGTGTCAATTTATGCTTATTTGCAGAAAATCCACGCTGTAGACGGTCAACAAGTGTATCTATATCCTTTTTTAAAATTTGTGGAGCCGGTTTATTTTCTTTAATCGTCAATTCTATAGACTTCATATCAAAATTATTCAATTGAGGCAGCTTGGATAACTCCTCTATGATATGAACTGCACACTTCAAATCCTGAATCTTGAATATTAATTGCTTCCGTCTTGGCATAGTAGTGATTTCCCTTTTTCAGTGGTATAATATTTCTGCAAACGGCTGTTAGGCTTATCAGGAACAGTCATTGCCAACAATCCTTCCTCAATCAGAGGGTTTATATATTTCCTCTTAAACTTTGTTCTATCACTAAAATTGAATAAAGCAATAATCTGAGTTAAAGGATTTTCGAGCAAGCATGTTTCCAATATAGTTTTTATCTCCTTTTGACTTAATGCCAACTTAGTGCCGACTTGCTGCCAACTTAGTGCCGACTTAGTGCCGACTTGTCGGTGACTTGTCGGTATATTTTCCATAAACTCAAACTCTTTAGGGTCGCGATAAGTAATAGAAAAGACAAACTCCTCTCCACTATGAATCTCTATCTCAGAGTTTTCAAAGTACAACGGAGCATATTTCCGAATATTTTTCTGTCCAGATCCAAGCTCCTCAGCCCATTTCATTTCACGGAATACCTTTGTTATTAGCGGATTCTTTGTACGGGTACGCCAGTCATTTATATCTATATCCCCTGTTTGGAAAGGTTTCGTCCAATTCTCCGTTATAACCCGGTCACGGAATATGAGGAACTTATTGCTATATGAACTGATATACTCACGATGCAGAAGTGTATTCGAGATTATTTCTCTGAATATCATTACCCGTAAGTCCAAACGGTCTATTCCATTATCCGCCAAACGAAACTTATCAGGCATGTTGCGTTGCACGAAATTCAACAAACGGATATATGACTGAATCAAATTTACGCATATCATATCCCGGTCATTGTAACGAATATCAGGGTCAGTCGGAAGCGGATGCAAGAAACGCTCGTAAGACACGCTACGATAAATGGCATCCGTACGATGCCACGGACAACAGTTCAGAATAGTCTGTTCCTTGCCAAATAAAAGAATGGCAGCCAACTTATATCCTTCCCTATTTGTTCCCCGTTGCTTACCCCAGAACAGGCTTTTCAGGAATTCTTCATTTGTCATGCTCAACCACGGATGATTGGAGTTATGAATAGAAATGTGGCTACGCATAATCTTGAACGATTCTTCATCCATATCTGCCAATGTTACATCGGGAAATACTTCATTCTCGGAAGACTCCTTTTCTTTTCGCATGAACATGTTCTTAACCAGATAAGTATGCTTTGACACATCATTGTCTGCATCACCCCAACGGTCATAAAAACGGTTCTTATATCTATGTACCTGTTCACTCTCCGGCACACTCAGATACAGGATAATCTTACCGTCAATCTCTGTCTGCTCCGGCGTGATTGGCATTGGAGGAAGAAACAGTTCAGGATTATTCAGTGTATTGATAATACTTTTGGTCATATCTGTTACGCATTTAGGGTTAATTCCTAATATAGCCCCATCATCATCCACTCCTAAAAAGATATATCCTCCCTCTGCATTCAGAAAAGAACATACCGTTTCATACACGGAAGCCGAAACCTTATCCGTGCATTTCTTAAATTCTACTTGTCTATTCTCGCCATGCAAAAGCAAGTCTTTTATTTTATTTGTTGATAACATACCGTTTCCTTTATAATACTTTTACCGCTTCGTCTATTACGCTACTGGCAAAGCTATCCAAATAAGTATTGGTCGTTGACAAATCACTATGACCCAATATCTGTGAGATAACTTCACGTGGTACTTGATTGTCCTGTAAAGTCATAGCCATTGTATGACGGCTCACATAACTGGTCAGCTTCATGTCCGTAATCCCTAAAGTCTGCGCTAAATTAGCCAAATTCTTGTTATTACGTCCAAAACGGCTACGAATATGATTATATAATTGTTCTCCTTTATATCCTGGAATAGAAACGATTGGTAATAAATAATCTTCTACCAAAATTGTATTAGAAGCAAACCAGTCCATCAATTCCTGAATTTCAGAAGTTATCTTAATCTGAATAGGTTTTACTTTCTTTGCTTCTTTTGTCTTATTTCGTTTATAAACAATATAGCTTCCACCATTATAACGGATTATATTGTTTTTAGTCAACAGTGCAGCGTCAATAAACGATATTCCATAACAATAATAAGAAAATAGGAACAAACGTCTTGCAAGTTCTTGAGCATGACTTTTAACAGCAGTATGTTTCAGTTTATCCATATCTTCATGTGGCAAATAGCGCTTTGCTGTTTCTTCTTCCAAGGCAGAGATATTAAAACCTCCTTTTCCAAAAGGATAGGTGACTTCAGAAGCCTCCTGATCTTGTATAGCCTTATTTAAAATTGCACGCAGAGCTTTGAAATAATATTTCCGGGTATTTCCTTTACACTCTCGTTTCTGAAGAAATACATCGAAAGCCTTTACATATTTAATGTCTATTTCAGAAAACACTTTCTTATCAAACTTACTATCAAACAATTCAAGCATATGTAAAGTACGACTATAACAAACTGAATTTCCTACATGACCAGTATCCTTTAACGTAGTTATTGTCTTATTGAAATAATCCTTTACTTTACCTTTTGAGGCCTTATTCAAAAATGCTTCTTCAAACTGATTTAAAGTCCAATCAACCCTTTCTATTTCAAAGTTGCGAAATATTTCATTAATCTGGGTTTCTATTTCAGATAATCTTGCATTCCATATTTTAAATTTAGGTACAATTTTCTTATCAGAAACAAATCGACCATCAGATTCATTCCACTGCTCTTTTGTTGAAACCAATCCAGTTCGTATTAACTTACTTTTTCTTTCTTTAGTAATTCTAATAGAAACCGGAAAACTGCCATCTTTACGTTCATTACCCGCAAACAGAATAAACTTATATGTTGCCATAGATATAGGTGTTATATTTATTTTCCTACAACAAATCTACAACATTTTGAGCAAAAACCATCAAAACAGAAGAAAATTTATAGAAATTAAATAGTTGATTATCAATAAAAACCATGCTGAAAATCAAACAAATACAAAATACATGTATCATAAAATAAGCCCCTGGGGGGCGTGTGGTCGCAAGTTCGAATCTTGTCATCCCGACTGAGTAAAGTGCTGGTAATCCAATGATTATCGGCACTTTTTCTTTTTATACATTTCCTGATTTTAGCAGTAGAAATGGGACAAAATCAAGGTTAGTGTAAACCATAGTGTAAACCGCTGCACAACCTTTAAAGCAATGAGTATCAAGGTTTCAGTGATTTGTTTTAAGAGTAAAGTGTTATCAAACGGAGAGCACCCTCTCATGTTACGTATTACAGAGAGCAAAAAAAGAGTAATGAAAAGTTTGGGAATATCCGTAATATGACATGGTTACCAAAATTTTATTGGCTTATACCCATATATTCTTAACCCAAACTCATACCACTATGTATAAATCTTGATTGGAATCAGTCATAAATAAACATAAACCCAACCTTGACCAATAGTAAAATTAAAATCAGAACTGGGATAGTCGTTGATATAATTTACAACTTCTTTATTTCAGCCCATGAGAGGGTGGTGGACAATCGATACCCCACATCTTATTTTGTCTGTTTCCCATTTTCAAGATCAATACACCTTCATTTATCAAATCCTCATGTGCAAACCAGGCATGATTCAATTCTTTGCCATTGAGAGTGGCCGACTGGATGTATTTATTTTCATCTGACACCCCCTCTGCTATAATTGTGAAAAACTTGTTGTTATGTAACTTGATACGGACCTCACTGAACATCGGACTGCCAATGGTATAAATAGGCAGTCCCGGAGTGACAGGATAAAAACCGAGAGAAGAAAAGACAACAAAGGCTGACATGCCCCCTCCATCTTCATCCCCAGGAATGCCCATCAAATCATTGCGAAACCACATCTTTAACAACTGGCGGATACGCTTCTGAGTTTTCCAAGGCTGACCAGCATAACAATAAAGATAAGGAATATGCAGAGACGGCTCATTCGCCATGGAGAATTGTCCCACATTGCCAGTATGATCGGGTAATTGAGAATAGAAATCAAATTTACTTTTTCCCAAAGACTCATTGAACATCTGATCCAAATTGGCAACAAACTGTTCCTTGCCATTCATCAGTTCAATAAGGTCGGCAATATTATGCGGCACATCCCAACGATACACCCAACCATTATTTTCTCCATAATACTCACGGGCACCCTGACCACCAGAAAAGCGGTAATCAAATGGGCTAATCCACTTGCCATTTTTATCCTTTGGATGGAAAAAGCACGTTTCCTTGTTGTAAATATGGCGATAATTAAACGAACGACAACGATAGTAGGCAGCTTCTTCATCCTTATTTAGCATTTCAGCGATGCGTGACAGACACCATTCGTCATACGCCGTTCCGAGTGTCACGGCTACAGATTGACGTTTTTCGAAGGAATGTACATTCGGATCAGTTTCCTTTTCATCAGGCTGCAAAGCAGGGATATACCCCTTTTCTTTATAAAACAGATCAATCCAGCCACAGGTTGCTGCTGACCAAGGAGCCAATGTCTTCTCTTCAATAGCACGTTTGCACACATTGTATGCTTTGGTTAAATCAAACTTGATTCCTTTGGCAGCCGCATCTGCAATCGTAGCCACTCCATGATTAGAATTCATTCGTCGAGAATCTCCTGTAATTTCCGGGAAAGTAGGCATCCACATCGTTCCCATCTGTTCTGCCATACGCAAATAGGACCGAATGATGTCCAACTCCGTATTTTGATCGATAAGTACACGTAATGGATGGGCTGCACGATATGTGTCCCATATCCAATCATCTGTATAGAAAGGCAAACCATAATCATTATGTACCCGATGATCGAACGCGCTGAAATAGCGCCCGTCTTCGCTGATACAGACTGGGCGTTCAAATACCCTGTACAAAGAAGTATAAAATACCCGCTTACTGTCAGTATCTCCTCCCTTAACGTCTATCTTGCCCAAGGAAGCATTCCAGATATTCCGCCCTTTATCAGCCAGTGCCACCACATCATAACCGGACAATTCACGTTCCATGTTTTTGCGAGCTTGTTCTTCACTGATAAATGAAATACCGTATCTTACACGCACATACTCAGTTTGTTTTGCAAAGGCCAACACCGCACACGCATTGTGACCTTCTGCAGTCGTCGTACGGCTCAATTTCCCATCCACCAGCATGTCTGATTGTACTGGCATCTGCTCAGTTTCCAAATACAGATAGACTCGAGTGTTGTTATCCAAATGCTGGTAACCACTGATATGGTTTTCCGCTACCTGAACTTTTCCGTGCCGGGAATTCACAATGAGATAAGCCGGTTTGTCCGTTTGGGTAAAGCGGAGTTGGTATAAAGCCGATTGACGTGAAGGCGCATACTTGACCTCAATTTGTTCTTCATCCAAAAACACTTCGTAATAGTAGGGCTTGACGTTCTCATGGTCATAGCTATAGTTTACGACCGGCTGTAACGGCTCTCCTTGGCAAGGACTAAGGTTAAAGGCCGAAGTGCCCCGATGGCTGGTAATGATGAGCGGCAATCCATGTAATTGACTACCTGTATAATCACTCCGTTCGGGATATACACGCAACATGCTGTTGGGCAAATGAATCGTAGGATAAGTGGGTACTAGTAAATGGCTGATGTTGCCCATATAAGGGTTGACATAGTCAACGGGAGTCAAGTTATGTTCTTTATTCGATCCCTGAGAGAGGGCGTACCCTGCGAATAAAAAAACAAACACAACACACAAAAAGTATAAATGTTTCATTTTCTTACAGAACTAAGGATTGTATTTGGGCTACAAAAACAGCAGCCATACGGTTTTGAATATAACAGTCTTTACCCCGGTTGGGATGCCATCCATACTCAACCCCATCAATACACTCTGTGTCATCGGCAAAGAGAGTGCTCGTTTGTCGGTGTGTTTCTGGATGCTCAACGGTCTTTGAAAAGCCAATCTGTTCATCAAATTTTACCAGTGGAAAGCCCCATTTGTCGGAGAGTTTCCTGATAGATTCATTATACACCACGCGTGCATCGTGCCAATGGGTACAAAGCAGAATCACAGCCGGCTTCCCCCCTTTCACACCGTAATACTTCGAACCTTTGTCAAATTGAAGTTGATAACAATCGGATATGTATTTCTTGATTACATAATCAAAAGCGGCCGCATAGTTGCCACGGGTAAAAGGCAAGGCATATTCGTGATAGTCCTTTTTCAGCTCATTCGGGGCATACACATCCCGGTTGTGTACCTGCATAATCACGAAGACATCCACCTCGTCCAATTCCTCACGGGAATACAAATCGCCACGTGACATTCGGTTCGCCACATCCGCAATGGCTTCTCCTCCGATGGCCCGGTTGATTCCCTTCGCACGCAACGCCTCACACCCCAACTCAAACCAACCGTTATCCACGGATGCAAAAGAAGCGCCTGACAAGAGAACGGTCAGCTTCTTCTTCTCATCAGACATTGATAAATAACCTTCTCGTACCGGAGAACATATATCCTGTGCCGGTAAAAACGAGACCCAGCAGTATAGGAGTAGTATTATAATATAAATCCTTTTCATCATAATTCATTTAAAAGATGTAACTTTCCGTCTCTAATAATCTTAAGAACCAATTCACCAAACAAGGAATTTTGCCAGGCAAACCACGAACGTGTGAACTTTTCAGGCTGATCTTTGTGAAAAGACTCATGCATAAAGCCTGTATTAGCATCCGTAGCCAACAGCATGGCAACGCACAATTTGATTTCCTCATCGTTCTCCGACGTCATGGCACGTATGATTATGCTCATGGGCCACACCATGTCCATTCCTATGTGAGGGCCACCGATGCCTTCGGCATATTTGCCCTTGAAAAAATACGGATTGTCCAGACTCAACAGATATTTTCGCGTATTCTGATAAATCCTATCCGAGGGCTTCACATCGCAGATGTAGGGCAAAGCCAGCAGACTGGGAATATTAGCATCATCCATGCAGAGCTGATTGCCGTATCCGTCCACTTCAAAAGCATAAATCTTTCCATAGGTAGGATGCTTGTGTATGGCATGTTTTTTCAACGCTTCGCCCACTTCCATATACAACACATTGCACGCACGAGCCATTGCTTTGTTTTTGTTCACCTTCAATAGGATCTCCTCCATCTGACGCAAGCTGGTCACAGCAAAAAAGTTGGAAGGAATCAGGAACGGATAAACAGTCGCGTCATCCGAAGGGCGAAAAGAAGAGGCAATCAGTCCGTTGGCACGGACCGGATTTCCATATCCATCGTTGGATAACGTGTCATACTGCCGGTCCGTCACACGTAAAAACGAATAATTACCCCGATTCTCCTTCCGTTGCTGGTCTTTGAAAACTGTCAGGATAGATTCAACCACCTGCATCCATTCCGCTGTAAAAACGCTGTCATCACCGGTTACTTTCCAATAATGATAAGCCAGACGAACAACATAACACAGCGAGTCGATTTCCCACTTTCTTTCGTGAATTCCCCCTCTCATTGGTGTCCTGTCATTTTGCCACTCCCCTTTTCCAGAGAGATCACGGTAGAACGCATTCGCATACGGATCCAGCAGAACTAATCTGAACTGTCGTAGAATCACCCCCCGAATCATTTTCCTCAACCGCTCGTCCTCATTGGCGTACATCAGATAAGGCCACACCTGGGCGGAAGAATCCCTAAGCCACATTGCCGGAATATCCCCCGTTACCACAAAAGTGTCGTCCTCCGGTTCCGATTCATAAAACACCGTCGTGTCCAATGTGTTGGGAAAACAGTTGGCAAACATCCATTTGAGCTTCTCATTTTTCAGTAGAGTGACCGTCTCCTCAATAACCCGTTCGACGACTTCTGACCGGAAAAGTCTTTTTTCCACCGGTGGACGTTTAGACGTATACATTTCAACATGATCGATCCATTGCATTTCTTGTCCCGAAGAACAAGGATGTGCAAAAAGTAGAGAACAGACCCATAAAGAGCCTATAGTGAGTAATTGTCTCTTCATCTTACAAAGCTAGTCTTACTGCAGGAACGTAATTGAATTTCGCACCGCCAATGTTAATTCTTGCGCCAATTCTAAAGTAATATTGCGTGCCGGATTTTATATTTTCATGTTTTAAGTCCAATTCCAATGTAAACTCATTGCCAAGGTACGAGTTATCCACACCTTGCTTTACCACAAACTCCTTGAGTGGTTCGCCAACATTCGGTTCACGGTGACCGTAAAGAGCCACTTCCGCCACCTCTTGGTCAACCGTCTTTTCTAGACGGAACTTAGCCACAACCTTGCTACCATTTTTTTGAATGGAAGCATTTTTAATACGGATGTAAGGCTGCACTCTGAAGTCATATACCGTATTACCTTTCACCACAACTTCTTGATCTTTGACAGACACAAAGTTACCACGCATCAGACTCATCGTATACGAACCTGCAAACATCACGTTGTTTCGATACGTACCATTGTTCTTAATTACCATGTATTGCGTTTCAGGATTCTCAAACCCATGTTCGATAAATTCGATTTGTGCCCCGTCAATAATATCCTGTTCAACCAGTTCGCCAGTTTCAATGTCTAAGATTTTGCCTTCAATGGTAGCATTCGGACCATCATAGTTGTCTATTTCCAACAAGTCGCAGGAAGTGACTGCAAACAATGTCAGCAAAGCGAAAGCCATATTTTTAATGTTACGTTTCATAGTTGCTATTGTTAAATTAGTGTTTTGGATTCTGAGTTAAACCATTGGTAGAAGTTCCAGGAATATGTCTGTAATAATGATGCGTTTGGAAAGTACAAGAGTTTGCACCCGGTACAAACTTACGCACAAAAATATACTGAGGCTTTTCCCCTCGTAAATCAATCATAGGCACCAACGCCATTTTACGGCGGTTATCGAATTCCGAATGGAAATCCCTGCGTCTAATCAAATCCCAGTAACCCTTATTTTCAAAAGCCAACTCAATTCTCCTTTCGCGCAACACATTATCAAGAGTCAAGTCAACCTCTGTAGTATGAGCTGCTCTCTTACGCAAGTCATTCAGTCCCTTCTTGGCCATATCCAGCAAATTACCATCCGTTTCACCCTTTTCAACAACCGCTTCCGCAAAGTTCAGCAAGATTTCGGCGTATCTGAAATCCATAAAGTCGGTAGTCGACTGCAACTCCTTGGTCACGGTCAGGTTCTCATTTAAGAATTTGCGCATCAAGAACCCCGTACGCGTACAGTTCGGTGTACCGTCAAAACCCGAATAATCCTTCGAGAATTGAGCACCGAATGTATAATACGTCTTACCATTATGTTCACAAGCACCCGGTGAACTCATCAAGTCACCATTCGGTTTAATCACCCCCCCCTGGATTACAATCTTCTTCCCTTTCCACACACTGTTCGGATACGTGATGCAAGCAAAAAAGCGGGCATCCTTATGCTTGAAGATTTCCTCCGGCGAATCAAAATGGCGATAAGCAACATACGGACGATAGCCTTCATTATCGCTCACCTTTCCATCTTCCGTAGTGATGATCGGAGCAGCATGCCCCGGATTGGTATAATCCTCATACAAGTCAATCAACTCAAGAATTGGATTGGTTCTACCTCTGTGAGGGAATCCTTCCGCATTCTGATTCGGATTGTTCCAGGCATCATAATCATGTGCAATCCGAGTACCCGGAGCTCCATAGCCTTTGATAAAAATAGCCTCTTCACCAGCCACATTCGGATCTGTGAAAAGCGCTCTGTAGTTAGCAATCGCTTCTTGCACACTACCTGGATGCGCCTTATACAACCCAAACCTATTGGAAGCGATGATAGCTTTAGAAGCATCTATGCAAGCCTGATAATAACGGCTGGCATCTGACTTGTCCAAACCAACAAAATTCTTATCCACCGCTTCCCCTTCCAACGGAGCCTTGTCCCAATATTTAGCTACAGAAGCTGCATGTAATGCTGCCCTTGACTTCAGAGCATACGCCGTCCACTTCGTCGCCCTGCGCTTCTCTTCACTCGGATTGTTTCTGGTTTCCGGCAACAGACGAATCGCCCTGTCACATTCCTCCATCACAAAATCCCACGTTTCTTTTTCTGTGCTACGAGGTACCTTCAAGTTATCCGTATTCGGCTCAAACTCCTGATACTTCGTAATGATGGATACCCCCCCATAACGCTTCGCCAAACCAAAATAAGTATACGCCCTTAAGAAATGGGCTTCCCCCATCAACGCATCCTTTTCCTCTACCGAAATATCCAAATTGGGAATATACGTCATCAGCAGATTGATATTTCTGTTCAAAAAATACCCCTTATTCCACCAGTCATTGGCAAATTGGTTCCAGTTGGGCCATTCCGAATGGATGGCTTCCAGCGCATATTGCGCCAACGTCAAAGAACCAGTATTCCCTCTGGCGTTAAATCCGGCAGCAGGCATATATACAAAATCTTCAATCGGTGAACCATAATAGAGATCAGCTAGAAACGACTTGATACCATTGGGATCCGACAAGACACTTTCACCCGGTATTTTATTTTTTGGTTCTAAATCCAGAAAATCAGAACAAGCTCCACATAACACGAGCAAGAACCCCACAATTACATATTTAAAATTTAACATCTTTTTCATACGTATAATATTTAGAATGAAACACTTAAGCCTACATTAAAACTCTTTGTCAAAGGATAGTTGTATCCGGCACCATAGTCACCCTCCGTCTTTTCAGGGTCAAACTGTTTCAAGAACGAGTCGGTGAATGTAAAGAGATTGTATGCATTGAAATAGAGTCTCAAATTTTCAACACCATATTTTTTAGTAAATGTTCTAGGCAATATATAACCCACTTCAAAGCTCTTCAGGCGTAAATAAGACGCTTTCATGTTCCATGCCTGACTATCGCGGTAAGAAGAACCCATTTCCTGAGAGAAACGATTAGCAGGCCATTTACCAGGCACCCAATTGGTGTTGTCAGGATCATAGGAATCCTCCAAATGCCATCTGTCAAAGAAATAAGCAGGTAAATTACCATTGTTGAAGAACATTTGGCTGAATACCTCATTGAAACGGATGTTGTACATACCAGCACCTTGGAACACCATTGTCAAATCCATATTTTTCCATTGTGCATTCAACGTAAAACCATAAAAGAGTTTCGGTGTCTTGTTTCTGAATATCGGTTTGGTATCATAACCATTGATCACACCATCACCGTTATAATCATCATAGATATAATCACCCGGCAACAACTGCGTATTTCCTCTATTGTCGCAATGAATAGCCCCATGTAAAATCTCTTCATAATTTTGGAACTGTCCGACTTTGTCGAATCCCCAAACCAAGTCATTCCAACGGTTTGTATATCCATTCTTCCAACGGTCGTAACTGCTTCGTGCAGCCGGTTTATCCACTGTGCGATGCATGGTTCTGGCAATATTCATGTTGAAAGAAGCGCTGTAAGAGAAATCATTGATGCGATTTTTGTGAGAAATGGTCAAGTCAAAACCCTGTGTACGTTCACTTTCCACATTCTCCACCGGCATTGATCCACCAAACGTATTCGGCAAGTTGCCTTCTCTGATTTTCAACTTTCCGCTCTTGTGTTTCTTATAGAAGTCAAGTTCAAAATTCAGTTTGTTTCTTAGCACAGAAAACTCGACCCCCACATTATACATCTCCGAACGCACCCACGTAAAGTCCCGATTGATCACACCCGGAGCTGCCATCGTACCCAGGAACTTGCCATCTTCAAACTCATAACCAATATTCACATTAGGTGTGAAACCCATCACGTGTTGGAATGGCTCTCCTACATTTTCACCAATGACGCCATAAGAACCACGGATTTTCAAATTATCAATAAACGAAAAATTATCTTTGATAAAGCTTTCTTCAGAGATTCTCCAGCCGGCTGATAAAGAAGGAGAGAACGCCCATCTTTTGCCGGGTGCATAACGGTAAGAGCCGTCATAACGGCAAGCATATTCAAATAAATACTTACCCATGTAGTCATAGTTAAATTTACCGATGTATGCCATAGTTGTCTCTTCATGTTCCGTACCGCTATTCGTCTGTACCCCCGATGCATAATCCATCACATCTGTCGTGTAAAAATCATATTCACGTTTCAAGTAAGAGTGTTTCTTCTCATATTTCTTCTGTTCGTAAGCAACTAATGCCGAAACATGATGTTTGTCCAGGAAGGTTCTGTCGAATGTCACCTGCGCCTGCAACACAATGCGGTCTGCATCTTCCACATTATTGGCAATACGCGGCTTGTTTTTCAACTGATAATTCAAATCGGACGAATAAATGCGATAACTCTTCCATAAATTTTTATTGAATACACTATAGCTGTCATAGGCAATGGTGCCTTTCGCCTGCAGTCCCTTCAAGAAAGGCGCATCATAAGTCAGCGAAACAGCCGACTGAAGCGATTTGTTCTTGTCCACCGTATACCCTGCATGCTTTTTCTGTGACATCACCACCGGATTTTCCTGATTGTAGATATTCGCCGGATAAGCCGGGTCATCGTTAATATACGGACGTTCGTTCGGATGACTGATGATGGTACCTTTGTACATCCATATAAAGCCATCACCACCCGGGAAATCCCTCATGCCATAACGGCCCGAAACCATCACATCCGTTGTCAGATAACGGTTCAATTTGGCAGAAACATTGCTTCTGAACGTATAGCGGTCATAACCCATATCCCCACTCTTGAAAATACCGTCTTCATCATAGTAGCTGAAACTGAGGAAGTATTTCATAATCTTATTGCCACCCTCAATAGACAAGTTATGATTATGTCTCAAACTGGCTTTTTTCATGGTTTCATTGTACCAGTCCGTGCTTTCATAACCCGGTCCGCCAGCTCTCCACTTATTTAGTTCTTCATTGGTAATACTATGCACCCCGTCTCTATAAAAAATCGCATCATCGTACATTTCCAGATATTGGGCCGCATTGGCCATGAGGGGACGGTCAGTAACCTTCTGCCAGCCCACATTACCCGAATACGTAAACTGAGGACGGTGGGATTCCCCTCTCTTCGTAGTCACCACAATCACACCATTACTGGCATTCATGCCATATACTGCAGCGGAAGCGTCCTTCAACACCGAAACACTTTCGATGTCACTAGGATTCAATTGTTGGAATTCAACGCTACCATCGCGTACAATACCATC
Organism: Bacteroides sp. AF39-16AC; assembly: GCF_003602735.1. Taxonomy (NCBI): domain Bacteria; kingdom Pseudomonadati; phylum Bacteroidota; class Bacteroidia; order Bacteroidales; family Bacteroidaceae; genus Bacteroides; species Bacteroides sp. AF39-16AC. The sequence goes on along the minus strand of NZ_QTLN01000002.1, from coordinate 6,777 downwards.
GATGACATACAAAGGTTCTCCATAGCCGCGGATGTTAATCATAGAATTAAAAGTACCCGGCTCACCATTCTGCTGTCTTATCTGCAATCCCGGCATCTTACCCTGTAAAGATTGCGCCAGGCTGGAGCTCACAGTCGTATTGATCTCCTTGGTCTTTAACGAAGCAATACTTCCCGTCAAGTTACCTCTCTTCTGCGTACCATACCCCACAACTACCACTTCATCAACTAGATTGGCATCCTCTTCCAGCGTAATTTCGTAATAATCCTTCTTCACTCTCAGTTCCTTCTTGCCGAAACCGATGTACGAAATCGTCAGCAAGTCGTTTTCGTGCGCATTCAAAGAGAATTTACCATTCAAATCAGAAATGGTACCACCGGCACCGTTTTCCACAGCAATGGAAGCGCCGATGATAGGAACACCAGAGAGGTCTCGGATAATCCCCGAAATCCTTTTGGCACTCCTCTGCTGTCCTTTCGACACTTTGGAATCAATTTTATACAACACCACATTCTTTCCCTTAATTTTATAGCCGATATTTTCCCCTTTGAAAACCACCTTCAAGATTTCCTCAATCTTTTTATTTTTTAAAGACACCGAAATCTTTCGCTTGGGATTGAACAGATTGTAATCATAAGTAAAAAACAGATTGTTCTTTTTTTCAATGATTGATAGCACCTCCGTGATGCTTTTGTTTTTCACATCCAGTGAAATGGTAACATTTTGAGCATGCAATGCAAGTACTCCGTTAAATAGGAATAAAAATGTTAACAAAAGCACAAAACTGCAAGAGTTCCTATTCCATCTACTAAAAAAAGTTACGCATTCTTTTAGATAGAAATAACTGGTTGGATTTTTCATAAATTTGTAACTGAGTAATTGATTTAATCTTTAATTAATTTATTCGACGACAAGGATTGTGAATTGCTGCAACAATTTGCAATCCTTTTTCTTTTTCTTCTTTTTCTGTTAATTGTCCTCCTTTCTTATTATAAATATATGTTCTTTTTCCAGATACGTCAATTGCCCACTTTCCTGCAACAGGTCCAAGACCTCCGTCAAGGTCGATTCCCTATGCACGTGGCAGAAGAACCGTTTTTTTTCAAGCGAAGGATCTTCAATGACAATTTCCCTGTCGAATTTCCGTTTCAATTCCAACACAATGGTCTTCAGTGTTTCCCCGGGGAACATCAGTTCCCCCGTCCGCCACGTACCAGCCGTAGAAGCATCCATTTCACGAATCGAACTCAGACCCGTTTCGAGAGAGACTGTCAGCATTTGATTGGGCTTTATCCGTATATTTTTATTCTTATCAGTATACACTTCCACCTGCCCTTCTTTTAAGAGAACTGTTGGATCCTCACCGGAATACGATTTCACATTAAATGTAGTACCCAGTACACGTACTTTCAACCTCTCCGTTTCCACCAAAAACGGCTTGTGTTCATCACGGTTCACTTGAAACAAAGCCTCACCTGCCAGTTTGACCGTACGGTAACCCCTAGCAAATTTGGTGGGATAAGTAAACCGGCTACCTGAGTTCAACCAGATGTGTGTACCATCCTCCAATACCAAATTGGCTGTCTGCGAGTTGGGGACAATTACCGTATTAAATCCAACCGGTCGTGTAACCTCCATGTAATATAACGTTCCCAACCCTACTGACAATACAATTGCTATTGATGCAGTTATTTTTAGGAAGAGTGATGATTTAGGTTTATGGATATCGTTTTTTTGTGTTGTATTGTATGTCTCCTGTTCCTTAATTTTGGATTCAGATCTACTCATCATCTTCTCTATCATCTTTTGGTAAGATGCATTCAGATGTATCTTTGTTGCATAGTTGGCTTCTTCTTTTTTCGACCAGATTTCCTCCAACGAGAACAAAAAAGTCGAGTTAGCAGGTTCTTCCCTTCTCCATTTGTTGATCTTTTTGTAATCCTCCTCCGAAGCGGAATGATTTAAAAAACGCTTTAATACATTTAAATCCATATTACAGTAATATATAATTCAACATTAGAGCAATCCAAATTCCGACATGCCTCAAGGACTTGCGCAATTCCGCGATGGCTTGGGCAAGGTGTGTCTGTACCGTACGTAAGGACACATGCATCTGATTGGCTATGTCCTTTTGTGACTTCCCTTCGAAGTAGAATAAGTTTAAAGCTTCCGCACGTCTGGGAGGCAATTGCCTGATTGCATTTTCCAGCAACTTATAGTTCAACTCCTCATTCGTTTCAGACATCGAAACAGTCGATTCAATTTTCTGGTTGTAATATTCACAACGATCAATGGCCAGTTGCCACTGTTCCCGGTAGTTCTCCACTACCTTTTGGTGCTTCAGATAGTTTAGACAACTGTTTTGCGTGGCTTTGAATAGAAAGGCGGCCAGCCTACTGGAAACAATCATATGATGTTGTTCCCAGTAAGCGACAAATACATCATGTACTATATCTTCAGCAACCTCTTCATCAACAAATTTACATGCATGAACCATCAATTTAGGATACAGTTCATCATAAACTTGTCTAAAATGACTGATAGAATCCCCCCCCTTTTCTTGCATTCCATTTGAATATTGAGAGTCCATAATAACGGTTTGTATCTGTGGCTATTTGATGGCAGACAATACGATTTTTTCCATAACCTCATATCCTTTATCTGTAGGGTGGACACCATCATACGTATATTCATCAATCATGCCTCCGTTCTCTTTGCTCATTTCACTGAAGTAATCAATGTAGTGTACATGTTTTGCTTTGGCAAGTTGCCGGATCCGCACATTCAGCTCATAAATCTGTTTCACTGCATCCGTAATGTCTTTTCTCCAAGGATACACATCAACCGGAAGAACCGAAGAAAGATACACTTTGATTTTATGTGATTTGGCTAACTCTACCATTGATTTGATGTTACTCACCGTATATTCGATGCTGTACTTACCAGTATTTTCGGCTATGTCGTTCGTACCGATGTTGATGACAACAGCTTTTGGTTTAAGGTCAATCACATCTTTTTGGAAGCGGAGCAGGAGTTGCGGACTGGTTTGACCGCTGATGCCACGACCTAAAAATTGATGACCTGTAAAAAAAACGGGGCGTTTGCTAGCCCATCCGTCGGTAATGGAATTTCCGATAAAAATCACTTTCGGATAAGTTTTGTTTTGAATGATGCGTTCATTATCCTTTTGATATCTTTCAAAATCAGGATACTCGCTCAGTGTTTGGGCCGTTGCCACTGTTGCGAAAAAGTACAGAAGAGCAAAGAATAAGTGTTTCATATTTAGTATTATTTAGTAATGATTGTTAGCAATATCTTATATTAAGACAACTACACTATCAAAAGTACGTATTCTAATAGTTAAAAGAAAAAGATTTTTATCTACTATGATATTACGTTTTATGCCTTTTGCTTTTTATTCCCGTCAACACCGTTCAAGGAAGCATTGTTCCCCTTTGACATTTTGATTGTCCACGATACTATTTACAATTGGTCCCATGCTATGTTTCACACGTATATCTTCACGTAATTTCTCTAACAATAAGCCCAACTCCGACAAAGAACCTCATTTACGATAGTGGTGATAAAACAACTGTCACTTTGGGAATTCGAAAAGAGGCATATGCCATTGACAACTAGTCTTAACTAAAAAATACAGCATTACAAATCATATTTTACTCTTCCTGCAAATTTAACACTTTTGTTATATACGCCATTCGGTCTCCGTTAGATCAGCCTGGTACATTTTTCGTTTGGCACCGCAAAGAAACTATTCGGCCGCGGAAACGTCAGTAAAAAAAATCAGCTGTTTTTAAAACATATATAGTCCTCATCATTATTTCTACAGCCCGAACATCTTTTTCAATCTCTAGACCGTACTAACACTCACTCCCTCGGTTCTGGCTATCATCTTCATCTGATAACTTTACCGGAAAGTCTTGACATACCGAAACGATTGCCGGACAAATCCATCGGACCATCATCCGCATATTCTCCCACTTCAACTTACACACATAAAAAACTGCCGTCTGACAAAACCCCGAAATCCTTACATGTGTGATTTTAAAAAAATGTTCAATTTCAAAAATGAAAGAAACATGAAAACAGAAACAAAAAGAATTTTGGAAAAGGCCCAGGCAGGTGATGCAGAGGCTCAGTATCTAACCGGTCTGTATTATGAGGATAAGGGAAATGCCGACGAGGCTTTCCTATGGTATGACCGTTCGGCTACACAGGGATTCGTATATGGAATCAACGCCGTTGCCATATATTACCTGAAAGGGATGGCTGTAAAGCATGATACCGGCAAGGCAATCGCTCTTCTAGAGAGTATTGCAGATAAATTCCCCACAGCCAAAGCCAATCTGGGCCATATATACCTGGAAGGGCAGGGATGTCCGCAGGATATAGGGAAAGGTATCGGGTTACTCGGACAGGCTGCGGATTCAGGTGACGGACTGTCGGCTTTCACAATGGGGCATATACGCCTCAAAGGGCTGTTTGGGACTCCCGTAATGTACAAGGAAGCGACAGGATGGTTCGAGAAGGCCTATGAACTGGGGATATATGACAGTGTGGACTTCCTCTGTGACCTGTATGAAGGTCTGTATTCACGGGGCATGAGGGACATCAGGAAATACAGGTTATGGTCGGATGTCAGAAAAAGCCTTGAAAAAGGAGGTTCCCGTACCGGTCTGGCAATGCCATCATCCGCAAATGGAGGCAATGTACCGGTATTCGGGGAGGCAAACGGCAGACAGTACATCATCATCGGCGGGGAGAAGGCTTATGTCGATCTCCTCGTTGCTGAGACATTCCTGGTCAATCCTGATCCGAAGGCCTATACGGAAGTGGAGCATATTGACGGCGACATGTCCAACAATGCGGCTGATAATCTCAGATGGATAAAAAAGCAATAAAGTCTATGGTAAAGAATATGAAAACGACATTGACAGAAAAGATTAATTGGACAAAGTACAACCTGGCTTATCCTGAGTTAGGAGATGTTATACAGATGATTCGCACGGGAGACATGCAATTGCATGACAATGAGTTTGGAGACTATACATTGAAGCAGGCAATAGAGCATATCAGAAGTGTAGCTCCAGGTGACATGCGGAAATGGAAAGCCAGACTCCTGCCCGCTGTTGCCTATAACGGTACATTCAGGGAACTTAACGGTGCGGGGCTGATTGAATACTCGCGTGTGACGGCATTGGATTTTGACCATATAGCAACACCGGATGAAATGATCCGGTTACGGAACAAGCTGATGATAACCGAATGTGTCCTGAGTGTTTTTGTTACACCCAGTGGAAATGGACTGAAGGCTCTGGTTTTGCATGACAATACAGATCCGGCCAGACATGAAGATTTGTATGGACAGCTACTGGATAAATTCTATGTGGCAAACAGAAATGATGCAAGCTGTAAAGACCTGGCACGCAGAAATTATCTGAGTTACGATCCTGACATCTGGACCAATCCAAATCCTGAACCGTACCCTTATGTCCCCACCATAAAGCCACAGGTACAGATGCCACAATCATCCGGGACAAGAACAGTGTCGGACAAAAGCATCATCAGCATCATGAACTCCCACTGGAAAAGGAACAATCCTGAATATTGGAAAAAAGGCAACAGGGGAAACTGCATCTTCAGGTTAGCCTGCTGGATGTGCAAATGGGGTGTTGACGAGGAATTGGCTACTGAGTATTTCATTGATGGCTGGGAAGATGACACAATGGATGAAAAGGAAATCAGAAGCCATGTGGGCAACGCCTATAAGACCGAAGAGAAGAACTTCGGAACATTGATATTTACAATACACTGATTTAATCACCCCTTTAAAAAAACAATTATGGCACTGACAAAAAGCCGGGGTAACATGTATCCTTTTGTTACCCACACGTGGAATGCAATAAAAGGAATATGTTTTCATGACTGCCCCTATTGTTACATGAAAAAATTCGATGGTCTGCTTCCTATACGGTTTGACCCCAAGGAACTGGAAGTAAACCTGGGTAACGGCAATTTTATTTTCGTTGGTAGCGGAACGGACGCATGGGCTTTCGACGTACCTTCGGACTGGATTGCCCGGGTTCTGGATTATTGTGACAAGTTTGATAATAACTATCTTTTCCAATCCAAGGACCCCATACGTTTCTTGGAGTTCATAGGGCATCCGGTAATGAAGAAATCGGTTTTGTGCACGACCATTGAAACCAATGTCTTTTATCCGGACATCGTAAGGAATGCTCCAGGTACCCGGAAACGTGCCAAAGCCATGCAAAAACTGGCGAGCCTTGGAATGAGAACCTATGTGACCTGTGAACCTCTGATAAAATTCGACTTGCCCGAAATGGTTGAACTTGTCAGCATGTGTTCTCCTGTACAAGTCAATATCGGCAGGAACTCACGACAGGACATTACCCTTCCCGAACCGACAAGGAATGAAGTGCAGGCATTGATAACCGAACTTCAGAAATTTACCAAAGTGGTAGTCAAATCCAATGCCAAGTGCTGGACTTGAGAATGTACTGACTGATTGGAAAGATAAAGGAGATGCTGCATAAGCTCTCCTTTAAAATTTCGTCAAAGCCAATAAAGAATCCATATGTCAAGGATACAGGTGAAAAATATTGCAAAATAACACCTTGTGAGTTAACCGGAGGCAAGTTTATTATACATATACTGCATATTTTATTATAATACCCACTCAGGCGGTGTAGCTAACACTTGAAAAGGGACCCGGGTAGCATTTGAAACGTGTACCAC